>JBEKAT010000180.1:0-10063 GCA_050015775.1 Sedimentisphaerales bacterium | reverse complement strand
GTTGTGGGCAAAAGCGGCGCTCACGGCAAGTTCACGCGCGCGGTGGCGGGCGTCGGGGACATCGTGTGTGTGGCGATAAAGAAGTGGCTGCCCACCTGTCAGCTTGACAACAAGAAGGTGCACAAGTGCGTTATCGTTCGCACCAAACATCCGATAAAAACGCGGCGGTTATGATTGATGAGGAAGGCAACCCGATAGGCACGCGTATTTTCGGTGCGGTTGCCCGTGAGCTTCGTGAAAAGAGCTATATGAAGATTGTCTCGCTGGCAAGCGAGGTTGTTTAACAGGCGACAGGATACGGCAGATGGCGATGCACGTTAAAAAAGATGATATGATACAGGTTATAGCCGGCGACTATAAGGGTACGACGGGGAAGGTGCTTCGCGTGCTGCGAGATGAAAACAAGGTAATCGTTCAGGGTATAAACCTGGCGAAGAAGCATGTTAAGCCGTCGCGAAAGAGTCCTTCCGGCGGGCGTATAAATATCGAGCAGCCGATACATATAAGCAACGTTCAGCCGGTCAACCCGAAGACATCGAAGGCCAGCAGGGTGCACTATGAGATCGGCAAGGACGGCGGCAAGCAGCGAGTCGCCGAAGACGGCACAAAAATAAGCGTAATCAGACATCCGAAAAAGAAATGAGCAGTGGTAATTAACGATGGCACGTTTGAAAGATTTATACAAGTCGAAGGTTGTCGGGGAACTGGTAAAAGAGTTCGGGTATAAGAACCGAATGGCGGTGCCCCGCTTAGAGAAGATAATCGTTTCGATGGGTGTCGGCAAGGCGGCGCAGGATAAGAAGTACATTGAGCTGGCCAAGGCCGACCTGACATTGATAACGGGACAGATGCCGCTGGTGTGCAAGGCCAAGAAGAGCGTCTCGAACTTCAAGGTTCGTGCGGGGCAGGAGACCGGGTTGAAGGTTACCATGCGAGGCGAGCGGATGTACGAGTTTATGGACCGGCTCATCAGCTTGGCGATACCGCGGGTGAGAGATTTTCGCGGGCTTAATCCCCGCGGTTTTGACGGTCGAGGCGCCTACTCGATGGGACTGAGCGAACAGACGGTTTTCCCTGAAATCAACCCGGTGAAGGTTGAGTTTCAGCAGGGTATGAACATAACGTTTGTAACGACGGCCAAAAGCGATGATGAGGCAAGACGGATGCTGGCGCTGTTTGGTATGCCGTTCCGGGTCCAGAAGGCCGATTCGAAGTCGCAGCAGGCGGAACAGGACTAATTTGACTTATAGAACAAGTTAAGGATTTTAGCAGGTAACTATGTCTACGAAGGCCCTTGTTAACAAGTCAGAAAAGAAACAGAAGTTCAAGGTAAGGCAGTACACTCGTTGTAAGATTTGCGGCAGGGCCAGAGCTGTTTATCAAAAGTTTAAGATTTGCCGGCTTTGCTTCAGGAAGCTTGCCCACGAAGGCAAGATACCCGGAATCAAGAAGGCAAGCTGGTAAAAGACGCCGGATGAGCCGGTAGGAGAATAAGAGAATCGAATATGAGCTTGAATGACCCAATAGCGGATATGTTGACAAGAGTTCGCAACGCTGCTCGGATAATGAGCAAACAGGTGAACATCAGGGCCTCGAAGGTCTGCGTGGCGATTGCGGCCGTGCTGAAGACGGAAGGTTACATAGAGGACTTTGATAAAATCGAGGACGGCACGCAGGGAATATTGCGGATTACGCTGAAATACGACCAGACGGGCCGTTCGGCTATTGAGGATATCAAGAGAATAAGCAAGCTCGGTAGGCGGGTTTATTCGTCGGTTGACGATTTACCCTGTGTTATGAATGGGATGGGCATAGCCATAATCTCGACAAGTAAAGGACTGATGAGCGACAAGGGCTGCCGGCAAGCTAAGATTGGCGGCGAGATAATCTGTACGGTGCGTTGATGAGTCGAATAGGCAAAAAACCAATAAGTATTCCTTCCGGCGTGAAGCTCGAACAGAAAAGCGGACAGGTAAAGGTTTCCGGGCCGTTGGGCAGTATCGAAATGGCTTGTCGCCCGCAGATAGAAGTTCGGCTCGATAAAGCGACCGGCAATATAGTGGTTGATAATAAGAACCCACAGATTCGAGAGGACAAGCAACTGCACGGGACAATGCGGGCGCTGCTTGCGAATATGGTTGAGGGAGTGAGCAAGGGGTTCGAAAAGAAGCTCGAGGTGTACGGGACGGGCTATACCGTCAAGGAACTGGGCGGCAAATTAGTTCTGCAGGTGGGTTTTGCCAATCCGATAGAGATAGCGATACCAAAGGGCGTTAAAGTGAAGATAGACGTGGCGGCTACCAGAGGCGATGATACACCGGCAAAGTTCAGTATGTCGTCGGTGGATAAATGTGTGCTGGGGCGATTTGCCGCGGACGTGCGAAAGATAAGACCGCCCGAGCCCTATAAGGGCAAGGGGATTCGTCGCGCCGGCGAAGTTGTGAAACGCAAGGTCGGCAAGACGTTTACTTCAGGCACAGCATAATCGAGGATTGATTGATAAGTAATGAGAAGGAAAAGCATACAAAGAGCTGCGCAACGACGTAAGTTTCACGTGCGCAAAAAATTGTGTGGAACGCCTGAGCGGCCGAGATTGTCGATATTCCGCTCAAGCAGACACATATACGCCCAGGTGATAGACGACATGGCGGGGTTGACCCTCGCTTCCGCCAGCACCAAGTCGAAGACGCTGCGTGACAAAATTGCCAAGACGGGCAACAAGAAGGCGGCGGAACTGATAGGCGAAGCAATTGCCAAGCAGGCGATGGGTGTGGGCATCAAGTGTGTGTGTTTTGACAGGGGGTCATACAGATATCACGGCAGAGTTAAAAGTCTTGCGGATGCGGCCAGAAAAGCAGGACTGGTATTTTAATGACAATAGTAACGCGGTAAGTTTGGAGAAAAAAATTGGCAGCAGAACCATTTAGACCAGGTGAGCGGGAAGAGTCGCTGTTAGAGGATACGGTGGTTAAAGTGTATCGTTGCGCCAAAGTGGTAAAAGGCGGCCGCAGATTCAGTTTTGGAGCTTTGGTGGTTGTGGGCGACCGTGCAGGGACAGTCGGCATCGGTTATGCCAAGGCCAACGAAGTTCCGGCGGCGGTTGAAAAAGGCATAAAAGAGGCAAAGAAGGACCTGCGAAAGGTTCCGCTTTTGGGCCATACGCTTCCTCATCAGGTTATGGGGAAGTTCGGTGCAACACGGGTAACGCTGGTGCCGGCCAGCCCGGGAACGGGCGTTATCGCCGGTTTGAGCGCGCGTGCGGTGCTGGAATACGCAGGAGTACAGGATGTGCTTACCAAGGTTTATGGCAGCACATCGGCCAAGAATGTTCTGAAGGCCACAATGGACGGATTGATGAAGCTTCGGACCAAGGAAGTAATCGAACGGCTTCGAGGAGTGGAAGTGCAGCAGGTAAAAAGGTGGTGATGATAGATGTACGAGTGGCAGATAACATCTGTTGCGGGTAAACATAAGGCGCGCAAACGTCTGGGCAGAGGTTCAGGCAGTGGTCACGGCAAGACATGCGGCCGGGGACACAAGGGCAGCCGGAGCAGGTCTGGCGCGAGGCGGTCGGGGCAGCATGAAGGCGGACAAATACCGATGTTCAGGCGGATGCCTAAACGCGGCTTCAGCAACTTCGATTTTGCCCAGCGGTACGAGGTTGTAAACGTATCGCAATTGGAGAGATTTGAAGACGGCAGCGTCGTGAGTTTGCAGCAGTTTTCGGACGTCGGCCTGATTGACAGCGGCAAAAGCAAAGTGAAGATTCTCGGAGGCGGAGCGTTAACGAAACGTCTGCAGGTGACAGCGCACAAATTCAGCAAGGCCGCCGAGCAGAAAATTACCGATTGCGGAGGAACGGTGCAGCTTGTATAGCGCGTCGTTCATAATTTTAAGGATTATTGTCGGCCAATAAAACGAAGATGCTTAAAACGGTAGTCAACATATTTAAGATAGCTGATTTGCGGAGCAAACTGTTGTTCACGCTGGGGATGTTGGTTATCTATCGCATCGGTTTTCATGTCCCCATACCCGGGTTTGATATTGAAGCGATAATGAATGCGGCAGGCGCCCGCGACACGGACAGTCCCTTCGGGCGGGCCGCCGAGATGATGCAGATATTCACGGGCGGCAACCTTGATAACAGCAGTTTGTTCGGTCTGGGCATTATGCCGTATATCACGTCGTCGATTATTTTGATGCTGGTGCAGGAAGTGGTGCCGGCTTTGAAAAAGCTGCGGCAGGAAGGGCAGACCGGCTACAAGAAGATACAGGAATATACGCGTTATCTGACGGTGCCGATTTGTGTGATTCAGTCGTGGATGTATATGCGGCTGCTGGGTGGTTACACCTATCCGGGAATGCACGTCCAGGCGGCGATTATGGGTGTAATCGGTATGACCGCCGGGACGATATTCCTGATGTGGCTTGGCGAGCAGATTGATGAATACGGCATAGGCAACGGCATCAGTTTGATAATTATGGCAGGTATTATTGCCCGTATGCCATGGGCATTGCGCAAGCTGATGCTGTCAGTATCCTTTAATGTCGCACCTCCTCCCGGCAGTATCGGTCCGACGAAGATTCTGATTCTTATATGTGCGTTCGTTTTTGTTGTTGCAGGCGCTATTTTAATAACGCAGGGCCAAAGACGCATACCAGTTCAGCAGGCGAAAATGATGCGTGGTCACCGGATGTATGGCGGCCAGAGGCATTATTTGCCTTTGCGGGTTAACCATGGCGGTGTGATGCCGATAATCTTCGCCTCGGCGTTTATGTCTTTTTTACCGGTGATTGTGGTGCAACTGGGACGGATAGAGATGATTGGGCGTTCAACGATATTCGTAACTATCCAAAGCTCTTTAGGCCCGCACGCGTTCACCTACAATATCATATATATGATTTTGATATTCCTTTTTGCGTACTTCTGGGTTTCAGTTCAGTTCCAGCCCAAAGACCTTGCCAAGAATCTTCGTGATGCGGGCAGCTTTATCCCCGGATTGCGTCCTGGTCGCAGAACCGCAGAGTATCTTGAGACGGTGATGACGAGAGTGACTTATTACGGCGGGGCATTTTTGGCTGTAATCGCGGTGGTGCCATCAGTGGTGATGGGACTGTTGGGCGTTGACTGGCGAGTGGCTACGTTTTTGGGCGGGACGGGGCTGTTGATTGTCGTCAGTGTTTCGCTGGACTTCGTTCAGAGGATAGAAGCAAGTTTGCTTATGCACAGCTATGAAGGATTCAGCGAGACCGGCAGGATAAAGGGAGCGTATTCATGAGGATTGTGCTGCTTGGCGCTCCCGGTGCCGGCAAGGGCACACAGTGCAAGTACATAGTAGAAAAGTATGGTTTGCTGCATCTGTCGAGCGGCGACATCCTTAGACGTCACAGGGCGCAGGGAACGGCGCTGGGCAAAAAGGCCCAGAGTTATATGGATTCCGGGGCGTTAGTGCCGGATGATATTATTATAGATATGATGATTGATGAAATCGCCAGGGCGCCCGCAGGTGGTTACGTGCTGGATGGTTTCCCCCGCACGGTAAAGCAGGCGGTGGACCTTGACAAGGCGCTTGGCGGCAGGAAGCAGAAGATAGACGCGGTTTTGAATCTGCAGGTGGACGAAAAGGTTATTGTCCGGAGAATAACCGGCAGACGGATTTGTCCGAAATGCGCCGCGGTTTATCACGTTGAGAATTTAAAGCCCCGTGTTGACGGGAAATGCGACAAGGATGGTAGTTCGCTTTTACAGCGGCCGGATGATACGGCTGAGGTTGTGGTAACCCGGCTGAAGAATTATAACGAGCAGACGGCGCCATTGGTTGATTATTATAAGCGAAAAAATACTGTCTATGACATCGATGCCAACGAAGAAGCAGAAGACGTAAAAGACCTGATATTCAGCAAGTTGGCCTCTTTGGCTTGATGTATGGTTTTTTTAGATGGCTATAACGCTTCGCAGCAGACGTGAAATTGAATTGATGCGTGATGCAGGCGCCGTTGTAGCGGGTGTTCTTTCAAAATTGCAAGAGATTGCCAGGCCCGGGGTGAGCACTGCTCATCTGGATGAGGTGGCGGCAAAACTGACGTCCCAGGCGGGAGCGCAGCCCCTGTTTAAGGGGGTTCGCAGTCCCTATGCCAGGATGCCGTTTCCCGGAGTGATTTGCGCGTCGATTAACGAGCAGGTGGTTCACGGGATACCGTCGAACCAGGTAACGCTCAAACCAGGCGACATCCTGAGTATCGACTTCGGCGTGCGGCTTCGAGGATATTGCGGCGACGCGGCTGTTACGGTTGCCGTCGGCGAGATATCCGTGGAGAACCGCCGGTTGATGGATATCACCAAAGGGGCGCTTGATATGGCGATAAGAATGGCTGCCCCCGGAGTTCGCTGGAGCAAAATAGCGGGCGAAATGCAAAAGATGGCTGAATCGGCGGGTTTTTCGGTTGTGACCGAGTTTGTCGGACACGGAATCGGGACCCAGATGCACGAAGATCCGAGAGTGCCTAATTTCGTCAGCGATGAGCTTTTGGCGAACGACATTGTCCTGGCAGAAGGAATGATTTTGGCTGTTGAGCCGATGATTAACGGTGGCGTCAGCGATGTTCGGACGCTTAAGGATGGCTGGACAGTTGTAACCGCTGACGAAAAGTGTTCGGCTCATTTTGAACATACTATAGCGATAACCGGTCGCGGATGTGAAGTGTTGACGTTAAAGTAGGTTATGACCAAAAAAGACGCAATAAGATTGCAGGCAGAAGTGCTCGAAGCGCTGCCGAACGCGATGTTCAAGGCCAAACTTGAGAACGGGCACCAGATTTTGGCGCACGTTTCCGGCAAGATGCGGATGCATTTTATCCGGATACTGCCGGGCGACACGGTTACGGTTGAGATGTCGCCCTATGACCTGAACAGGGGCCGGATTATTTTGCGAAATTAGACGATTGGTTGTGTAGCGTTTGTTTTACAAGGCGGATTTAGGCAATGAAAGTAAGAAGTTCAGTAAGACGTATTTGTGAGAATTGCAGGATTGTGCGTCGTAAAGGCGTGGTGCGCGTGATTTGCAGCAACCCCCGTCATAAGCAGAGACAGGGATAGTTTGGCGGTCACGGCCTGAAGGCAATTTATAAGGAGCAGTTATGCCGCGTGTTGTTGGTATTGATATTCCAAATCAGAAGGCAATGTGGATTGCGCTGACCTATGTTTACGGCATAGGCAGGCACACCGCCGTGGAAATTCTTAACGAGGCGAAGGTTGACATAAATACCAAGGCAGGCAAGCTGACCGAAGACGAGCTGAGCCGAATAACACAGATTATCGAGCGCAGTTACGTCGTTGGCGGACAGCTTCGCAGGCAGGTAACACAGAATATCGCCCGTTTGCGCGACATCGCCTGTTACAGGGGCGTTCGTCACAGGAAAGGGTTGCCTGTTCACGGCCAGCGGACGCGGACCAATGCCAGGACGCGCAAGGGGCCGAGGAAGACGGTTGCCGGGAAGAAGGGCGTGAAGGAAATACGAGGATAGTTTTTTGTTTTCATAATTTGGTTCGCGGAGTTTTTTGAACAATGGCGAATGTCGTAAAACATAAAGTCAGGAAGAATATAGCAAAAGCGGTCGTTCACATAAAGGCGTCTTTCAATAATACGCTGATTACAGTGACGGATGTTGAAGGCGGCGCGATTTGCACCAGTTCCGCCGGTTGTGTCGGCTTCAAGGGCGCGCGTAAAAGCACGCCGTTTGCGGCCCAGCAGGCGGCGCAACGTGCTGCCAGCGCGGCTATGCGCAACGGCGTCCGTGAGGTCGAGGTGAGAGTGAAAGGCCCCGGCCCGGGACGGGAATCCGCGGTTGCCGCGTTACAGCAGGCGGGATTGCGAATATCATCAATTGAAGACGTAACGCCGCTGCCGCATAACGGGTGCCGGCCTCGCAAGCGCAGGCGAATATGATTTTGTGTGTGGTTGTTGGTGATTAAAAACAGTGGTTTGTATTAAAGAATATTAGGAGCTTGGCTGGAACAAATGGGACGTTACCTTGAATCATCTTGTAAGCATTGTCGTCGCGAAGGCATCAAGCTGATGCTGAAGGGCGGCAGGTGCGAGACGGCGAAATGCCCGGTGGAAAAAAAGCAGAAGAATCTGGCGCCTGGAATGCACGGCTGGCGACGAGGCCGGATGAGCGAATACGGGGTTCGGCTTCGTGAAAAGCAGAAAGTAAAGCGATACTACGGCATTTTTGAAAGCCAGTTTATACGGTATTTTCACCAGGCCGAACGGCTGAAAGGCAACACGGGTCAGACACTGTTACAACTTTTGGAAAGACGCCTGGACAACGTGATATACAAGTTGAATTTTGCGCCGTCGCGGAAAGCCGCCCGACAGTTGATTACTCACGGGCACATACATGTCAAGGGACACAAGGTTGATTTGCCGGATTACAGCGTCGATGTAGGCGACAAGATTACGGTAAAAGGTTCGGAAAAGAGTGTTAAGGAAATCAAGCAGCAATTGGCGTTGAATCCGAATTTCACGACACAGGGCTGGTTGCAGCTGGATCGTGATAAGCCGGAGGCGACGATAGTGGCAATCCCAACAAGGGATGACGTGCAAATTCCTGTAGAGGAACAGTTGGTTGTTGAGTTCTGTTCGAGATAGTTTTGAATTGGCTGATTTTGAGGAGGCCAGTATGCGAATTACATGGCGTGGTCTGGAGTTGCCGACTCGTGTCGAGCGCGACAGTAAAATAGCGAGCGACAGGTATGGGAAGTTTTATATTGAGCCGTTCGAGCGAGGTTTAGGCACGACTATCGGCAACAGCTTGAGGCGGGTTTTGCTCAGCTCGCTTGAAGGCAGCGCGGTAACCTCCATCAAGATTGTGGGCGTCAATCACGAGTTTACCTCGATAAAAGGCGTGATGGAGGACGTGACGGATATTGTTCTGAACGTCAAGAATCTGACGGTCCGGCTTCAAACGGACGGGCCGAAGGTGATGAAGGTTGCCGTCAACAAGGCAGGCGTAGTGACTGCGGCCAATATCGTTGCCGACCCCGCGATAGAAATCGTGGACAAAGACAAGGTCATAGTCACTTTGACCGAAGACGTGAAGTTCGAGATGGAGATGGTAGTTGAAAGCGGTCGGGGCTATATGCCTGCTGCGGAGCGGCTTGCCGCGGCTGACAGATACGAACAGGAAGTCGGCAGGATAATGCTCGATGCCGTGTATTCACCCGTCACCAGGGTTCGATACATCACCGAGGATACGCGAGTCGGACAAAAAACGAATTATGACCGGCTGATACTTGAGGTATGGACCAACGGGGCAATTACGCCCGATATGGCGATGGTCGAGGCGGCCAAGATTCTGCGCAAGCACATCAATCCGTTTGTGCAGTATAGCGAAATGGGAACCGAAACGGTATCGGGTGAAGTGACGGTTGACCAGCCGCAGCCCAAAGTTGGTGAAGAAATGCAGACCAAGCTGAATATGCCCATCCAGGAGCTTGAGCTTTCGGTTCGGGCAAACAACTGTCTTGAATCGGCGAAGATCGAGACCGTCAGGCAGCTTGTCAAAATGACAGAGGCGGAATTGCTTGAGATTCGCAGCTTCGGCAAGACCAGCTTGCGCGAGGTCAAAAGAAAACTCGTGGATATCGGCTTGTCGCTGGGAATGGCGGGAATAGATTGATTTTGATTTGCCCCGCGTTTTGACGGCGGGGCGGAAAAGGGGATTTTTAGTTTATGCGTCACAGAGTCGCAGGCAGACAGTTAAGTCGAACAAGTTCGCATCGCATAGCGTTGCGTCGCAATCTGGCGGTAGCGCTTTTTGAGCATGAGACGATTTCGACGACTATCCGAAAGGCAAAGGAAGTCAAGGGTTTCGCCGAGAAGCTGATTACGCTTGCCAGGAAGGGAACATTGGCGTCCAGACGGCGGGCAATCTCGATATTGGGCGACCGTGACATAATCAAGGATGAGCAGGGTCAGCAGGTTCGCAAGGGCACGATAATCGGCAAATTGTTCAGCGAGCTTGGCCCGCGGTATCTGGATAGAAAAGGCGGATATACGCG
>JBEKAT010000179.1:0-2694 GCA_050015775.1 Sedimentisphaerales bacterium | reverse complement strand
GGCTATCCCGTTATGGGAGTTAAAGTTACGTTAATTGACGGCTCATATCATACGGTGGATTCATCTGATATTGCATTTGAGCAGGCGGCAGCAATTGCGGTTAAAGCAGCGCTCGAAAAGGCGGGCCCGGTGCTTTTGGAGCCGGTTATGAAGGTCGAAGTGGTTGTTCCGGAGGTCAATTTTGGGGTGGTGCAGTCCAGCTTGCTTGCCAAGAGGGGTTTTATTACGGACTGCAGAATTCACGGTAAAATCCGGACAATTGACGCGAAAGTGCCTTTGTCTGAGATGTTTGGGTATTCCAGCGAGATAAGAAGCGCAACGGCAGGGCGTGGCACGTTTACGATGGAGCCGTGCAGCTACGAGAGGGTGCCTGAGCAGATTGCCGAGCAGGTTATCTCGCTATAAATAAAAAATGTAATTTTTGAAATTTTTTTTGTAAGTTGTTGACGGATGCCAGACGGTATGTTAAATTACTCGTTTTTCAGCCGTAGCGAGCATTGCCAGGATGGCTTTGCGATTGACGAGTTGGGCTGTAACACGTCTGCGAATCGTGGTCGTCAAGGACGGTTTAATTGATGGTTTGTTTTAATTAAGGGGTACAGCAGGGGCTGCCAATAAGCCCCATAAGTCTGAGATGCGTTGTCGATTTGGCGAATAATCAGGTTTCAACGCAATCTGAAAAGTTTAGAACCCCGATTCGTTAAGGAAGGCGATTGTGGCGTCGGATGCCTGTGACCGCAGGCGTTTGATGACCAGGTCAGGTCCTTCCTGCTAAAAAGGCAAGACAGGTCGCTGAAGCCGGCGAAATTATCCGTCGGTGGCAGTGATAGCGGAAGTGTAGTAGTCGCGGTCAAAGGTGCGAAAAAACAGGTTGCAGTAATACTGAGAATTTGGGCGCAGTTTTATGGCCGGTGAGACAGAAAGAATAAAGATAAGGATGGAAGCGTACGACCACAGGATTCTGGACGCTTCCGCGAAGGAGATAGTGGAGCACGCCAGAAGAACCAATGCTCGTGTCAGCGGCCCCATTCCTCTTCCGACAAGAATTGAAAGATATACTGTGCTGAGAAGTCCTCATGTTGACAAGAAATCACGCGAGCAGTTTGAGATGCGGACACACAAGCGTCTGATTGACATTCGTGAGGCGAATGCGCGAACGGTTGAGGTGCTTAATCGGCTGGTAGTGCCGGCCGGTGTTTTCGTAAAGATTAAGGCATAATAAAGCAGGTCAGTAACAGGGAAGACAAAAGTGGCGATGCTGCTTGGAAAAAAGGTTGGAATGACGCAGGTTTACGATGAGAAGGAACAGCTGTTGCCCGTTACGGTCATACAGGCCGGCCCCTGTGTCGTTATGCAGGTAAAGACCGTTGAAACGGACGGCTATAACGCGGTGCAACTGGGTTATGACGATACGAAAGCGTCGCGCAGGACAAAGCCCGCGATTGGACACGCTGAAAAAGCCAAGACCCTGCCGAAGAAGTATATTAGGGAGATGCGGCTTGCGGGCGATGCGAAGACGGAGTTGAATCAGGGCGAATCGGTAACGGTTTCAGTTTTTGCCGAGACGAAATTTGTGGACGTCATCGGGACAAGCAAGGGCAAGGGATTTGCCGGCCCGATGAAGCGATACCATTTTGGCGGTATGCCGGGTTCGCACGGGACCGAGCGCAAACACCGTTCGCCGGGTTCTCAGGCGGGTTATGGAACCGACCGTGGTCACGGCGGAGACATAAAGAGGGGTAAAAAGATGGGCGGACACATGGGCGCTAAACGGATTACGGTCAAGACCCATCGCCTTGTTTCGATAGACCAGGAAAATAACCTGCTGGTAATCAAAGGGTCGGTGCCAGGGCCTGCGGGTGGTTACGTTGTAGTGAGAACTTCACAGAAGAATAAGGTATAGATATCAGCGCAGGGATTGGCGGATGATTAGCTTATCTGTATACGATAAAAACGGTAAAGAGGTCGAGAGCTTGAAGGTTGACGAGTCAACGTTCGGTGGTCGCGTTAGGTATTCGCTGCTGAAGCAGGCGATAGTGATGTACCATGCGAACAAACGGGTGGGGACAGCGGCGACGAAAAGCAGGGGTATGATTGCGGGTTCGACCCGCAAGATTTACGCGCAGAAGCATACTGGTAACGCCAGGGCCGGCACAATCAGGACGGGCAAGCGGGTTGGCGGCGGCGTGACGTTTGCGAAAGTGGCGAGAGATTTCAGCCAGCAGATGCCTAAAAAGCAGAGAAAACTGGCAAGGGATTCGGCGATACTGTCGAAGCTTTTGAGCAATAATGTGGTTGTCGTTGACCAGTTGAAATTTGAGAAGCCAAAGACCAGGGATTTCGTGAATATACTGGGTAATCTTAAAATCGATAGAAGCTGCCTTGTGATAATTGGAGAGTACAACGATACGATTTGGCGTTCGGCGAGGAACATAGCGAAGGTGTCAGTGATGCCTGTGGTCGAGTCAAACGCGGGGGACATTTGCAGACATACCAAATTGCTGTTTACCAAAGAGGCGTTCCTGTCTCTTATTAACAATAATAAGTCGGGTGAGAATTAACTGCTGGCATTATGAAAGACCATAATATCATAGTTCGGCCATTGATTACGGAGCAGGGGACGCACCTTGCCGGCAAGGTAAGCGCGTATGCGTTTGAAGTGAACAAGGACGCCAACAAGATGCAGATAAGAGG
>JBEKAT010000178.1:0-2727 GCA_050015775.1 Sedimentisphaerales bacterium | reverse complement strand
ACAATCGCGGCTGTAGCTCAACTGGATAGAGCGTTGGTCTACGGAACCAAAGGTTGGGGGTTCGAGCCCCTTCAGCCGCATTGAGAGGATTTCTGATTCATATGAACGTGGATTCCTGCTTGCGCAGGAATGACACGCGGCACATCAGACGTTGAAGCGGAAGTTGATGATGTCGCCGTCACGGACGACGTATTCCTTGCCTTCGAGGCGGAATTTGCCCGCGGCTTTGACGGCTTTTTCGTCGCCTAATTGTTTTATGTCACTGTAAGCGAAGGTTTCGGCGCGAATGAAGCCGCGTTTGATATCGGAGTGGACCTTGCCGGCGGCATCGTGTGCAATTGTGCCCTGCTTAATGGGCCAGGCGCGGACTTCGTCGGGGCCGACGGTGAGAAAGCTAATCAGGCCAAGCGTCTTGAAACAGGCGTGGACTAATTTGCCGGCGGCGGATTCGGTAATGCCTAAATCGGCCATAAATTGTGTTCTGCTCTCGGCATCCAACTGCGACAATTCGTATTCGAGCTTCGCGCAGACGCTTATTATGGGCGTCGACGTGTCGCCGGGGATTTCCAGTTTCTGTTCCTGTGCGCCTTCACCTATATTTACGGCGACGACCATTGGCTTGAGAGTGAGAAAACCAAGCGCCCTTACCATTTCCAGTTCGGCGTCATTTGTAACAACGGAACGGATGGGCTTTTCGGATTCAATCGCGGCCTGAAGCTTTTTGTGAAGTTCAAGCTCGGCCTTGTCGTGCGCCTGGGTTTTGGTGGGCTTGTGGATTTCCTTTTCGAGCTTTTCAATTCGCGTCGTTACAACCGCCAAGTCGGTTAGTAAAAGCTCGGTGCGGAGGTCGATGAGGTCTTTGGCGGGGTTGGCAGAGCTGTCATAGGCACCAATAACCAGGGCAATCATATCGACGGTGCGAATTTGGTCGATGAGACGTCTTGCGGCCGCCCTGCCGTGGTCGTCGGCGAAGTTGAGGCCTGGGACGTCGAGACATTCGATTGTCGCATAAACCGTTTTCTTTGGCTTGTAATGGCCGGTGAGCCAGATGATTCTCTCATCAGGCGAAGCGACGACGGCCTGCTCGATGCTCGTAGGTCCCCCTGGCAGCATTTGCTTGCCGCTGATTGCGGAAAAGAGAGTGCTTTTGCCTGACTGCATCAAACCAAGTAACGCGACTTTCAAAGAGGTATCTCCTACGTTTCATATTTTTTGCACGGATTATAGACGAGTTGCGGGCGGAAAACAAGTTATTCACCACAAAGGAGCAAAAACGCAAAGGAGGTTCTGATACGCTCGGCTCAAAATCGTTTGTTTTGGGCAGAAACAGGGTCTGCAAGGCCGCTTTCAAAAAAATATCACAAAAAGGAGCTAAATTAAAATAATTATCTTGACTTGCGTTACGGAACTGCTAAACTTCTATCTTCATCTTGCTTGCCGAGGCCCCCCTCAGAAGGGGTAAGCATTATCACTCGTGTTTCCCATCTTGTAATCGTTAGTCGCCTTGTAGTCGTTAGTCGCCCATAGTCCGTCAAGTAAGGAAAATCTTGCCGCACTTAACAAAGGATTGTCAATGAAAGTTTTTATGTTAGGGTGGGAATTTCCCCCCTATATCAGCGGTGGATTAGGCACGGCCTGTTACGGCCTGACTAAGGCGATGGACGAGCTGGGCATAGAAGTTACATTTGTTCTGCCTAAGGCGAGCACAAGTCACCTCGCCGGCCATGTTAACATACCAAGCAACCAGCATTGTGCCTTCAAAAGTGTAAGATTTCTCATGATTTCTTCGACACTCAGGCCGTATGCCCAGGCTGCCACTGTTCCCGCGAGCTGGCAGCTCGGCTGTTCGGCAGCTCAACAAACAAATGCACCTGCCAATATCGGTCTGGAACAGATTGACGACCCGAACAATTACTGCGGTGATATCTATTCGGATGTCCGCGGATATACTGACAAAGTAGTCAGAATCGCTGCAACCGAACAGTTCGACGTAATCCACGCCCATGACTGGATGACATATCCTGCCGGCGAAGCGGTGTCACGGCAAAGCTATAAACCTTTAATCGTGCACGTCCACTCAACGGAGTTTGACCGTAGCGGCGAACACGTCAATCAGCAGGTTTACGACATTGAACAACAGGGCATGTACGCGGCGGCAAAGGTTATAGCGGTAAGCAACCTTACGAAAAACACAATCCTGAAACATTATGACGTTCCATCAGAAAAAGTGGAAGTGGTTCATAACGCTGCGGAGCACAGCGGCAATGAATCTCAGCACATTCCGCTGGACGAAACGGATAAAATAGTCCTTTTCCTCGGCCGAATCACAATGCAGAAAGGTCCGGAGTATTTCCTTGCCGCTGCAAAAAAAGTCCTCGAAGAGATTAGTAACGTCAAATTCATTATGGCGGGAAACGGCGATATGATGCACGGAACTATCGAGCTTGCAGCCCGGATGGGTATCGGGCACAAGGTCCTCTTTACCGGCTTTCTGCGGGGAGAGGACGTCGACAGGGCCTATCAAATGGCCGACCTCTATGTAATGCCTTCGGTTTCTGAGCCGTTTGGAATTGCTCCTCTCGAAGCCATGAACCGAAATGTGCCCGTCTTGATCAGTAAACAAAGCGGCGTCGCCGAAATAGTCAGCCACGCTCTCAAGGTCGATTTCTGGGACATAAATGAAATGGCCAACAAAATGATAGCCGTTCTTAAACGCCCATCTCTCCA
>JBEKAT010000177.1:0-2744 GCA_050015775.1 Sedimentisphaerales bacterium | reverse complement strand
GGACACAGCGCAAACCGATGGAACCCCAAAATGGGGCCTTTTATTTTTGGCAAACGCGGGCAGATACACATTATCGACGTGCGCAAAACACTTGCGGGCCTGGTAATTGCGAAGAAACTGCTCGTTGACGTAGTAGCGTCGGGCAAGGACGTCGTCTTCGTGGGAACCAAGCGGCAGGCACAAAAGGCGGTTGAGGCATCGGCGGCAAAATGCGGAATGCACTGCGTATCGGACCGATGGCTTGGCGGGACTCTCACGAATTTCAGGACGATACGGTCGCGTGTTCAGCGGCTGGAAGAACTGGAAGGGATGCAGGAAGCGGGAACGCTCGAGTCACAGAGCAAAAAGCAGGCGTCTCGGCTGAAACGCGAACTGCGGAAAATAAAAGGCAATATGGAGGGGATACGCAAGATGGGCCGGCTGCCCGGCGTCGTTATCGTAGTCGATGGCAAAAAAGAATATCTCGCCCTGCGGGAAGCCAGAAAACTCGGCATAACAACGGTGGGGATAATTGATACCGATTGCGACCCTGACACAGTGGACGTGGTGATTCCAGCCAACGACGATTCGATAAGGGCGATAAGTTTGTTACTGGACGAGCTTGCCGACGCGGTAGCCCAAGGCAAAACAATGGATACGATTCGCAAGGACGTAGCGTCCAAACCTAAGCACGTCAGGTCAAAAAGAACGGTAATGGCGCGTGCGGACAAGACGGAAGCCGAGCCGGCGCCTGAAGAAACGGGCGAAGCACCCCAAACAAACGGCGGACAGGCACAGTAATCAGGAAACAATAAACCCAAAAGGTTTTTTTAGCAGGAGCTTTTGAAATGGCGGAGATTCCGGCAGCACTGGTAGTTAAACTTCGCAAGATGAGCAGCCAGGGTATGATGGACTGCAAAAAGGCGCTCGAAGAGGCCAACGGCGACATTGACGCGGCAATGGCAATACTGCGAAAAAAAGGCCTTGCGACGTTAGCCAAACGTGCGGAGCGCGAAACTACTCAGGGGCTGGTGGTCAGTAAAGCAAGCCTGGACGGCAGGACTGCAGTGCTGGCATCGCTGTGCTGCGAGACAGACTTTGTCTCCAACAGCGATGATTTCAAGGCCGTGGCGGATAAACTGGCCGAATACGGAATGGCTTGCGCCAAAAATGACGGAATCGAGAACGTTCTGGAGACAGCCGTCGGCGGCAAAAAGTTCCGCGACGTTATCACAGAGCTGGTAAGCAAAACCGGCGAGAAAACGGAAATCGGTGACTACGCCAAATTCCGGCTCGATGGCGACGGACTTATATGTGTTTACGTGCACTTCAACAAGAAAGTCGGAACAATGTTGGAAATAGCCGCAAGCGACCCGAAGGTGGCCTCCTCGGAAGAGTTAAAGCGTTCCGGCGCCGATATTGCGATGCACATTACCGCCACAAAACCGCTTGCACTGGACAAATCAGGCATCGATCCCAAGGTGATTGAGCAGGAAAAGAGCATTTACGCCGACCAGATGAAGAATAAGCCGGCCAACATCGTAGATAAAATCGTCGAAGGCAAAATGAAGAAATTTTTCGAGGACAATTGCCTGCTCGACCAGAAATTTGTTAAGGATGACACTAAAACAGTGGCGCAGGTATTGGATGACGCGGCCAGGTCGGCAGGCGGCAAGGCGACACTAAAAAAATTCGTTAGATTCGACGTCGGATAAGCGGTCATGCAAAAAAGGGGTCAGGCCCCTTTTTGCCTGCAGAATATATTTTCGCCGACCCAAAGGATATGGGAAACAAAATAAATGCCAGCGAGCAAATACAAGCGGGTGCTGCTTAAGTTATCGGGGGAGAGTTTTTGCGAGCAAGGCGGTTTCGGGATTGACGGCGAGCATCTCGAGTCGATAGCGGCCAGAATTGCCGAGATTAACAAGCTCGGTCCTCAGGTGGCCGTCGTGGTGGGGGGGGGGAACTTCATCAGGGGGGAAAAATTTTCACAAAAAACAATGATACCGCGAAATACCACGGATTACATGGGGATGCTCACGACCATTATCAACGCCTGCGCCCTGCAGGAAACGCTCGAAAAACTTGGCACAACGACGCGCGTGATGAGCGCGATAGAAGTTGAGGCGATGTGCGAGCGGTTTATTCGCCGAAGAGCAATGAGACACTTTGAGCAGGGCAGAATCGTAATATTAGCCGGCGGGACAGGCAACCCGTTTTTCACCACCGATACCTGCGCGGCACTGCGGGCGGCGGAGCTTGACGCCGACGTACTGATAAAGGCGACGAAGGTTGACGGCGTTTACAGCGACGACCCAAAAAAAAATCCCAATGCGAAACTTTTTGACAAACTGTCATATCAGGATGTTCTCGAAAAGAATCTTCGCGTAATGGACCATTCGGCCATCAGCTTGTGCCGGGACAACAAAATACCGGTAATCGTGCTGAACATCTTCAAGAAAGGCAATTTAACCAAAGCGATTCGCGGCGAACCGGTAGGGACCGTGATTTGTTAGAGGCAGGAGGCGAGCTATGCCCGTTAAGCAGATAATAACAGACAGCGAAGCCAAGATGAAAAAGGCGGTAGATGTCCTGCAGGACGAGCTTAAAGGTGTTCGCACTGGCAGGGCATCGACGGGGCTGGTTGAAAATATAAGGGTCGAGTATTACGGCAACCCCACGCCTTTGAAGGCGCTGGCGGCTCTGTCAACACCCCAGCCGGATATGATTTTGGTCAAGCCCTTCGACCCGGGGTCAATCAAGGA
>JBEKAT010000176.1:0-2924 GCA_050015775.1 Sedimentisphaerales bacterium | reverse complement strand
CTTGATGTAATCGTGAGGCGACAAATCCGCTCCCGCAGCAATCGCCTGCTCTATCTGCGACAACTCTTCGACTAATCGCCGTTGGTCCGCGACATCTATCAGGTTCGCGACCCTGTTTGTTTTTAACGTCTCTACTCGCTGCCTCTCTTCTCCGCAGAAAAACAAATACCCGCCAAATAAAGGCAGCAGCGACTTTATCGTCCTGCCCCGAATCTTTTTCACCTTCCAGGTCATCGGCAGAAAATAGCTTATTTTCTTGCCCGCCAAATCGCCCGCAAGCGCCTTTTCATTCCGGCTTTTAGTATGTGCAACCCACCATCGACCCGCGAACTCGCGAAGTGTTTTCCCCTCGGGCCAGCTTATCGGCGGATTGTCGCTGGGCTTAAGCAAATTTGATTCTCCGAATCCTATTTATAAAACTCAAGCACCGCCTTACCTACATGCTCTATCTGCTCTTTTGTCAGCTCTTGATATATCGGCAGCGATAAAACGCTCTCTGTAAGCTCTTCAGCGACTGGGAAGTTGCCTTTTTTATACCCAAGTCCTTTGAAGCAATCCTGTAAATGCAATGGCTGCGGATAAAATATCCCGCTCCCGATACCTTGTTTCGTCAGATATGCCTGCAACTGTTCTCTCTTCGGCGCAGTGATTGTATATTGGTGATAAATGCTCACGTTGTTTTGCTCGATCTTTTGCGGCTTAACTATCGTCCCGGAAAACAGCCCGTTGTAAATCGCCGCGTTTTCCCGCCGTCTTTTGTTCCACTCATCCAGGTATTTCAGTTTCACGCTCAATACCGCGCCCTGAATGTTGTCCATCCTGAAGTTGCCGCCTATCATCCTGTAAAAGTATCTCGGGTTTTCGCCATGCACCCTCATCAGCCGAATCTTTTCCGCCAGCACATCATTGTTTGTTACAACCATACCTGCGTCGCCGAACGCCCCGATGTTCTTCGTCGGGTAAAATGAAAAGCATCCGATGTCCCCGATACTGCCCGCCTGACAGCCATCCTGTGTCGCTCCCATCGCCTGCGCCGCGTCCTCGATAACAAGCAATTTGTGTTTGCGTGCGATTTCCATAATCGGCTTCATTTGTGCTGTCTGGCCGAAAATGTGCACAGGTATAATCGCCCGCGTCTTTTTTGTTATCTTTGCCTCAATCTTCGCCGGGTCGATATTATATGTCCCTGCATCTACGTCCACAAAAACGGGTTTTGCCCCAAGACGTGATACCGTTCCCGCAGTTGCGAAAAAAGTAAATGGCGTCGTGATTACCTCGTCGCCTGGCCCTACCCCCGCCGCCATTAGGCTCAACAATAACGCGTCTGTCCCGCTCGAAACCCCCGTCGCGTATTTACATCCGCAGTACACCGCCGCTTCCTTTTCGAATCCCTCCACTGCAGGACCAAGGCAAAGTATCTGGCTGTTACATACATCCTCAACCGCGTGCATCAACTCGCTTTTATATTTCGCGAACTGCGTTTTCAAATCAAGCATCACAACCTGCATTGTTTCACCTCATCCTTGTCTTATATCGTTGCCGTCAGGTACTCCGTCTCCGCCGAAAAACGCATCACTCCGCCGTATGCTGCCGGGATAAGCATGGTATCGCCCGCCTTGAAGTCAACTGTCCGGCCTCCGCAGACAATCGTCCCAAACCCACTCATAATCATAATTATCTTCATTTTCCCGGCTGTCAGCAACATATCGCAGCTTCTCGCCTGATGTCCCTTGTCAACCTTGAAATAATCGCTGTCAACGAGTCGCCCGACCGACGCCACAGAAAGATTGTCCCCTGATGAGTCAAAATGTATGCTCTCCATCGCTTCCTCAATATGCAAAGGCCTCGGCTTACCCTTGTTATCCACGCGATTCCAGTCAAACACACGGTATGTTGTATCCGATGGCGTCTGAATCTCCGCTATCAGCAATCCCGCACCAATCGCGTGAGGTGTCCCCGCCGGCAGAAAATGACATTCGCCGACTTTTACAGGCACCTTGACTAACAGCTGTTCGACCGTTCCGTTTTTTATCGCCTGCGCAAACTTCTCTTTTGTCGTGCCTTTTTTCAGTCCCTTATAAATCACCGCACCCGGCTGCGCCTGTATTATATACCAGCACTCCGTCTTGAAATCCCCCTTGCCCATACGCTTGCAGGTCGCCTCATCCGGATGAACCTGAACGCTAAGCACATCTCCGCAATCGAGGATTTTTATAAGCAACGGAAATGGCAGCTTAAACTGTTCCGCCCCGGTTATCTCCTGCGGATATTTGCGAATCACCGATTCAAGTGTTTCGCCCGCAAGTTCGCCGTTAACGATTTTCGACTTGTCCGCGGGCAAATCCGCCAGCTCCCAGCTTTCGCCGATTCGTTTGCCCTTAGGCATTTCTTTGCCGAACACCTCGTGCAGCTTATCTCCGCCCCAGATTCGTTCTTTGTATATCGGCCCAAACTTTAACGGATAAATCTGCATATCCCCTATGTTAATCCGGCAGGGGGGTATTGTCCACAGTTTGATGCCGGCGAATCATTATGTTGGCCGCGCATTTTGCGCCTGCGCAGACGGCCAGTATTATCCCGAATACGGTTACGACGGAAGCCCCTGTGGGCAAATCCCATTTTGCCGAGGCATAAAGCCCCAGGACACTTGCCGCAAACCCAAGCCCCCAGCCAATCAATAACCGGCCCGCCACGCCCCTTACAAAAAACATTGCACAAACTGCCGGAACCACTAAGTAACTGAAAACCAGCAGCACACCCGCTACTCGCACCGAACTTGTTACGACAAAACCAAAGGTAACGTAGAAAATAAAATCCCAGAAACGAATCCACAGGCCGCTCTCACGGGCCAGTGACGGATTCATTGAGATTAGCAGGAATTTTTTTCTTAACAGAAAATGCAATAACCCCACAGCCAGATATAT
>JBEKAT010000175.1:0-3133 GCA_050015775.1 Sedimentisphaerales bacterium | reverse complement strand
TACTGTCGATTCCGGCCAGTGTCACGTCGGCTACCAGTCCTGTTTCTACCGCGCTCTGAAAAAAGGAACGACGGAACAGCTTGAATTCATCGCCGAAAAGGTCTTCGACCCCGACAAGGTTTACGATAAATAAACAAAGCCCAAAACGTCAGCTAACGATTTGGGCTTTACAAATTTTCGCCGTAGGTGAAATAGGGGGCTATTTCAGCAGGCCGTATTCCTGCAAAGTTTTTCGCAGAAGCGCCTTTTTGCTTTCTTCCATCGGCACTAAAGGCAGCCGCATTTCTTCATCCGACAGGTTCAGTATCGCCATCGCCGCTTTTACCGGTATCGGATTCGACGCCAGCGAAAGCATTCCCCTGCTCAGGGCAAATAGTTTTTTGTGCCATTTCAGCGCGCTCGTAAAATCCCCCTCCAATATCGCGTCCGTCAGCGCCTTGACATCCGCGGGCGCGATGTTGGCCACGACGCTGATTACGCCTTTGCCACCCACTGCCGCTATCGGCAGCGTCATCGAATCATCGCCCGACAGTATCGTCATATCGCACCGCGTCGCGATTTCGCTGACGTGGTCCATCTGGCCGGTCGCGTCTTTTATCCCGACGATATTCTCAATCTCCGCCAGTCGCACAATCGTATCGACGGTCATCCCCGCCCCGCATCGGCCCGGAATGTCATACAGAATAATCGGCAAATCCACTTCTTCCGCTATCGCTTTGAAGTGCTGGTAGAATCCTTCCTGCGTCGGCTTGTTGTAATACGGGTCAACCTGCAAGGTCGCGTCCGCGCCGACTTTTTTCGCAAAGGTGGTCAGTTCAATCGCCTCAGCCGTCGAGTTTGAACCGGCACCGGCAATCACCGGAACCTGTCCTGCCACGGTTTTGACAACGCGTTCAATCACTTTTTTATGCTCATCATGGCTAAGCGTCGGGCACTCACCGGTCGTTCCAACCGGCACTATGCCGTCTATCCCGCCTTCAATCTGAAACTCAATAATCTCATCGAGGGTCTCGAAATCGACTTGCCCGTCTCTAAAAGGCGTTATCAACGCCGTCATCGCACCTGCAAACATTTGTCTTTCCTTCTATTTTCTGACTTCTATTTTTCTGGGTTTTAACTATCCGCTATACGCTAATCGCTGTTTTTTCCGTATTTATCAATCAGCCGAATCATTTCGGCTGCTGCTTCTCGTATCCCGACAAACAAACTTCTGGCTATAATACTGTGCCCGATATTCAACTCGCTCAGGCCTTCCATCGCGGCGACCGGGCCGATATTCCTATATGTTAGCCCGTGGCCGGCGTGCACAATCAATCCTTTTTTCAGGCCCAAGTCCCTGCCCGCTTCGAGCCATTGAAGCTGCTCGCTAATTTCTTTTTCTGTTTTGGCATTGGCGTATTGGCCGGTATGAAGCTCGATGGCGTCACAGCCGAATCTCGCCGCGGCGGCTATCTGCTCTTTTTCCGGCGTAATAAACGCGCTGACTAATATGCCCCTTGCGTGCATTCTCCGGACGACCTCTTTGAGCCGTACGCCGTTCGATGTGCAATCGAGTCCGCCCTCGGTTGTCAATTCCGCTCTTTTTTCCGGCACAAGTGTTACCTGCTGGGGCTCAATACCTTCGGCGATTCTGACAATCTCTTCTTCCATCGACATTTCGAGATTGAATTTGCAGGTAACGGTTTCCTTAAGAATCTGAACGTCCCGGTCGTTGATGTGGCGCCTATCCTGCCGAAGATGGGTAGTTATCCCGTTGGCCCCTGCCAATTGGCACTCCGCTGCCGCCCAAACAGGGTCCGGCTCATCGGCGTGCCTGGCCTGCCTTACTGTTGCTATATGGTCAATATTTACGTTCAAAACAGCCATATTATATCCTTAATATACAGCCCCAAGCCCGATAAAGGGGCTATCTAATTATACCGTTTTTGATAATATCAGCAAGATTATAAGTTGGCGGATTGTGATTTGAATTTGTATAATCCCGCGGAGGCGGATTGTAAAAAAGAATAATCCACCTGCGCTGAAGCTACGGTGGACAAGATAATCAATCGGAAATAAGAGATGACGTTAAGCTGGGCAAACAGAATAACCATTCTGAGGATATTGCTGATAGCGCCGTTTGTCAGTTGTATGCTCCAGATAAACGACGCTGACCTGAGCGAGCACATTCGGCACCTGATTCGCTATTCGGCCGTTGCGATATTTTTTCTTATGGCGGTAAGCGACGGTATTGACGGGTATTTGGCGCGTAAAAATGGGCAGACGACCCGGTTAGGGACGTTTCTTGACCCGACAGCCGACAAGCTGCTCATCACATCGGCTTCTTTGCTCCTTACCTCACATCACGCCGGTGTCGCCGGCTTCATCCTGCCGCCAACCGTGGTCGTGCTGATTATCGGCAAAGACCTCCTCATATTCATCGGCTTTTTGATTATCTATTTTCTTACGGGTAAAGTCCGCGTTGTCCCGGTCTTTGCGGGAAAGGCGTCCACTGCGTTACAGCTTTCTATGGTAGCGGCGATTCTAATCGCACCGGAGGTCTCATCCGTTTTTCATGGCTGGGTTTATTTTGTGCGGGTCTTATGGTGGTCCGCTGCTGCTGCCGCGGTATTAGCAACGCTTGTCTATATCCGCGCCGGTTCCAAATTCATCGAACAATACGAACAGCACAACGGACATTGATTCATAAACATTGATTTTACAAAGCAACTGTTTGTGGGCCGGGTTTTAGCGTAACAGATTTTCCATTCCAAAGGAATCTTCCTGTCAAGCCCGGCGGTAAAGTTATGCTGCCTTTGATGCCGGTTTTTCCGTTGCGTTCAAGGCGGACGGAAATTTGGCCGAGGGGATGAGGCATTTTGCCTTCGACCCAGGTTAAAGGACCGAGGTGCGGTTCGATTTTGACGGATTTGAAGCCCGGTTCGGCCGGCTCGATGCCGCAGACGGTCGCCAGCAAGTCATAATTGGGGCTTGCGCTCCAGGCGTGGCAGTCGGAACGGGTCGGTTCGGGATTTTCCGCGAATGTTGTAAGTCCCATTTTGAGCATATCGCGCCAGGGCCGGAGCATTTCGATATAGCGGTCGCCAAGGCCGACTTTTTTAATGGCCCGGACAAGATAGTAACGGAAATAAAA
>JBEKAT010000174.1:0-4899 GCA_050015775.1 Sedimentisphaerales bacterium | reverse complement strand
CCTTATCTCAATCAGGTCTCGCGGCAACTTCAGGAGGCCCTTTACCGTCGTTGACCAAATCGAGGATAAAGCCGAGGCCGAAACCGCCGATGAAGTCGCCAAACTCAACGCTGAAATTACCGGCTTTGAAGATGAATTGAAAACACTCGTAAACTCCGCTAACGAAAAAGAAAAACAGGTCATAGGAAATTCGCTTGCCCGCAAAACAAAAGACCTCGAATTGAAAAAACTCAAGGCCAGGCAGCAGTTGCGGCAGGTCAAAATGCAAAAACGCCAGCGAATCGAAGCCCTCGGCAACGAGCTGCGGGCCTTCAATATGCTCGCCGCGCCGGCGGTAATACTGCTTATTGCCGTCGTTCTCGGTATCAGGCGTAGCGCCATGAAAAGACACTACATCAGTCACGCCAGCGACGCCTGACGTGGCAGGGAGTTAATGATATGAGTAATCGTAATTTATCGTTGCTTGGTTTGTTAGCGGCTGCAGTCGTGGCTCTCGCCGTTGTGGTCGCGGGTATTGGCGAAAAACCGTACGTCAGGAAAGACCAGACCGCCTACCTTATTCAGGGACTTGACCCCGACCAGGTCGCGCGAATCACAATAGGAAAGCCAGGCCAGGAGGTGATTCTCAACAGGCGAGGCGCCAATTTCGTCGTCGCCAACCTCGACAACTATCCTGCGAAGACAAGCGAAATAAACAAGCTCATCACCACCTGCCTCGATATTCAAACCGCTGAGCTTTATACCGACAATCCCGCCAACCACAAAGCCCTCGGCGTCACGGAACCGAATGCTCACATCCTGGTTAAATTCTATAAAGCCGCCCCGGAAAATAAAACCGACCTGTCGCTGATTACAGGCGTCATCATAGGCAGGGAAAAACAAAAGGGCCAGGGCCTTATGTATGTCAGGCGACTCGATGATAACAAAGTCTATGTTTCTGCGGCACAGATACGAATGATACAAGGGCAGGCGATGGATTATGTCGCGCAGGGACTCACCAGCGTAAAGAGAGAGGACATCAACTCGGTAACGGTAAGCTCCCCCAACGATACTTATCTCCTCAGGCCCGGCGACGACGACAAAACCGTAATATTTGACAAGCTCGCCGAAGGCAAAAAGCTCAAGAATGTTATCGCCAACAGGGTCTTCACTGCCCTTGCTAATTTGAGTTTTGAGGACGTCAACGCCGAATCTTCAAAGCGGGGTTTGCTGTTTGACAGAAGATACCTTTGCCGGCTGAAGGATACCACCGTTTATTCCATCTGGCTCGCCAAGGACGGGGACTTATGGTTTGCCAAATGTGACGCCCGGTTCTCCGACCAGACGCCTGTAACAAAAACACAGGGCGAAATCGAATCGGATGAGCAGTTGAAGATAAAAGAAGCCAAACTGCTCGCGCGCGACGCCGCGGAAGAATTTTCGGAAACACATAAGGGTTGGGTATATCAGATACCTGACTATTTGGCTGCGAATCTCACAAGAACCTCCGCCGAGTTGCTCGAAACCGCTAAACCAGTGCAGGCGGAAGTTAACGAGCCACTCGATACGGCCGCGGGGCAATAATTAGTTTTTAACTCCGGTGTGTTTTTTGCTCGCCGTGCTGCGCACTTGGCGCAGCAGGTCATTAAAAAGTTACATTCCTTTTTCCCGGGTATGGTGTCCCCAGCTTTCCCAATGGCATTGTAGGGGTTCTATTCCCGTAGGGGTCGCCATTAAAAATCAATGTTTGCCAATCGCCGCGTGATTACCGGCCGACAACTTAGAAAAATCAATGTTTGCCAATCGCCGCGTGATTACCGGCCGACAACTTAGAAACGGCTGGTTAATCTCACCATCACCTGATTAGCGAAGTAACCGCTATTGTTCCAGTCGTAGTCGTAAACGGCTTCGAGAGACCATGTTGTCGCACTACACGCGCACGAGAGGAGTGTGAGGCCCCCGCCGACATTGAACATATCGTCAGCCGTCTTTAGCCCTGGCGTTGTAAACGACCCCGAGCCTGCGGCCGTGTACTTCGCAGTCTGTGTTAGATCTGGGTTGCAGAGCTCACGAAACCAGTTGAAGTGTCCCTCAGGAACATACGACGTCCCGTTACGATCGCTGAAGTAACGCTCCACCTTCACTCCCAGGCCGGACTCGAGGAAATCGTAATCCTGGGACTTCGCCTTCAGATCGATATCACCAGCGCCACTTTCCGTGTAGCCATTTAGATGCATATGGGTGTACTGGAGTGAAGCAAGCGGCGTGATCGTGAATTCCTGAGGAGCGGAAAGGTGAAACCCGGTGCTCGCAAAAGCGGTGTAATCCTGTCCGCTATAATCGGCGTTTGCCTTACGGTCCACACCGGGAAACTCAATGTGCCGCATGCCTGAATACTCATTCCAGCCCAATGACGCACTACCGTTGACGAACCAGGGCCCATCCTCATGACCGATGTAGGCTATTGCTTGATAGCTATCGAACTCGGTTCTGGCGTCGAACGTCTCTCCACTTATTGTGCTTCGTGCATAGCCAAATCCCAGGCCCGCGCGCGTGTCAAGACCAATAGGAGTGTCGCAGGCGATCATTGTGCCGAGAGTTCTGGTGTTATACCCCGTGAAGCCGTCCTCGGCATCTTGGTTGCCGGAATATCCGAAGCCTTTCAGCCACCAACCGTTGCGAGGCTCGTTGCCTTGACAGTTCGGGTTTTCTTTATTGGGCTCGCTGACCTCGCGGCACATATCCAGGCGAGACGACCAAAGATTCTGAAACTGTCGGATCCCCCGGAATGTCACCAGAGGCGCCGCCAGAGACGGAGTCGAGGGGGCAAGCTGTGCGACCGCATTGACGACCGCGGCTGGGTTGGTGATAGCATTGATTGGAGTCAGGACCTCGACGATATCAGGGGTCGGAGGAATGGCTATTAATACTGGCACTACCGGAGCGGCTATCGGTGCAACGGGAGGCAGAGGTACTCCAGGAGGAGGAGCTATCGGGACCATCAACGGTATGGTGTCCGTTTTTATTTCTACCAGACCATTTGTGGTGCCGGCGAGAGGCACGGGGGAGAACGCGTAAAGCGGATTGGTAGGATCCTTGACTGTCACCGTGACGACACTTCCATTAGTGCCGCTTGTGGCATCGACGATATTGAACAGAGTTCCAACCGGGATGTAAGCTGTCGAGGGAACAGTCACATTGACCCCGAGCCTTGGTCCAAGGTTTGCGGCTCCCGTCGGAACGATGTGGCCGTACTGCGCCGGGCTGGTACCGGCCAGGGTCGTATTGATTACCCCATCAGTGGCGAGCGTTAGGGCACCGCCGATATTCAACGTATTCGTCCCAAGAGAAAATGAATAGGCGTTCGTCGCGCCGGTGATTGTTGCGCTCACTCCAGCAGTATTATCTCCCCCCACGACATTGATGGCTCTAAGCCCAATCGCGCCGCCGACTGCGCCATCCAAAACACTCCCGCCGCCAAGCGACAACGTACCCGTATTTGCCCCCGCCGTGGTCGTGAGAGCGCCTATGACTGTCGTGTTCGGAGCAAGACTGATCGTGCCGTCACCACCAAAATTTGTGGCCGTGATGTTTGTGGACCCGCTGTTGAAGTTCACTGCGCCAGTTCCGGTGACGTTCAACGTGGTCGCATAGACCGACCCAAGAAAATTCACCGTAGCGCCAGCGGCGCCGGCGTCGATGTTGAGAAGAAATGGTCCACCTGGCTGGGTTACACCTATGTTTCCATACACGGTCGAGCTGCTATTGAACACGATATTGCCCTGGCTGGAGGCCGAGGTTGAGACAGCAAGGGGAAAAGTAGCCAGAGAAGTGTTGCTTGTAAAAATATCCATTTCCGGGCCGCCAGGAACCCCAACGCTTAAGGTCCCTGTAATACCCGAAACTGACATATCGACGCCGCTCAGCACACCATCTGCATCCAACGGAATGATGCCGGGGCCGACGGCTGTTTGCCTTGCAGCAAAACTCAGCGGACACCAAGCTGCGATAGCAGCAACGAAAACCAGGAGAAAAAATATTCGCTTCATAGAAATGCCTCCTTTAACTGAAATTGTTAATATGTTTTAAGTTTTCTTGCCCTGAGAGAACCAATATCGATGAGGACTTCATAAATGGACTTATTAGCCCTGCCTGTTTGTCCCGGGTACCATTGATTTGCTCGCTTGTAACCAGCTTTTCTTTTAATAAGGCATCGAGCAAAAGAGTCATGACAAAGCTTTCTACATAATAAAGGGTTATTTTTTTTACTCAGTTGCGAGTAGAAACCATCTACCCGCGCTTCTTAAGCACAACCTGCCACTGGGTAGCTTCGGAAATAATTTGCCGCAAATCGGTTTCAGCTTTCAAAAGAATTCCATCAATGTCAAGCTTTTCTCAATTGGCGTAGAGTATGATATATACAATATAATCGGCGATGCAAGCATGTTTTCGCTATATTTTGAAAAAGAGTTAGATTTTTTAAAAAAATTAGCAAATATTCTGCATCGCCGATATTTTTTGCTTAGTTTATCCGCCGCCTTAAACAGTGCCTTCCGGCGTAAGCCGTCCCTTCCGGGAGTGGTAAAATCTTTGTTGCCTCCTTTGCGATTATTCGCCTAACTGCCTTAAAATCAATAACTTACACCTCTTTTTGCCTGTTCCTGCCTGCCGGCAGGCAGGTGTTCTTGAAAATCTTGCCATTTTAAAAATCCTTCTCGCCGTGCTGCGCACTTGGCACAGCAGGTCACTAAAAAGTTACATTCCTTTTTCCGCCGGTCAAACAATTAGTATGGTGTCACTAATGGCACTAACTTAAGCGATTAACACTCAAAAAACAAGGCCTACTTGCCCGATGAGATTGGTGTGAACCGTCCAATACTCATTAGCAAGGAGGCCTGTTATGCACAATATCGACAAGCT
>JBEKAT010000173.1:0-3159 GCA_050015775.1 Sedimentisphaerales bacterium | reverse complement strand
GGGGCTTAAAATTAAAACACTTGAAAAAAGACGGCAGTTTAACAATACTATTATTAACGATCTGGAGCTAAATCGGAAATGTGCCAGGTATTAAATTGTTCCACTTTTGAAAAAGACGTACACTCTGATTTTATTGACCGGTTCCATTACGTATGCCGAAAACTCTCCGCTAATCACTGCGCTTGGAGCCGGCTATGTTTTCAACGGTAGCGAAACTGAAACCTTGGGAAATTTGTTCACCGTCGCAGACAAATCGATTACCATTACTGCGCTCGGATTGTTCGACGACGGGATTCCCGGCTTGAACCAGAGTCATTCTGTTGGATTGTGGACAACATCCGGCTCGCTCCTTGCCGGAGTCGATTTCTCGCCGGGGTTTAACGGTTTCGAGAGCAACGGATTTATTTATCAAAACTTGGCAAATCAGGTGGTTCTGCAGCCCGGCGTATCCTACGTATTAGGAGCGTCCTACCAAGGTAATTCAACGGACGGAGTGTACATCAACAGTTCTGTCCAGTATGAAACCTGGTCATCTACTGTCACTTTCAACGGAATAGCTCGCCAAACATCAAGGGGGGCTGGCTTTGCTTTCCCCGCTTATCAAATATACGGCCAGTCCTATGTCGGGCCCAACGCATTATATACTGTTCCCGAACCTGCTTCTCTTCTGGTATTTGGCCTCGGTGCGATGTTTTTTAAAAGGAAACGCTGTTAAGCCGGTTTGTAGGATTTCAAAGCACCGCTCACAGATAAAGTTTGAGATTGGGCATAAATGGTGGGCATAAAAGAGAACGGCTACGAATGGCGGTTCCTTAAGCGACATAGGCAAATCCCAATTTTTCACTAATGAAGACGGGTGCTTACCAAATCTATAATATAAGTTCAAATCGCACTCTAACACCGTTTTTTTGTTAAAAAACCGCTTGCAGGGAGTCGATAATAGAGATTATAATAATTGGTGAGTTTACGCGGGTGTAGCTCAGTGGTAGAGCGTCACGTTGCCAACGTGGATGTCGTGAGTTCGAGCCTCATCACCCGCTTTGAAATATATAGTGTCGGCGAGTTACCGGCTAAATGAGTAGTTTGGCGTTGGTCGCCGATGCGTTTGGGCAACGAAATATGAAAAAAATGTGGCTGCGGGAATCAGGTTCCTAATGCCATTTTTGTTTTGTATGAGCGTAAGCCCGATATGGATATGACAGGAGAATAATATGCCAGAGCAACAGCAGGAAACAACCCCGAAAAATACGGTAAAAATCGAAGAGGCGGGTCCGTGCAAAAAAAAGGTAATCGTTGAGGTTCCGCGAGAGATAATAAGCAAGGCCACTGACGCGCAATACGAAACGCTGCGCAAAGAGGCGTTAGTGCCAGGTTTCAGGAAGGGTCGTGCGCCGAGGCGTTTGTTGGAGAAGCGATTCGGCAAAGACATCGGGGAGCAGACAAAACTCAAGCTGTTGGCCGACGCAAGCGACTCGGCGGTAAAGGACAACAAGCTTGATATCCTGCGCGAGCCGGAAATCGACTACGAGAAGATAGAGCTTCCGGCGGATGGGCCACTGAAGTTCGATTTTGAGGTCGAGGTGCGTCCGGAATTCGAGCTGCCAAAACTTGAGGGCATACCGGTAGATAAGCCGAAACACGTGGTGACCGACGGGCACGTTGAGCGGGAAATAGAGATGCTTTGCAAATACGCGGGGACGTGGACGCCAAAGGACGACGGGAAGGTTGAGCTTGACGACCAGGTTGTCGCGGACGTGATGCTGAATATCGAGGGGCAGGAGCAGAAGGTAGATAACACGGAGCTATACGCCAAGCCGAACGGATTTGTGGCGGACGTGCCAGTCGAAAAACTCGACGAGGTCCTGATTGGCGCAAAAACGGGAGAGGTCAAGACCGTCGAGGTGGAAGTGCCGAAGACGTTCTTCCGGGAGGAATTGCGAGGTAAGAAGGTCGATATCAAAATAACAATTAAGGACATCAAGTGGCTAAAGCCCGCGGAACTGAACCAGGACCTGGCAGCCAAATGCGGCGTCGCCAATGAGGAGGAATTGCGAAAGGCAATTCGTGAAAAGCTGCAGGGCCGGCTCGAAGGTCAGGCCAAAAACGAGATGGCCGAACAAATATACAAATACCTGCTGGACAGTATCAGCTTCGAGCTGCCGGTTGGCGTTATCGCCGACCAGGCCGTAACAATGTTGCGCCGCCAATATATCAACCTTATGATGCAGGGTATCGACAGAGAGCAGATTGACAAAAATATCGAGCAGTTGAAGTCGAACACCGAGCAGCAGGCGAAGGAACAGCTAAAGGCATTCTTCATAATGGACAAGGTGGCGGAAAAACTTGATATCAAAACAACGGATGAGGAAGTCAACGGACACATCGCCCAGTTAGCCATCCAGAAACATGTCCGCCCCGAGCGTATGAAAGAGGAAATGCAGCGGGATGGCTCCCTGGTACAGTTCAAGCTTCAGGTCCGCGAACAAAAGTGCATAGCCAAACTGCTCGAGTCGGCGAAGATTACCGAGGTTGAGCCGAAGGCGGAAAAACATAAGGTCGAGGCACCCAGGCACAAGAAAACGGCCGAAAAAACACCTGAGAAACCGGCTAAAAAGGCCGAAATCGCGACAAAACACCCGCATATCAAGGCGGTCAAGACCCATGATGAGAAAAAACCGGCGAAAAAGGCGAAGCCATCGCCCCGAAAAAAGAAAACCTGAGCGTAAGAATATCCGATAAACATTAGGTATCAGAGCATTGTGAAATTGGCGGGGTTTGCCCCGCCCTACTGACTTATTAAGGGGAAAGCTTGATGTTCAACACAGGACCCGAAAGACAAATTATGAAAGTTGGGCCGAAGGTTCAGTATCAGGACCAGTACGGGCCGGCTGGCGGCCATTATCAGCAATTCCGCCAGATGAGCTTGGATGACCTGCTGCTGGAAAACCGCATTGTGTTTCTCATCGGGGAAATCAACTACGCGCGGGCAACCGAGGTTATAATGAAACTTCTCTACCTCGATAACCAGAAACGCAATACCGAAATCAGCTTGTACGTGAACTCGCCGGGGGGCTCCGTTGACGACACGATGGCGGTATATGACACGATGCAGTTTGTCAGCTCGCCTGTCGCGACTTACTGCATCGGTCGGGCGCAGTC
>JBEKAT010000172.1:0-3817 GCA_050015775.1 Sedimentisphaerales bacterium | reverse complement strand
AAAGATGGTCGGATGTGGTGAGGTGCCGCCATTTGGTCTGCAGCTCGCCGCCCGCGGTTTTGGCTTTTTTTTCGAGTGCCTGAATTCTGGAGAAAAATTCCTGCTGGGTTTTATTGCCAAGCCAGCCAAAGGTGTCTCTGGCGGCATCGGCCCAGGAGGAGGTCGATAAGCCGTGGATATCGACGGTGGGGCAATCGGCATTTTTGAACAGTTCGGCAACCTCGGTGGGGTTTGCCATCCTTATGCTTTCGTATTTTGCAAGCTCGCGGGGAAGTTTTTTCCAGAATTCAAAGATGCCTTTGTCTTCCCAGATATGCTCGCCGATGTGCTCATAATCGTAGCCGAGCAGGACCGCTTCGCCGTCGATTTCGGCGATGTGCTGGGCATAGAGTTCAGCGAGGACAGGCGTGTGGGGGAATCGAAAGGCAATGTCGTCTGAGAGCTCCCTGTTTCTGGGAATGACGACGAGATTGCCTGTTTTTGCGCGGAAGACGGCGTTGGGGGAGACGAGTTTGCCGTTTTTTCGGCCGAACATATCGGCTCGTTTTTCACAGAGCATCGCCTTATATCCCATATCGGCAACGACATACGCGATATCGTTATTGAACATTAGTTCGGTGTTTCTGAAAGAAGTAATAAGTTTCTTCGAGAAATTCGACCTGGTTTTTGCCTTTGCCGGCGGCGAGCAACTGCTGGAGGCAGGTGATTACTTCGGGCTTATACATTTGTGCTTGTTCGAGGAAAGTGCCCGACATACTGAAGGTGATTTTGAAGGTGGGATTTTCCTCGATGAGTTTTGTGAACATTCTTGTGGCGGGCAGATAGCATTTATAGGAGACCTTTTCGAATACTTCCTTGTTCATCTCATTCCAGATGAACTTGTCCCTTGCGGGATGCAGCCGGAACGGCTGGTGCAGTTGAAAATAAAATGTCGCTATCGGCATTTCCTACCTTTTTTCGATATTAATTGCAACCTCGGTCCGGCCAACAACGCGCTCCGAACGCAGCCGAACAGGTTTAACCAAACGACTTATGCTGCCCGTGGTGATTGTAATCCATTGCGGCGAAAAACGCAAAGGAATTGGGCTTGCGGCGATTAAAAACGTTTCACAAGGCGTGGTGAAGAAAAATCACGATAAGGAACGTAATATGATACCCGGTTATTCCCATTCGATAGTTGCGGGGGGTTTGCTGGAGATATCATACACAACACGATTTACGCCGCGGACCTCGTTTATGATTCTGCTGGCAATCAGCCCCAGCACCTCATAAGGTATCTGCGAAAAGTCAGCGGTCATAAAATCGGGCGTTTCGACAGCGCGGATTGCGATTACGTTTTCGAAAGTTCGGCCGTCGCCCATCACGCCTACGGTTTGCACGGGGACAAGGACGGCGAGCGCCTGCGAGATTTTCCTGTATAGGCCGGCGGATTTGATTTCGTCGATGAGGATTTCATCCGCGGCACGCAGGACTTCAAGCCGTTTGGGCGTTATTTCGCCTATTACCCGCACCGCAAGTCCCGGCCCGGGGAAGGGATGACGCCAAACGATGTGTTCGGGCAGGCCGAGGTATTCGCCGGCAACTCTAACTTCGTCTTTGAATAAATCCCTTAACGGCTCGACCAACTCGAAGCCAAGCTCCTTGGGAAGCCCGCCGACGTTGTGGTGCAGCTTTATATTCGCGGCGGGGTTACCGTCTTTGGCCCCGGATTCGATGACGTCTGGGTACAGAGTTCCCTGGGCGAGGAATTTGGCGTTTTTGATTTTGGATGCCTCGGATTTGAAGGCGGCGATGAATTCTGCGCCGATGATTTTGCGTTTTTGCTGGGGGTCTGTAACGCCCACTAATTTTGAGAGGAATTGTTTTGACCAGTCAACGACGCGCAGGTTGATGTGGAAGTGGTCGCGGAAGGTGGATTCGACTTGCTGGCGTTCGTTTTTGCGGAGGAGGCCGTTATCAACGAATATGCAGACGAGCCGGTCGCCTACGGCCTTGTGGAGCAGGGCGGCTGTTACGGAGGAATCGACGCCGCCGCTGAGGCCGCAGATAACGGTGTGGTCGCCGACCTGTTTAGTGATTCTTTTGACGGTTTCGCCGACGAAATCGCTCATTTTCCAGTCGCCTGCGCAGCCGCAGATGTCGTAAAGGAAATTTTTCAGGATAACCGCGCCTTTGGGCGTGTGCGAGACCTCCGGGTGGAACTGGACGCCAAAGAATTTCTTTTTTTTGTGTTTTACACCGGCGAACGGGCAGGTTTTTGTGTGGGCGAGTTTGACAAAATTATGGTTGGCGTCCTCAATCTGGTCGCCGTGGCTTGCCCAGACGGTTGTCGAATCCGGGAGGTTTGCGAACAGGCCAGATTTACCGGTGATGGTGAGGTTTGTCCTGCCGAACTCCCTGTTTTTTGCGGGGACGACCTTTGCGCCGAGAATCTGACAGCCGAGTTGCATCCCGTAGCAGATACCGAGGATGGGGACGCCCAGGTCGAAAATTTTCTCGTCGCATTTTATCGCGTCCTTGTCATAGACACTGGCAGGGCCACCGGAGAGTATTATTCCTTTGAGGTTTTCTTTCACCAGTGTTTTTGCGGGAGTTGATGCCGGGAAGATTTGAGAGTAAACGTTGTGCTCGCGGACACGCCTTGCGATGAGCTGCACGTATTGGCTGCCGAAGTCGAGAATCGCAATTGTTTCGTGACTCATATAGTCCTGCTCAAAACAGGTTTTTGAAAAACCTGCTCTTAATCTTCAAGAGGTTCGACGGTTGAATAGTTTGGCGATTCTTTTGTTATTTTAATGTCGTGCGGGTGCGATTCGCTTACTGAGGCGGAGCTTACGCGGACGAAATACGATTTGGTTCTTAACTCTTCTATGCTTCTGGTTCCGCAGTAGCCCATTCCGGCCCTTAGACCGCCAACGAGCTGATACACGAAGTCGCCAAGCGATCCGCGATACGGCACCAGTCCTTCGACTCCTTCGGGGACAAGCTTGTCTTTGGCGGAGGTGCTTTTTTGCCCGTATCTGTCGGCTGACCCCTTTATCATCGCACCGAGAGAACCCATTCCCCTGTATTCCTTGAACTGCCTGCCCTTATAAATGACTAACTGGCCCGGGCTTTCTCGAAGGCCCGCGAAGAGCGAACCGAGCATCACGCTTGAGGCACCGGCTGCAATCGCCTTGGTTATATCGCCTGAGTGACGAATGCCGCCGTCGGCGATAACGGGTATGTTACATTTGTTCGCTACGGAGACACAATTCAGTATAGCCGAAACCTGAGGCATACCTGCGCCGGAGATGATTCTTGTTGTGCATATTGCCCCGGGGCCGATTCCGACTTTTACGGCGTTTACTCCGGCGTCGATGAGATCTTTGGCGGCGTCGGCGGTCGCGATATTGCCTGCGATGACGTCGATACTGTAATTGCTTTTAATCGATTTTACGGTGTCGATAACGTTTTGCGAATGGCCGTGCGCCGTATCGACAACGATTACATCGACCTCGGCAGCGATAAGGGCCTCGACTCTTTCGTAATCGTGGACGCCGACGGCGGCACCGACTCTTAATCGGCCTCTCTGGTCGCGGGCCGCCAGCGGATACCGCTCGACTCGGTCGATGTCTCTCATCGTTATCAGGCCCGTCAGGTTGCCGTCGTCGTTGACCAGCAGCAGCTTTTCGACTTTATGTTCCTGCAGGATTCCCTTGGCCTGTTCGAGTGTGGTGTTTGGCGGGGCTGTCACAAGGTTTTTCTTCACCATTACTGAGCTGATTTTGGCGTCGTAGTCCTTGAGGAATTTGAGGTCTCTTTTGGTCAGGATGCC
>JBEKAT010000171.1:0-3436 GCA_050015775.1 Sedimentisphaerales bacterium | reverse complement strand
ACGGTGTTAATCTTCGCCTGCAGGTCGTCGGCCCTGGTTTTCAGTGTTGAAAGCTGGCCGTTCAGCGACTTCTCAAGGTCGTCTTTTTGCTGAATCTTTTCCTTGAGTTGATTGTTTAAGCTGTCCTTGTCTTTTTCAAGTGAGTCGCGCTCCGAATTAAGCGAGGCGTATTTTTGTTTGTAGTTGTCCGCGTTGGCGACGTATGTCACCACGATGCCGCACAACAAAATTGCGGATAAAGTCAATAGGACTATGAGTATCTTAGTAAGGTTGCTCAAGATTGGCTCCTTTCACCAGTTTTATTAAATTCCAATGTAGAGGGGATTATACCCTGCCACCCGATGTTTTATCAACACCCTTATTTTACGATTTTAGCACGTTTGGGTCAAGTTAATTTTGTTAAAATGGGCTATTCCTCGCCCAAGCCTTATTCTCGCCGTCCTATATTATTGCCAGAGGTGTATTGTAAAACCGCCTTAGCTGTCGCAAGCCGGGCAAACTGGAATTCACTTTTTAGTAATTCCGGGAGGAACTTTTTAAGGGTTGGCGTCCTGATTTGGCCTATTGCCAAGGCCGCCAGCGTCTGGATGCGGGCTTTTGCCTCCTGGTCCTGTGCGTTGGCTGTATTTTTTGTGAGGGCATCGATGACGACCTTTTCGCCCGCTTTATCGCCCAAGTTGCCAAGCTGTTCTGCCGCCACAAGACGGACCTCCGTCAGGTCGTCTTTGAGCATTGTCAAAAGGGAGTCCCTTGCCTTGGACGTTCCCAGGGCTCCCATTGCCCGGATTCCGCAAACACGGTCATCGGCGTAGGCGCTTATCAGCATTGCCCAAAGTTTTTGATAGATTTTCTCGTCGCCAAGCCGGGCGATGGCCTCAATCGAGCTTAATATGACCTTTTCATCGGAGGTTTCATCTCTCATAGTTTCGTAGAGCGGGGGCAGTGCTTGCCTGGGCGATTCGCCTGATTTACCTAACAGGAAGGCGGCGTTTGCTCTGACACTTTGGTCTTTACTTTTTAAGGATGCGTGGATAATCGCAAGCCCGCCTGCGGAGCCAAGCTTATAAGCAGCATAGGCGGCGGCGATTCTGGCGTTTTCATTATCGTCTTTGAGTAATTGGGTGATGTCGTCCCGTGCCTGCGAGTAGCCGGTGTCGCCTATCGCGACGGCGGCCGCAAACCTCACCGGCACAAACTCATCCTTGAGCAGTTGCTGCACTTCCGGCATAAACTTGCGTGCCCGGCTTATCGGAATGGCGGCAACTTTCTCGATGGCGTTGGCTCTGATCTGCGGGTTGCTGTCGGCAAGGGCCTGCTGAATTATCAGTGTCGCCTGAATTTCGAAGTCGTTGCTTATAGGATTGCCGGCTGTGACGTTGCCCGCTTGCTGCTTTACGGAACCGGTTTCACAGCCGCAAAAAGCAATCAGCGAGAGTATAACACAGATGAAAACGGCCCTATTTTTTGCCGGGTGTTTTGTCGCCATTTATTTTGCTCCCCTTTTCGTCTTTGGTCCGTCGTTTAAGGAAGAATCGTTCAGCAATTTGCGCTATTATGATTACAACTACACTCAACTGACAAGCAAAATCCAGCCATTGGCCGTGTTTGCTGAAAAAAGTGGTCCTTGCGTCGATGGGCACGGTATCGGCGAACCAGCCCGTAACACCCTGGCGGTCAAAGGCCTTTTGCGGCAGATTTCCCGCCGCGTAGCCATCCTTAATCCGGCCAAGCGTGTCAACCATGCAACTAATTCCCGTGTTGACGCTTCGCAGCACCGCTAATCTGTTCTCCACCGCCCGAAACGCGCAAATCGCCGCGTGCTGTGAAAGCTCGGTGGCGGGCAGGACTTTGCCGTTTTTGAATCGGACAAACCACCCATCGTTACTTATATTCACAAGCCAATTGATTTGCTTGTTGCCCCGCTCGTCCAGCGTGAATTTTCTCGCCATAAAAGGCACCGCGTCCTCGTAGCAAATCATCACGCTGAATGTGTATATTCGGTTTGAATTCCGCGGCTGCATTTCAAACACTGTATATTCCGTGCCCGGGTCAATCGTATAATCGAAATCGTAAGGCGACATTTTCAGGAACAGCTTGTGAACCAGCGGGATATTGGAAAATGGCAGCATCTCGCCGAAGGGCACAAGATATATTTTGGAGTATTTTTGAGGCGCCTGGCTTCCGTCGGGCTTATACAAAAAAGCGGAGTTAAACTTTTGCGCCAGCCGAATATTGTCTGCGTCGTATCGAGGTGTGCCGTCATAAGCCCCGGCCAGAATATACGCTCCCTTTTTCGCGTGCTCGCGAATGGTTTCATCGAAGATTTTATACGAATGGTCATCAACCAAGAGACGCAAGACCTGCTGGTTCAGTATCGCCTGCACCATTGTCTCAGGCCAGACGACAAGTTTAGCCCCGGCAGGAATACACTGGTTGCTTTGACCCAGCAGTTCATCGAAAATCTGCTTCTCCGCGGCAAACGACTTTTTGACGGATATCGGTATATTCGTCTGAACCGCCGCAATCATCGGCCCCGGCGTGACAAACTGAGCCGACTGGTTTATTCGCCATTGGCCATATCCCAATGTGCCGACCAGCACTATGCCGGCAATTATCACATTGCGAACAACAAACCATGGCCGACGAACTAATAACATTTCCGCGACTAAGCCGTTGACCATCGCCACCACAAATGATACGCCTGCCGCGCCGAATATATCTGCTATCTGGATCAAAGCGGTGTTGGTGAATTGACTGTGGGCGAGATGGTTCCAGTAAAAGCCGCCCAGGAAAAATCCCTGCATTTGCTCGATACCCACAATCAGAACAGGTACAGCGATAAAAAGCGGAACTCGTTTCTTAATGCACCAACGCAGGGACAATGCCAGTATAGGCCAGAGAAGGGCGGTATAAAGGCAAAAGGTAATCCAGCCCACGACAGTTACGAAGCTCATCCAGTATATATTGCCGAGCCAGTAACAGGTCGAGACAACAAAGGCGGTTAGATATAGCTTAAACGGCTTGGTTTCACAGAAACACGCAAGAACAAACGGCACATACGCCACCCACGCTAAAGGCCACCACCCAATCGGCTGCTGTGCCAGCGTCAGCATAATCGCCGTCCCGGCGAAAGCAGTTAAAAGACGCAAAATCCCTTTCGTGTTTTGAATGCTCAATCCGTTATGCCTTTCAAAGCAGTCGCTATTTCCGAAGAGACATACTGTTTTTGATTGTTCATTCGGATGGCAAACTGGCCGGTGAACAGTTCCAGAAGGTCTTTGTTCGACAGGACCTGTTTTGGTGAGTAACCGATATCCGGTATGAGCCGTTTCAATTCACGTATTTCGACGATATTCAATTTGTGTTCTTTTTCAATGCTCGCGCGAGTATCGAGTTGCGTCAGCCGCTGGTTTGCTTTTTTTGCGTAATCCGCGGA
>JBEKAT010000170.1:0-6122 GCA_050015775.1 Sedimentisphaerales bacterium | reverse complement strand
ATCCATCGGCCTAATAGAGTGGGGTTTTTAGATAGAAATTGCGATAAGGGAATAGTGTGACATCTTGACACCGAGTCGTAATCGTGAGTCCCATAATGTATGACGATTGCCGCCGCCAATATGGCTTTTCGACCTGTTCTAGTCGTCTTGCCATTGCCTTGCAAAGTTGAGAAATAGTCAGCTTTGGCATCTCTATAAAACAAAAAGCCCCCTGCCTTAGTTATCGGTCGTAATTTTGTTTCGTCCTGTGTAGTACGCATCGCGTCGCACAACATAAGACAATAGGAAAGAGGCCCCCGCTTTGGGAACAACACGTGTAAAGCATAAAAAACAAAGACGGGAGGCGCAAAAATGCGGACAGTGCGAATTTATAATAGGTGATAGATCGTAATATCGGATTTTAAGAAAGGTGTGCATGGCTCGCAAATCAAAAGACAAAGAAATGCCCAGCATCCAACATCGAACATTGAACAGAAAAACCTATCAGGGTATTTCGGTAAAAGTGCCGGTGCTGTCGAGGGTAATTTGCCGCGGAGTAGAAGGCGGGTCGCCACTGGTGGACTTTGCAGCGTTTATCGTGATAAGATAATCGCCATTTTTTGAGAACTCTATCGAGTAGCAGTCATCGGTGAAGTATTTGCCGTCGAGGTCTCCCCCGCCTGCACCCAGGTTTATGATAAAGCCGAGGTCTTCGAGGGTTGTGCCTGAAAAGTCGTACCCTTCGCCCTTTTCTCCACGGTATGCCTGTGCGGCGGTGCGAATAGTGCCGGCTATCGCCTTACCCTCCGACCACTTGGCAGAGTCGGTTCGGCCCCGCATATATGAAATCGCCACGGCAGACAAGACGCCAATGATGAAAATGGCAACCATTAGCTCAATGAGCGTGAAGCCCTTCTCTAATCCGCCTCTCTTCGACAGCATAGCAACTTATCCCCATATGAACATCTAAAGGTGGGGGGCCTTTGAGGTCCCCACCTTTTGACCGCATAATCAAAACTGTGGCGGTTAAGCTACGCGAGCCACTGTTCGGCTTACCAACTAAACGTTCCCGCGTCATTGAGCGTTAGAGTGAGAGGTGTCGTCGGCGATAAACCGGTCCCGGGTGAAGTCACCGTGATGACGTAAGTGGGCGAAGCACCAGCTGCGTGAAAACAATCGCGTAAGCCGACTGAGGAAAATACGTGCCGACAAGGTCTGTGCTGGAAAAGCCAAGACCGTTGTATGTAGCCGCAACATTAAGGGCGCCATTAATTGTTGTGAAGTCGAAGGAGTTACCCTTCTCGGCAATTAACGCACGAGCAGCGGTGCGAATGCTGCCGGCACCGGCCCTGCCCTCAGACCACTTGGCTGCATCGATTCGGCCACGCATAATCGGTATGGCGACCGCCGCCAGGATACCGACGATGAAGATGACCACCATCAGCTCTATAAGTGTAAAACCTTTTCTGCTTGTCATTTTGCTTTCTCCTTAAAAACTCAAAAATAGGTTAATTACCAATTTCGACCTGCCACAGGGCAAATCGGCCAACTTACAGGGCGACTTTATTACCTATTCACGTTTATATCCCGTGATTAACCTTTACTGGTCCCGCCCATCGAGAAAATAGGCAGATACAGGGCCAGGATAACAATCAATACAATCCCTCCGACCGTTACAATCATTATTGGCTCAAGCAAGCTTAGCACGGTGTTTACGGTAGCATCGACTTTGCGCTCGTAGTAATCGCTGGTCCTGTCGAGTACCTGGGGCAGCGAGCCGCTTTCCTCGCCGACCTGAATCATCTTGACGACCATATTCGGGAAAAAGCCCGCGGTAGCCAAACTCAGCGAAACATTGGAACCCTGGACGATGTGCTCTCTGCTGCGAACAATCGCATCTTTTATTATGTCGTTTTTTGTCATCGTCGAGAGGATGTCGAATACCTCAAGCACGGAAACGCCCGCTGCCAGCAGTGTCCCCATCGTCTTGCAGAAACCGGCTACAAATGCCTGGCTGATTATTTTCCCTATCAGCGGTATCCGCAGGGTGGTCTTGGAATAGAAGTAGTGACCTCTCGGGGTCTTGTTAACAAGAACCGCGACAACGCCGAGCAGGAAAACCGAGCCGGCTATGTAAATGATATTAAGCCGGATGAAGTCGTAGAAACCCATAAACGCTCGTGTAAACGCGGGCAGTTCGCCGCCGAACTGGTCGAATATGGCGCGGAACCTGGGGATGATGAACGTCATTATACCCGCAACAATCAGGATTATGAAAATCAGAACAAAGATGGGGTAAGCCATCGCGCTTTTGACTTTTTTGGCAAGGCGATCCCTGCTGTCAAAATGCTCCGCAACCCGCTTCAGCGCTCCCGGGAGATTACCGCTGGTTTCGCCGGCAAGGACAATGGCCTTGGAGAGCTGGTCGAAGACCTTTGGGAACTCGGCGATACCGCTGGAGAAGTTTTCGCCTTTTCGCATTTTATCGAGAATGCGATGCAGCACTTCCTGAAGCTGGAGGTTTTCTATGTCTGAAGATATGGTCTCAATGGCGGTGGTAATGGGAATGCCACCCTCCACCATCGTGGTCAACTGCCAGCAAAGCGCCGCCACATCCGAGGACTTTATTTTTTTCCGGTGTCGCTTTTTCGGCGCCTGCTTGACGGCCTCTATAATCGCTCGCGAAGCCAGCCGATGACGTCATTGGCGGAATTGGCCTGTGTCAGCCCTTCCTTCCGCGAACCCGACGTATCACACGCACTATATTTGAAGGTCTTCATTCAAAAAGTCCCTGAAAAATCGCTCCTCATTTGTTTTCGATTAAGCCCGTAAATCCAGCCAAACAAACGTCGTCTTTGAAAAAGCCGGCCTTTAGCAAAAACCGTTTACAGGCCTTTTAAGCCAAACGGAACGCTTTTTACGTCCGTTATTTGCCGGTTCCCTCAACTGCCGCAACCCCTTTTCCCTCCTGCTCAATCCCTATATCCCCTATATCATCGCTAAACGTTACACCCAGCACTTCTTCGGCGGTTGTAAGCCCCTGGAGCATTTTAATTACGCCGCTTTCGAGAAGACCTCCATATCCTTTTTTCCTCGCCGCTGCCCTAAGCTGTGCCTCGGCCGCGGTGGCTGTAACAAGATCACGCATTTCGTGGTCCATAACGAGAAACTCAAATATCGGCAATCGCCCGTGATATCCGGTGTTGCCGCACGCATTACAACCCTTGCCGCGACAAAGATGGGCGTCTTTAATTTTGGCGGGGTCAATCTTGAGCCGTTTCAATACCTGTTCACTCAGCGTAGTCGGCTCCTTGCATTTCTCGCAAATCTTTCTGACCAACCGCTGCGCTATAATCAGATTAAGCGAAGAAGACAGCAAATACGGCTCGATACCCATATTGATCAAACGCGTTATCGCGCTGGGAGCGTCGTTGGTGTGGAAGGTGCTGAGCACAAGGTGGCCGGTCAGCGACGCCTTTATGGCAATCTCAACTGTCTCCTTATCTCGTATTTCTCCTATGAGGACTATATCGGGGTCCTGCCTCAGGATTGACCGCAGACAAGCAGCGAAGGTGAGGTTAATATCCGATTTGACCTGGACCTGGTTAATGCCCGCAAGGCGGTACTCAACAGGGTCCTCTACCGTTGTGATGTTCATTGTGGGGTCTCTGAGGTGGTTCAGACAGGCATAGAGTGTGGTGCTTTTACCGCTTCCCGTAGGCCCCGTTACAATCATAATACCGTGCGGCTGGTTCAGTGCGTTCTTCAGCACGGCCAGCAGTTCCGGCTCGATGCCAAGCTTATTGATATCGTGCGACGCGCCTGCGGTATCAAGAATACGCATTACTATCTTTTCGCCGTATATCGTCGGAAGCGTCGAGACGCGAACGTCAATGTCCCTGTCGGATGCCCTGATTTTAAGGCGCCCGTCCTGCGGCAGCCGACGTTCGGCAATATCGAGATTCGAAAGTATCTTGATTCTTGTAAGAACGGCTTTCTGCATATTTCTGGCCGGCGGCACCATATCACGCAGTATTCCATCGATACGCATACGAATCATCATCGTTTTTTCCTGCGGCTCGATATGAACATCGCTTGCCCTGCTTTTCACCGCCTGGCTCAGCAGCAGGTCCACAAAACGAATAACCGGCGCCTTCGTCGCTTCCGCTTCGTTGTCGGTTCCGGCATCCGATGTTTCCTCGAGAATAGATTCGACTTTCTCGTCTTCACTCTGGTCAAACCTGCTAACCTCGCATTGAACCAGTTCCCTTAGTCGCTGCTCCTCGACATCAGAGCCATGGTAAATTATTTCAATGGCCCTGCGAATTTCCTGGGCAGAACCGATAACGACCTTGATGGGCCGTTTTATTTTTAGCGTTATTGTATCTATTGCAACCACATTAAGCGGGTCGGCCATAGCCACGATAATCCTGCCGTCAACCTCGCCAATACCTACCAGGCAGAATCGCTTTGAAACGCTCTCATCGAACATCCTTGCGATGTTGAGGTTGATTTTGGATATGTCATCGAAATGCACGTATTCCATCGACAGGTGATCAGCCAGCATCTGGGTAACCTGCTCTTCGGTCATCAAATTGAGGCGAATCAGCGCCTCGCCGAGCCGACCCCCAAACCTGCGCTGCTCGTCGAGCGCCTTACTCAACTGCAAACGAGTAAGAACACCCTTCGAGACCAAATACTCGCCGAAAAGATGGGTGGTCTTCGGTTTTTGTATTTCAGCGGTTTCCAGTGCAGCTTTCATTCCAACACCTAATTCCAACACATTATTTCACGAGCAAATCTCTCGCCGGTTGCCTTCAAATCCGCCGTCCCGAAACTTGCATAGCCGTAGTTTAATAACACGATGGGAATCCTCCTCATTCCCAATACAACCAGCAGGAGCATAATGCTCATCATATAAAGTATACCGAATATAAGGCGTTATCACCAAAACGTCCCTCAAACAAAGCACTTATAACTCGCCCCTGGCAAGAGAAAATTTCTCAGATTCCCCTTTCGTCCTTTGCCTAAAAAAGTTTATAGGACCAATCCAAATGCCATTTGAGAACTCCCGCGACGTAGTCGCCGAGACGGTTTAATCAAATTTTTTGTTTACTCTCGCCTGCCGATTGAAGGGTCGCCAGCGCCGCGAACTTGTCGTCTGCAAACTCAAAAACCTCATCGAGCCCAACCACACTAAAAACACTTCTGGTTGCAGGCGGGACGTTGCAGAACATCAGCCGATGTCCGCAGTCCGTGAGCAGTTTTCGCAGCCGCAGCAGCCCCGAGATGCTCGTTGAGGTCATTATGTCCACGCTTGAAAAATCCACCACAACGTCGCAGTCGCCGCGGTCGCGGACGATTTCGATAAGGGTCTTAAGCTCACTCCTCATCCGCGGCTCGCGTGTCAGGTCGACGAGAATAATATCATCAGACCAGTTCTGAAAGCCCATCGCATTTCTCCTAAAACAGCAAAACTCCGGCTCTATCGCGTTGCAATCCCATATCGGCACAGAAGGCGACAGGATTAATCAAAAAGCCAAAGCAGACGGCCAACAACCCCCGATTGAAGGGCCTATAATAACTCGATTGAGCCCCCCGTTAAGCAAGGGCGGAACGATAGAGGGGATTGACCAAAACACCGTGGTTTTTCGGCGTCGGCCGGCAAGAAAAGCCGACCGACACAATGGCTACTAAATCACTTCCAGACCGAGTGTGGTAATGTCGTCAACCTCAGCGGGGTCGATGTTCTGATTCTGCGCCATCATATTAAACCTGTCCATCGTCTCGGAAACGGGCAGTTCTTTTAGTTCGGTAAATTCTTTCGTGAAATGAAACCCGGTCAAATCATCAAAGTTGCCGATGAACGGCTCAGCGCCGTCGGAATAAAGCAGAACTTTATCGCCCGGCTGAAGCTGAATTTTGTCCTCCGAATATTCGGCATCCTTGAAAACGCCCAGCAGCGAACCGCGAACTTCCAGTTGCTTTGGTTCTTGGCCCCGCCTCATTAAAACCGGATATGGATGCCCCGCCCTGGCGTATGTAAGCTCAAGCGTATCGATATTCAAAAGGCAATAGCAACAGGTCGCGAACTGATACCCGGACAGTTTCTGGGTCGCCATTCGCTTGTTAAGATTCTTCAT
>JBEKAT010000169.1:0-3468 GCA_050015775.1 Sedimentisphaerales bacterium | reverse complement strand
GCGGACGGCGGAACGATTTTTCTGGATGAAATCGGGAACGCCTCGCCCGCGCTGCAGGTCAAATTATTGCGTGTGCTTGAAAACAGGCAATTTGAGCCGGTGGGCAGTAACAAGACGATTACGGTCGACGCCCGGATTATATTGGCGACGAACAGAAACCTTATTGAGGAGGTAAAGCAGGGCAGGTTCCGGGAAGATTTGTATTACCGGATAAACGTGGTGACGGTGAATCTGCCGGCATTATCGGAAAGGGTCGGGGACATACCTTTACTGGCGAAGCATTTTTTGAAGATATACAACGGGCAGCACAATAAAAAGAAGCTGGGAATAACCGATGAGGCACTGGGTTATCTCGAGAGATACCCGTGGCCCGGGAACGTGCGGGAGCTTGAGAACGTAATCGAGCGGGCGGTGCTTCTGAGCAAAAACAGTTTCGTAACGCAGGATGATTTGCCGGCGTCGGTAAAGCAGGAGCAGGTCAGCCGGGACGGGGAGTACAAGGCGGTGAATTTGAAAGAGGCGGTTGCCGAGCCGGAGAAGAATATCATCCGCCAAGCACTCGAGGCACACAAGTGGAACCGGCAGGAGACGTCGCAGGCACTTGGTATAAACCGCACGACGCTGTTTAAGAAAATGAAACGCTACGGCCTGTACGCGGAAGCAGAGCGATTAGGGCTGCTGTAAATTAGTTTTGGCCTCAGAGACCTCAGTCAACACACCCTGCATATTTTAAAGAAACCGGATTACGCGTTTTTTCGCGGAGTTTTGCGAACGATGTTCTCGTAATCCTTGATTTCGTCGAGGGTTTCAAAGCCGACGACGACAGCGTTGACACAGCCGAGGTTGAAGACGAAGTTGGCGCTTTGTTCACGCAGCTTGCGGTCGTCGCGGAATTCGCCCTGGCCAATGAGTTTCATACCGACGACTCCTTTGCCTGCATCGTGAATTTTACGGATAATGGGGACAACTTCGTCGGGCGTACCATCCATATCCGCACCTGTGGCGTTGATTCTGGTGTGGACGGATTCGACCCAGAGGTCTTCGGCGGCGACTTTGAGGGCATCCATCGAGTGGCACGAGACGCCGAGTGCGCGGACTTTGCCTTTTGCCTTGGCTTCGCTCATTCCGTCCATATAGGGTTTGAGGGTTTTGTTCCAGTCGGGCGCCATCATACAATGGAGCAGGAGCAGATCGATGTAGTCGGTGTTCAATTCTTTGAGGAAGCGGTCGATTGTTACCATGGGCTTTTCTTTTTCTTCGGCGGGCGGGTCCCAAATCATCAGCTTGGAGACAATGGTGAATTTGTCGCGGGGGACGCCTTTGAGTGCGGGGATGATATATGGATGCGAGCCATACATATCGGCGCAGTCAAACAGCCGGCAGCCGCGGTCGTAGGATTCTTTCAATAACGACTCGAATTTTTCTTTGCCGAGGCGGACCTGATTGGAGGAGTGTCGTCCGCCGCTCATACCGGTGCCGAAGCCGACGCGTGTGACTTTGATGCCGGTATTTCCGAGAGGGACAATTTCCCAGGGGTCAAATGTTTTGCCCTGCGCCGGTTTTGAAATTTTTGACGCGCATCCTGCCAATGTCGAACCAAGCAGCAGTCCTGATGCGCCGGCGAGCGAGCCGGCAAGAAATTCACGACGTCCAATGCGTTTCATTTTTCACACTCCTGAAATTATGACTTGCGAATTTTGTTTTTTTGACACCCCTAACGTATCTGAGCAAGCATGTTTCGCCATCGGTTGATATGCCCATCTTCGTCGGCCTGATCCTTTTCAATCATCTTTCTTGTTTGTTCGTCCCAATCGACGGTTGTAAGGAGTTCAGCATAATGTTTTACGGCCTTGGTTTCAACCCAAATACCGGTTTTTAGAATAGCTTTTGGCCCGAGCAGACGTGAGACAAAACCGAAGACAAAGCCGACCATCCAGAAAACGGGCCTGAGGATGCCGGGCCTGAAACCGTATTCGTAAAGTTTGACCTGGAAATCCTGAAGGTGAGTCATTTCATTGCACATCGCGGCAACAAGCTGGCGATTCAGTTCGGAGGGTTCTTTAGTAAGTTGGAATTTGTAGATATTGGCGGCCATAGTTTCCAAGGTGTGAAATGCCTGAAGGGCTTTTTTGAGAGTTCTCAACTTCTCCGGGGCAATGGGTTTGCTTCTGAGGCGAACATCGTGGCCCATCATCTGCGGGCGGATTATGGAGACATCGTATTTTGGCCTGTTTTCGCCGGTCATCTGTCATACCCATTCGCGTAAACCGGCACCGATTATCCCCGTCGGAGGGCGATTTGTCAAATACCGGATGCATAACAAAAATCTTGCAAAAACGGCTCCGTTTGATTATCGTTTGAGGTTTGTTTTTGCAGTAAAAATTTGGGAGTTAATCATTATTTTCAGGAAAATTGTGATGGATGACGGCGTAAGAGTGAAAGGCGTGAGCGAGCTTGATGAGCTTTGCATTGATACGATAAGGTTTTTGGCTGCGGACGCGGTGCAGAAGGCCAAGTCAGGGCATCCGGGTATGCCGATGGGTTTGGCGCCGGCGGCATACACTTTATGGATGCGGCATCTGAAATTCAATCCCGCCAATCCCAAGTGGTTCAACCGCGACCGGTTCATCCTTTCGGGCGGACACGGTTGTATGCTGCTCTATTCGCTGCTGTATCTGACGGGCTATGACATGGCGCTCGATGACCTGAAAAATTTCAGGCAATGGGGAAGCAAGACGCCGGGACATCCGGAATACAAACCCGATTTGGGTATCGAAGCGACGACGGGGCCGCTGGGCCAGGGGATATCAAACGCAGTCGGTATGGCGATTGCGCAAAAATACACGGCCAATTATTTCAATCGCGAGGGATTTGCGCTTATCGATTACAAAATATATGTTACGGTGGGCGACGGCGACCTCGAAGAAGGTATATCATCAGAAACAAGTTCACTGGCGGGACACCTTGCACTGGACAATCTTATCGTCATATACGACGACAATCATATTTCAATCGACGGCGTTACGGGATTGTCGTTCACCGAGGACACGGCGAAGCGATACAAGGCGTACGGGTGGAACGTGATTGAGGTGCCGGGCGACGGGAACGATATGGTTACGTTCGATAAGGCGCTGAAAAAAGCGAAACGCGCGAAAGACAAGCCGACGCTGATAAAACTTCGCACGCATATCGCCTTCGGAGCTCCGACAAAACACGACACAGCAGAGGCACATGGCTCGGCACTCGGTGAAGATGAGATTAAAGCGACAAAGCGGCTATTCGGATGGGACCCGGAGAAGACATTTAATGTCCCCGAACAGGTTCTGCCTCATACCCGCAAGGCAATAGACAAGGGCAAACGCGCGGAGGCGTCGTGGAACCGGTTATTCAAAAAATACGCCGAGGCATATCCTGAACTTGCAAAACAATTTCAGGACGCCATCGAGAACAAAAACACGGTCGATATCG
>JBEKAT010000168.1:0-3468 GCA_050015775.1 Sedimentisphaerales bacterium | reverse complement strand
TTCTGGAAGCTCAGCGTATTTTGGAACAGGTCGTTGATTCGCTTTTCGCGTTCGGCCGACATCTGCTCTTTATGTTCCTGCTGCGACTGTTCGGCCTTCGTCCGTTTTTCGTCCTCTTTTTGCTGGGCCTGCTTCTTCTGCCCGTCCGCTATTCTTTCCGACAGTTGCTTCAACTGCCCAGAGTATTGATTAAACAGATAATCACCAAGCTGCTGCTGATTTTCGTAAACAACTCTCTCGGCAACCTCTACGGCTTCCCTGGCCTTGTCGAACTGGCCCTGACCGATAAAGCCCTCCGCTTTAGCCGCGGAATCATTAACAACGGCCTTGACCCGGCTGCGAATTATGTTTGTCCGCTGGTTAATAACGCCTATGTAGCCCTGCTCCTGTTCCGGCTGGGCTGCAGGGGTTGTCACCGCAACCTCCGGCACCGTATTGACAGCCGCCGCCGGCGCAGGTTCTGCGACTTTATTAACCTCGACTGCAGCTTGTTCTTTCGGCTGCTCAACGGCCGGCACGGCTTCCAGCTCGACTGCCGCCTTATGTGCCATCTGCAAGCTCTTGTTGAGCTTGGTTCTCTCTTCGGCAGTCAGGGATTCCTCGTAATCCTTTGCTCGCATGAAGGATTTCTCCGCCGCGGCGTAGAACCCTCGCTTGTACTGTTCGGTCCCTATCTGAATCCAGTTGTCAACTATCTGACGGACCACTTTGTCTTTGTCCCCCTTGTCCGCCTTCGGCGCATCTTCCGCCAACGCCGTTGTCGCCATCAGAATCGATGTTAGCAGGACTAATATGAGGGTCTTTGCGAGTCGCCTTGTCGGTAGTATTAACGTGTTCAAAGTTGAACCTCCTCCAAAATCTGTTCGTTCACAGGAATATCTTCATAAAAATCACCGTACACCCCGCCGCTATCAGGAAAGGTTATACCTCTGATAGTGAGTTTATACGAAAACGCCCCTTTTTGCAAGTAAAAAATCTTCCCTGGCATTTACCAAGCGGTCTCAATGCCGTATAACAATTTAAAGTCCTATATTGTCCCATACCGTAATACTAAAATCAAGCATTATTATTGGAATGTCAATTTGGGAAATATAGCATAAATGGAAAGTTTTTATTAATAGGTAGCGAGTCAAAATGGGGGCTTTTGGCTTGTCCACAGGTAAACAAATTCTCTTGGATAGCGCGAGGTCGATTGACCGACATTTTGAGCTATACTCTTCGGCAAAAACAGTAACCGGCCCGCCGCCAAGTTTCACGACGCCTTGCGAACTGTAACAATCCTGTCGGCAAGCTGCTTGAGGCGAACGCTGTACTGCGCGAACAACTCGTCTCCAATCAAGAAACGGTTTTCTTTAACGGTCTGGGTTGCCGTGCGAACTGCTGCAACTGCCTTGTCTAACTCACCCCGGCTGATATGATATTCCACCTTGGCGGCGGCGTCCTCGACAACCGCCTTGGTATAGGTGCGAACAATTTTTACCCTCGCGTCCTTGTCCGGTACGGTTTCGACCTTGCTTTCGGGTGCAACCCCCCGTGCGTCGATGGGGGGCGTCTCTGTCTGCGCCGGCGGTTCAGCCACTGCCGTTACATCGGTCGTCTCTTCCTGCATTTGATTCGCTTCCGGTTTCCTGTCCCCTTGCTTTTCGACAGGTGGTTTATCGGGACCGGGTTTCAAAAGCACCACCTCGACTTCGGGCAGCGTCGGCTGATTGACGTTCTTTATCTTCGGTTCTTCCTTCGCTGGCAGCGTTGTAACCGACGGCAGCGACGCATTCGAATCCGACGTGCCTTTAAGCTGTTCGGTAAGAATGCTGTCTATTTGAATCAGATAATCCTCGGCTGTCTGGCCTTTTGGGACGACAAGCAGGCCGTATCGGGCAACTTCCACAAAGCCCTCCCTCGCCTTTTCTATCTCGCCCGCACGGTAAAGCTGCACGCTGCGATTGTAAATCTTGGTGATTTCCTTCTTCTGCTTGTCAAAATTATCATCGACGTTTTTAATTTCCTGGTCGATTTGCTTTCGTTCCTGCTCGGTCAGATAAGGGCTTTTGCGCACCTTCTCATAATGCGCCCTCGCCTTGACCGGCTGGCCCTGGACAAGAAGCTCTTTGGCCTTTTTTATATATTCGAGCACGGATTGTCTTTCTAAAACGGCCTGGTGCGCATTGGCAACGTGCCCTTCGAGTTGCTTATGCTCTTCGGCGGTCAGATACTCCTGATACTCCCGCGCGGCAAGGAACGATTTCTCGGCCTGCTCATAAAGACCTTTCTTAGATTGTGAAATACCAACCTGTATCCAGTCCTGCGCGGTTTCCCGCGAAACTGCGGCTTTTTCCTTCTCGCTCTGCGAGTTCGGCTCAGCGGCAAAACAAGCCGCCGCCGAAAGCAGAACAACCTGAACAGTTATAAATCTTAACCAGTTCATTTTGCCCCCTTTATTCAAAATCTAACCATTATTATTCCAAACTTTGGCCACACGCTTCAGGACAATTCTACCACTTGTAAGATTACACGGCAACTCTTGCTTAAAGGGGGTATTTGAACCACACTCCAGCTTTCGATATTAGGTGAGACCATTTATAAGTTTTCGCCTTCGGGGCAAGTCATCACGTAATCCATAATATCGTCGAGATTAGCGCTTGCGACGGCGACCGAACAGTCGGCGGCGCCGTAATAAAGGTAAAGCTCCTTTGTCTTTTTATCGACGACAGCCCCAGTGGGAAAAACGACATCGCCCACGTCGCCAACCCGCTCATACATCGCCTGCGGTCCCAGTATCCATTCGTCGCTTCTTCGCAGCACTTTCCAGGGTTCGTTGAGGTCCAGCAATGCCAACCCGACGCGGTAAACAGCCCCGGCGGCGGTCATACGCACGCCATGGTAGAAAATCAGCCAACCCGCCTCGGTCTCAATCGGCTGACAGCCAAGCCCGACGCGATGGCAATCCCAGTAGGCCGAGCGGGTCATAATAAGCACGCGGTGGTCGCCCCAGTGTTTTAGGTCGGGCGAAAAACTAATCCACATATGCGCCTCGCCCCTGACAATGGGTCGGTGAATCAATGCGAACCGGCCTTTGAATCTTCTGGGGAAAAGGCAGGCGTCCTTGTCCTCTGGCGGCAGCAGCGCCCCAAGGCGGGCGAAGGTCTTGAAATTTTTTGTAATAGCAAGCGAGACCACGGGGCCGCCTTCGCTAAAAGAGGTATAGGTGATTGCGTACTGCTTTTGCTCCTCCAGCCAGATGATGCGCGGGTCCTCGACTCCCCATCTTTCCTCCCGCGAATCGTGGTCTGCTTCGAACGTCGGCGCATGGTCTATCTTCCAATTAGTCAGACCGTCGTTACTGCGGGCAACGGTCAGGTGTGAAAAGCCCCGCATATCCTCGCATCTAATCAGCAAAAGCGTCTCGTTGTCTATCCTGACTGAGGCGGGATTAAAAACAGCGTTGACGGCATAAGGCCAGTCGTGCGT
>JBEKAT010000167.1:0-5965 GCA_050015775.1 Sedimentisphaerales bacterium | reverse complement strand
TCTTCATAACGCTTCTTTTCGTCGAGCAAAAATGGAGTTTGGTCGGCGTATTGAGAAAATTAGTGTTTCTGCTGGCGATTTTGTGTTTTGTTGTGCTGGTGATTACAGGTTTTACGCCGATGATTTTCTCAGGAAAGTCGATAACCGGCTGGTGGCTGATGATTCACGCGACGTTTGCCCCGATTTTTGCGGCTTGTGTAGCTGCGCTTGCGGTTCTTTGGGCGGACAAGAACAGATTGGACAAAAATTACTGGCCCTGGCTGAACCGGGCGCTGCTTCGTCAGCCGAAGAGCACGACGCCGCCGGAAAAATGCGAGCTTGAGCTTAAGATTAGTTTCTGGGCGATTTTGTTATTATCGCTGCCGATGATTCTTTCTGCCATTTTGGGGACATTTCCGTTGTTCGGCACCTGGTGGCAGGGGATTCTTTTGCAGATTCACCGTTACAGCACGTTACTCTTGTCATTATTCGCAATAGTTTATTTGTATCTTGTGGCCCTGACCGAAATGAACAGAACCGCGGCCAAGTGATTCGTTGATGGGCGCAAATGTCCCCGGCCGGTTTGCCGGGTTGTGTAACTATAAATTATTGTTAGGAGAAACGATTATGAGTAATGGAATGCTGCCAAGCTACCTGAGCATGGCAAAGCCAAACCCCGCCGACAAGCGAGCGCCGTGGTATAAGGGCACAGCGCCTGTTTACGCGGGCATCTTCCTGTGGGTTGTCTTTTATATGAATATTGCCGACGGGACGTTGTCGAAGGCCGGGCTGGGTCTGAGTATCCTCGGGCTGGTAGTGGGCGCCCTGATATGTTATTTCCTGTTTTACCTGGTGCCTGGTCTTTTAGGGATGAAGACGGGTTACCCGCTTTACGTCGTCGGCTCATCGACATACGGGACAAATGGGGGTTTTTTAATGCCCGGTTTGCTGATGGGTCTTTTGCAGTTCGGCTGGCTGGCTGTCAATTCGGCCGTATCGACTAAGTTTATTCTTCAGGCGTGTGACGCCGATGCCACGCCGGGAACGCCTACGTTCATAATCGTAGCGATAATCTGGACGGTCCTCGCTGTGTTTGTCGCGCTCAAGGGAATTCAGTATGTCGGCAAGGTCTCGACTTTTCTGCCGATTGTTCCATTGGTTATGATTCTGCTTGTGTTTTTTACCAACGTCGGTTCGGCAGGTAATTTTAAGCCAACACCCGGCGCAGACGCATCAGAGGGATTTCTCACAATTATAGCCATCGTGGTGGGTTTCTTCGCTACCGCGGGCGCTGCTGGCGTCGATTTCGGTATGGGTAATCGGAACTCGAAAGACGTTCAGCTTGGCGGTGTTGTGGGCATAATGCTGGCGATATTAGTCGCGGGCGGTTTGCCCCTTATAGCCATAGCAGGCGCTCACGCGGCGAATCCCGCGATGAAGGGTTTCACTTTTGACGCCGTAATTAGCGCACAGGGCGGGCTTTTGGCAAAGTCAATGTTCATACTGTTCGCGATAGCGAGTTTTGCTCCCGCGTGTTTCAGCTCTTTTATAGCCGCCAACAGTATCGGCACGATGTTCCCCAAGGCCAACAAGGTCATTATGGTTTCGATTGGCGGAGTGATTGCGATTATTCTCGCGGCAACTGGCAAGGCGTTGAATCTTGTCGGTGTTTTCAGCATTATCGGAGCGTCATTCGGGCCGATTTGCGGCGCGATGGTCGCGGATTATTTCCTGAGCGGCCAAAAGTGGGCCGGACCTCGCAAGGGAGTTAACCTGGCGGGGTATATTTCATGGGCCATTGGATTTGTCGTTGCGATACTGCCGACGATAAATGCTGAAAAATTCGGTTTTATAAGTCCGGCCCCGGTAATCGCGTTCTTCATAGGCCTTGTTGTTTACGCGTTGCTCGCAAAGGCGGGGTTGCAGCCGCCTGCTGTTGAGATGACGCAGAACAAGTAGTTGTCGGCCTTGTTCTTATGAGCTGATTATACGGCAGGGGCCTTGGACTTCGGGTCCCTGCCGTTGCATTTTGACGCCGAAGGGTACAATGGCTAAGAGATATGACGGGTTATCAAGACGGGCTTTTCTGCGGAAAGGGTTTGCCGTAGGCGCGGTCTGCGCGTTGCCTGTTATCGTTCCATCTTCGGTATTTGGCGAAGATGCGCCGAGCAACAGAATTACAATTGGCATAATCGGCACGGGCAGCCAGGGTGTATTGAATCTCAAGGCGTTTTTGCGTAAGCAGTCCTCACAGGTTGTGGCCGTTTGCGATGTTGATTACGCGCATCGTGAGGAGGCGAGGAAAATAGCCAGGTTGTCGGAAAAAGCATCATATAATGATTTTCGCGGATTGCTTGCGCGGCCGGATGTTGACGCGGTAGTGGTTTGCACGCCTGACCAGTGGCATGCGCCCATATCAATCGCCGCGGCAAAGGCGGGCAAGGACATTTATTGCGAGAAGCCGCTCGCATTTAATGTCGCGGAAGGCAGGATGCTGTGCGATACGGTAAAACAATACGAGCGGGTTTTACAGACGGGGTCACATCAGCGGTCCGACAATAACTTCCGGCTTGCCTGCGAGCTTGTTCGCAACGGCCGAATCGGGAAGTTGCAAACAATCAAAGTAGAAATCCCGGAAAACAGCAGGCCCAATCCGCTTACATGGAAAACTGAGCCGCCGCCGGCTGGTTTGGATTATGATCTGTGGCTCGGCCCCGCTATGTACAGGCCGTATATCGAACAGGGATGCCATTATAACTGGCATTTTATCTACGATTTCGGATGGGGACAATTGACAAACTGGGGGGCACATGCTATCGATATTGCTCAGTGGGGTAACGGCACAGATTCGACCGGCCCTGTGGAGGTCAGCGGAACAGGCGAGTTTCCTAAAGAGGGATTGTTTGAGACGCCTTTGAGCTATGACATAGAATACAAATATGCCAATGGGGTTCGCTTGTTATGCACAACGGTCAAAGCAGGAGGTCCGGAATCACCTGTTCGCTTTGATGGGACCGAGGGTTGGATATTTTTAAGCCGGGAAAGATTTTTCTCACAGCCGGCGTCGATTGTTCAGTCAACAACAGGACCAGATGAAATTCATCTTTATCGCAGCAGGGACCATCATCAGAATTTCCTCGATTGTGTTCGGTTGCGGACAAAGCCGGTTGCGAACGTCGAAACGGGGCATCGCTCCGCCACGGTTTGTCACTTAGGCGGTATCGCGGTTCGGCTTGGCAGGAAACTGCGCTGGGACCCGACAGAAGAACATTTTGTAAATGACGCCCAGGCGGATAAAATGCTGGCCCGGCCGATGAGGTCGCCATGGCATTTATGAGCTAATGAACGGATTTAAGGCCCACAATGCCAATTTTACAGGGTGCGTAAAAGGCCAAAAGTAAACGATTACTGACGCAAAAAATCGGGCACAGGGGCTTGCACTGCCTGTATAATCTGGGTATAATACCATGCGTCCGGGCCGAAAGCTGAAATGGGGCCCTAAAGTTGAGAAATAAGAAAGGAATGGATGTATGGCGTTATTATTAGGTTTTGACGTTGGAAGTTCGTCGATAAAAGCGACCCTTCTGGATTCCCAGACGGGCGCCGTTATCGGTTCTGCTACATCGCCCGAAAAGGAACTGGAAATCATCGCCAAAAAAACCGGCTGGGCGGAGCAGCACCCGCAAACGTGGTGGGAAAATTGTATTGCCGCGATTGGGAAGATTAAGGCAAAGACTAATTTCAATGCCGCAGACGTCAGGGCAATCGGAATCTCATACCAGATGCACGGACTGGTCATTGTCGATAAAAAGCAGGAGGTCTTGCGGCCCTCGATAATCTGGTGCGACAGCCGCGCGGTCGAAATAGGCAAAAAGGCGATGAAGGCAATCGGCGAAAAAAAGTGCCTGTCCGAGCTTTTGAATTCACCGGGTAACTTCACCGCGTCAAAACTAAAGTGGGTCAAAGATAACGAGCCGAAGGTTTACGCGAAGATTTATAAGATGATGCTCCCCGGCGACTACATCGCGATGAAAATGACGGGCGAAATCAAGACCACGCCCTCGGGGCTTTCAGAGGGCATTATGTGGGACTTCAAAAAAGAGGGTCTTGCCGGAATGCTGCTCGAACATTACGGCATATCGCCCAATTTTGTTGCGGAACAAACGCCGACGTTTTCGGTGCAGGGGAATCTCACTAAAGAATCGGCCAACTTGCTGGGACTCAAGGCGGGCACAATTGTTTCGTACAGGGCTGGCGACCAGCCGAATAACGCGCTGTCTTTAAACGTACTTAATCCCGGCGAGATAGCAGCGACCGCGGGAACTTCGGGCGTCGTTTACGGCATTACCGACTTGGCAAAATACGACTCCAAATCGAGGGTCAATACGTTCGTCCACGTAAACCATACCGGGAATAAGCCGAGATACGGCGTGCTGTTGTGTATCAACGGAACGGGCATTCTCAATAGCTGGCTAAAACATAATACCGGCACGATGGACTACCACCAGATGAATGAGCTTGCCGCAAAGGCCCCGGTGGGTTCCGATGGTCTTGCGATACTTCCCTTCGGCAACGGCGCCGAGCGGACCCTTGAGAATCGCAATATAGGGGCTTCGATTCACGGCTTGAATTTCAATATTCATAACAGGTCACATCTGCTGAGGGCGGCGCAGGAAGGCATCGTCTTTGCTTTGAACTACGGCCTTGAAATAATGCACAACGCCGGCGTCAAGGTCAAGACCGTCCGGGCGGGACACGCCAATATGTTCCTTAGCCCGTTATTCGGCGAGGCGTTCTCGACGGTTACGGGGGCTACCGTGGAATTGTACAATACCGACGGCTCGCAGGGGGCCGCTCGCGGGGCGGGAATAGGGGCGGGGATATACAGGGATATAAAGGACGCCTTTGCCGGTTTGAAGCCGGTCAGCAAAATCGAACCAAACGGAAGATTGACAAAGGCCTACCAGGAGGCGTATAAGAAATGGAATAGTGTCCTGGAATATCGATTGTCGAACAAGGAATAGAAAGAATAACTAAAGAATAACTAAGGAGAATATGAAATGGCGGGAAAATCATTGCACAGTATTTGCAGATGGACATTCAATCCCGGCAAGGGCGGTTTTGTGCCGGGTGATATGAGACCCGAATGGGGCGGCAGCAAGTTCGGAACGCCTGAAATGATAGCACTAACGGCAAAGAAGGTTCAGCCGCGTCTGCCCAAGGATGTCGAGCTTGGTATCGAGATGCATTATGACGCGGAGGTTGACGACAAGAACGCCTCAGCCGTTGCTGATGCGCTGGTAAGCAGCAAGCTGTACCTGGCGATGATTACGCCCGGCGCTCACGCCCATTTTGCATACGGCGGTATCGCGTCATTAGATCCCAGCGAGAGAAAGGCCGGTGAGGCATTAGGCACAAAGACCGTCGATTTGGCATACGGCACACTGAAAAAGGCCTGGCATCCCGACGTAAACAAGGCGCCGGCGTTTGTCATCTGGAACGGCTCGTTCGGATACGACATTGCTACCGTGGGCGTCAAACAGATGTATCAAAACCTGAAGGAAAGTATCGCCGGCCTGTGCAAGTATGAGCAGAAAAAGGGCGGCAGTCTTCATATAGGTTTCGAGCCGAAGCCCAACGAGGGACATCCCGCGATGCTCATCCCGACAGTGGCCAGTGCCATTGTGTTCTGGAGGAGAATCGAGAAGGAATTCGGCGTCTCGTTAAAGAACAAGGGCGTCAACAAGGAATTCGGCCATTCGGAAATGATTGGTCTTGACCACGTTTACGACAGCGTCGAGGAATTAGACAATGATATGATGGTGCATATGCACCTCAACAGCCAGGGTTACAATGACGGGATTATTCTCGGCGGGCCGGGCAAGTATGATATTGACCACGGCACGAGAATCAACGGTATGAATATCGCGATTGCCGGTCTTCTTCAGCAGGCGGGATATGCCCGCTGGAAGGGCCACGATATGCA
>JBEKAT010000166.1:0-3551 GCA_050015775.1 Sedimentisphaerales bacterium | reverse complement strand
AAGTTGATTATCCCGTCGGAAACCATATCGGCCTGCGAGTTCCAGTTTGAGGAAAGCGGATTTGCCAGCCACGCATTTGCTAAAGCGGCCAGGTCAAGGATATTAACTAAGCCGTCTCCTCCAGGCGGCGCAATATCACCGGCAATGCCGGCAGACAGAAACGCAAACTTGAGATATGGCTGGTCCTGACCGTAAAGTCCTCCGCCGTGAATATAAAAATCAGTATCGATGAAAAGATTCGTTCCGAGAATGCCCTCGAGGACGCCTCCTTCGGGCGAATCGACGTTGAGAACGATTGTCGGGACGTGCGTAAAGCTCAGCCATGCGGGTGTTGCGCTTATTTCGAGCAAGTCGATATAAAAGCCGTCAGCGATTGTGCTCTGGCCCGTCACGTCAACGATTTCAACGAGGAAGTTCGGCTCGTTTTTATAAAGCTCAAGCTCGGCCGCCTGCGATTCGCTTACGACCGTTATCTGCGCACCCGTGTCGAGCATAAATTTTTTCTGCTGCGATGTTCGAGTGCCGTGCGCCAAGTCAGTCCTCGTGGCAAAAAACAAGCTTTGTGGAGCACTAAGCATCATCGAGTCGAAAACAACTGAAGGTGTCGTCGGCTCGCCGTCGCCTTCGGGACAATCACCCTCGTCAATCTCAATGCAAGGAAAATATTGTACGGCATATCCGCTGGACGGGCGAAGCTCGAGGAAGATTTTATTAGTATAGGCCGGGATTCTGCTATCGTTGTATTTATAAAGATGGATGTCAGGCGCAGTTATCGCGTTACCGTCAATGCTTCTGGTCACAGGCTGGCTGTTTTTAACGACGGTCGTGAAGAAAAAGGCCAGTGGCGAGCCGACAACAGTCGGCAGATTGGGCGATTCGATTATATCGCCAACGATGGTTGCTACGTTGCTTTGGCCTACCATATTAGAATCGTCGGCCAGGAACGTATTCGGGTTGATTGCCGAAAGCCCGTCGGTGAAAATGCCCAGCGGCTGACTGACCAGCGCGTCAACCTGGCCGGTTGCGCCTAAAATCGTTATCGTAATGGAAGTAACAAGGTCAGCGTCGTAAATACCCATAATTCCGGCGTCGGCGGCGTTGATGATGTGTGCGCTTGAGCCGGTATCAAATATGCCTATGGCATAATCCGTCTGCGGAGACCCTGTAAGATAGTTGCCCGTAACCGAGTATTCCGTATAGGCGCCTGTATCATAAAGTTCGCCGGAAGAGGCGTCCGTAACAGCCACGGTCACGTATGGCACGAAACCGTCGATTGGCGGCGAATTTATCACGTTTGTAAATACCTCTGTCCCGGCCCCTTCAGTTGCGGCTGTCATTGTTGATTTACTCTGCGGCCCGCTTATTTTTGATTGTAACTGGACCGGCTCTCGTTTGACGTGGTTTTCAAGCAAAGGCAGGTTCTGGTCCTTTGGGTAATATATCGCCTTGATTTGCCGGTCCCTCGAAACCCGCCAGTTGACTTCTTTACGCTCCCACCCGGAACTCTCGGCAAAGACCACCGCCTGCGCAATTACGACTGTCAGTAATGCGACAAACAGGTGTGACCAACTATATCCGCTTTTGTTTTTCATCATCTGCATCTCTATTCTATACGAACATATTGTATCATATCGCTGCTCCTATTTTTCACAAAATTGCGCCGATGGCCAAATTGTTGACTTTCAGGCCGTTTTGCCGTATTACAATAGCGTTATTCGGTCCCCGTAGCGCAACTGGATAGCGCGTTGGCCTCCGGAGCCAAAGGTTGTGAGTTCGAATCTCACCGGGGATATTCTTATTTTTGATTTTTGATTTCCGATTTCTTATTTAAACGCATCATCAAAGGATTATTGATGACTCGCAACTTGCGAACCATTGGTTGTGGTCTTTTGTCTGCTGTTCTTGTGTTCGCGGGATGCCGGGCTTATAAAAAGACAGCTTTTTCTCAGGGTAATGAAATGGCAACAGAAAAAATAACGTTGAATGAAGCCAATGCGCAAAGGGTCTGGGAGATTTTTCGGCAGATTAACGCGATTCCGCGATGCTCGAAAAATGAAGGACGCATTATGGATTGGCTTAAAAATCTCGCCAAAAGCAGGGATCTTGCTTGTCGAAGTGATGATGTCGATAACGTGATTATCGAGCTGCCGGCGACGAAAGGTTACGAAAACTCCGCCGCTGTTGTCCTTCAAAGTCACGTCGATATGGTCTGCGAAAAAACGCCCGAATCGAAACACGACTTCACCAAAGACCCAATCGAATTAGTCGAACGCGATGGCTGGATTACAGCCGACGGCACGACCCTTGGCGCGGATAACGGCGTGGGAGTTGCATTATCTCTCGCACTGATTGACGAGAAAATAGCGCATCCAAAGCTCGAATTACTTTTCACCGTCGATGAGGAAACGGGCCTGACCGGGGCGAATGGTTTGAAACCCGGCTTCATTACGGGTAAATACCTCATCAATCTCGACGGCGAAGACAAATCCTTCATCGTCGGCTGCGCGGGCGGCGAGCAGACCGAAATACGACGGCCCCTTGAGTTTTCACCCGTGCCTGATTCGCTTGCCTGCTTCGACCTGAAAATCTCCGGTCTTCACGGCGGCCACTCAGGAATCGATATCGACAAGCAATACGCCAACGCAATTCAACTATTGGCAAGAACGCTGAAAGGTTTGCAGAATTTTGATTTATGTGTTTGTGATATCGAGGGGGGCACTGTCCATAACGCTATCCCGAGAGATGCAAAAGCGATTATCTGTTTCGACGCCTCCGAACTAAGTGCAGCGAAAAAAACGCTTGTTGAAATAGAATCATCTTTCAAAAAGGAATTTGCGAAAACCGAACCCAATCTGAAACTCGAATTGATAAAAGCCACAGAGTTTTTAGCCACTCCCGTAAGGGATGCTTTTCGGCAAGAGAGCACAGGGCACACAGAGGGAAATCAATTGACGCGAAGCGTCATCCCCGAGTGCTGCTTACTTGGTCAAGAACAGGGGACCAAAATCATAAATCTCCTCTCGTCTTTGCCCACCGGCGTTTATCGAATGTCATCTCAGTTTGAGGGTATTGTCGAGACGTCCAGCAACCTCGCCAAAGTCGAACTGCTCCGCGATGAGAAGCAATTGCAAATTTTAACTTCGCAGAGAAGTTTGGAGAAACAAACGCTCGATGAAATAACCGCCAAAATTACCGGCTTGGCACATTCAGCCGGTGCAAAAGTGGATACTTTGGGCGGGTATCCATCGTGGAGGCCCGATGTTAATTCTTCGCTGCTTAAACGCGCAAAAGAAATTTACAGAAAGCTCAATAATAAAGAGCCGGAGGTTAAGGTTGTTCACGCGGGCCTTGAGCCGGCTGTCATTGGTGAAAAGATTCCGGGTATAGAGATGATTTCCGTCGGCCCCACGATTAAGAACCCTCATTCCCCTCAGGAACGCGTCGATATCGCCTCCGTTGACGCCGTCTGGGAGTTTTTGATTAAGTTGATACCGGCAATAAATTAGAATGAAGGAATTTGCAGTTAAATAGCGAATGCTATTCAGAATTCT
>JBEKAT010000165.1:0-3555 GCA_050015775.1 Sedimentisphaerales bacterium | reverse complement strand
ATTGTTTTTGCCTGCGGTCACGGCTGATTTTTTGTCTTTCCGCATCGGCATACCCTTCGCAGAGGCCGTGGTCATTTGCCGTCTCCGGCGGAAGACCCGAGGATTTCGCGAATCACGTATGTCGGCCGATTCTGCGACTCGTGATACGTCCGAACCAGCAGTTCCGCCAGCAGACCCATCAGGATAAACTGTATCGTTGACATAATAAGGACCGCCGTCAAAGTCAGCAGCGGATTCCTGTTCATCGGAAGCTGCTGGGCCGAGAGGAACTTTTGATACAGCACAATCAAGCCCGTAAACATCGCTCCCACTGCGCTTGCAAACCCCAGTCCTCCGAATATGTAAATGGGTTTGGTCGAAAATGAGCCGAGGAATTTCACGGTAATCAGGTCGAGCATCACCTTCCAGGTCCGCCCCAGTCCGTATTTGGCGACGCCGGCGGTCCTGGGCCTGTGGTTAACCACCATTTCGCAGATGTTCGCCCCGCTCCAGCTCGCCAGCACCGGTATAAACCTGTGCATTTCGCCGTACAATCTTGTCTCCGCCAGAACCTCGCGTCGGTACGCCTTCAATGTGCAGCCGAAATCGTGCAGTTTCACACCTGTAATCTTCGCGATAAACCAGTTGGCGGTCATCGACGGTATCAAACGGGTAATGGCATTGTCGTGTCTTTTCTTGCGCCAGCCGCTGACCACGTCATATCCCTTGTGCAGTTGCTCTATCATTTGGGGTATATCCGCCGGGTCGTTCTGCAGGTCGGCATCGATGGCAATGACTATCTGCCCCTGCGAATTGGCAAAGCCGGCGCTGAGCGCAGCCGTCTGGCCAAAGTTCTTCCGGAAACGGATAACCTTGACTTTGTCGTCGGCTTTGTGCAGCTCAGATAATATCCTGAAGCTGGCGTCCGTGCTGCCGTCGTCTATGAAAACCAACTCGTACTTATACTTGTTACTAAGCGCCTGCGTTAGCTGGTTATATAACTGCTTTATGTTGTCCTGCTCATTCAACACGGGCACTACTACGGATACTTCAGCCGACTGTCCGCTCATAATCTGCTCCGAACAAAATTGATTTCGTAAATCCCTGTTATGTTAACAGTTACGCAAACAACTGTAAAGTAACGGCCGGCTATCCCAACGAGGCAAATGTTTGACTTTTTGGTCATTAGGTTCTATCATATTGAGTTACTTCAATATAGTTATCGGTTGAAAGGTCGTATTTTATGGCAAAAAAAGTGGTTTTGGAACGCAAACCATTTGTGTTGATTATCCGTGACGGCTGGGGTTACAACCCCGACCACGCCGAGGACGCCTATAACGCCACGAAATGCTCGAACGTCCCTACCGATAAAATGCTGATGAGTGAATACCCCAACACCCTAATTCATACCTACGGCGAATACGTGGGGCTGCCCGACGGAACAATGGGCAACAGCGAAGTCGGTCACCAGAATATCGGGGCGGGCAGGATAGTTCCGCAGGAATCCGTCCGGCTGAGCCACGCCATCCGCGACGGGTCGTTTTTCAAAAACGAACAATTCGCAAACTGCGTCAAATTTGTAAAAGAACACAAAGGCAAAATACATTTTATGGGCCTGTGCAGCGATATAGGCGTCCATTCACTGCTTGATCATTTGTACGGCCTGCTGGAGCTTGCCAAAAGAAACGACCTCAAAGACGTCTTCATCCACGCGTTTACCGATGGCCGGGACTCACCGCCCGACAGCGGCGCCGGCTACATCGCCCAGATAGAGAAAAAGGCAGCGGAAATCGGTGTCGGCAAAATCGCTTCGGTGATGGGCAGGTTTTACGCGATGGACCGCGACAGCCGATGGGACCGTGTCCAGAAGGCCTACGAGTGTCTGCGGGTAGGCAAGGGACTGAAAGCTAAAAGTGCCGCCGAGGCCATAACCGCCAGTTACGCAAAACAGGTAACCGACGAATTCATCGAGCCGACGGCAATCGTCAATGAGGACAATGTGCCAATAGGGACGATAGCCGACGGCGACGGCGTGGTGTTCTTTAACTTCCGAGGCGACAGGACACGCGAAATCACCAGGGCGTTCGTCCAGCCCGACTTTAAGGAATTCCCGCGAAACACAAAGCCGGATATTTATTTCGTCTGCATGACCGAATACGACGCGACGATTCCGGCACCGGTGGCGTTTCTCAAACCGCCTAAAATGAAAAACATCTTAGCCGATTACTGGAGCTCGCTTGGACTTAAGCAGTTCCGCTGCGCGGAAACCGAGAAATATGCGCATGTAACATTCTTCTTCAACGATTATACCGAAAAGCCGTTCCCCGGCGAGGACAGGCAGATTGTCCCGTCGCCGAGGGTGCGGACGTACGATTTGAAGCCGGAGATGAGCGCGTATGAGGTAGCCGACGTTGTTCTTCAGCGGTTGGACACAAACCAGTATGACGCGATGGTAATCAATTTTGCGAACCCCGATATGGTCGGCCACACGGGCGTTCTCGAAGCGGCGATTAAGGCGGCCGAAACCGTCGATGCCTGCGTGGGCAAAATTTTAGCCAAGGTCAAACAAATGGGCGGCGCGGCCATAATAACCGCCGACCACGGCAACTTTGAGAAAATGATAGACGGCACCCCCGACAAGCCGCACACTTCGCATACCGTCGGCGATGTGCCGTTGATTATTTTCGACGACCGTTACAAAGGCAGAAAGCTTCGCTCCGGCGGCATTCTTGCCGATATCGGGCCGACACTGCTCGATATGATGGGTTTGCCCAAGCCGGAAGAAATGACCGGAAGAAGCTTGCTTGAAAAATAGCGGATAGCGTGCAGAAAACGCGGAAAATCTATCCGCTATACGCCAAACGCTATACCGTGGGCGGGAGAAAAATGGGCCGGATAGTAGTTCTTGACCAGAATATGGTGAATATGATTGCCGCCGGCGAGGTAATCGAGAGGCCCGCCAGCGTGGTCAAGGAATTAGTCGAGAACAGCATCGACGCCGGCGCGACAAAAATCACGGTCGCCGTGGAGGATGGCGGCAGAAAACTAATCTCTGTAACCGACAACGGCAGCGGAATGGACGCCGAAGACCTCGCCAGCGCGTTCGAGCCGCACGCCACGAGCAAAATCAAAACAAGCGACGACCTGCGGGCGATATCAACGCTGGGTTTTCGCGGCGAAGCGCTGGCAAGTATTGCGTCGGTAGCTATGGTGAAAGCCGTCAGCCGGACAGCGGACGAACTTTCAGGCAATTGCATCGAAATCGACTGCGGCGACAAAGCAGGCCTTGTGCCCTGCAGCGCAGACGTCGGCACAACTATCCAGGTCAGGGACATTTTTTATAAATTGCCCGCCAGGCGAAAATTCCTCAAAAGCGCAAACACCGAAATGACTCACATCGTCGAGCAGTTCATCAGGATTGCTCTTGCCAATACCGCTATTGAACTTGCCCTGACGCACAACGGCAAAGAGCAATACCGGCTCTTAGCCGGACAGGGTCTCCGAGCGAGAATTGCAGAATTATTCAGCCAGGAGGTCGCAGACAATCTTCTCGAAACCGAAAGCGATGAAAAGGGC
>JBEKAT010000164.1:0-3654 GCA_050015775.1 Sedimentisphaerales bacterium | reverse complement strand
AGCGTTTCAGGCAGCGCACCGCAACTCACTTCCACAAACGCTTCCTTGCGCCTCCCTGAGCGGTGGTGAATCGCGCGGGCCAGCATCGTCTTGCCCGTCCCCGATGGCCCCGTCATCATAATTGTGGTTTTACTGTCGGCGACTGCTTCCACAAGCTCGAATATCCTTGCCATTTTGTAATCCTGGCTGAGGATGTTATCCAGGGAGTATCGCTGTTCGAGCTGGGAACGCAAACTCACGTTTTCACTGATAAGCGACTGTTGTTTTATCGCGCGGGTGACCGCCAGGCGCAACTCATCGTCGTTAATCGGCTTGGTTAAATAATCGTAGGCCCCGGTCTTTATCGCCCGAACCGCGCTTTCAATTGTGCCATAGCCGGTGATTACCACGACAACGGTTTGAGGGTAATTATGCCGTACTATATCCAATAATTTAAAGCCGTCCCCGTCAGGCAGGTTGATTTCGGTAATGACTAATGCGTAGTCCCGCTTTTCCAGCTCGGCGGCGGCGTCTTTGACCGTCGCGGCGACGCCCGTTTTGAAACCTTCGGTCTTCAAAAACTCCGTGAGGCAATCACGAATTACCTTGTCGTCATCGACCACGAGAATTGTCTTTTCAGCCATCGCTTTGCCCGGCTCCATTTTTGGGCGTTCCCTGCCCGTGAACTGTTTTGAAATTTGTGATGATTTACAACATCAATAATAATGATTGCGTTGATTTTGTCAAGCATTGATGTTGACAAAAAGCAACATATTGGCTTTTTGGGGGTAAAAGGTGGGTTTTACACGCTAAAATTATGGCCAAACGCCTTCAAAAACCGCTACCGCCGAGCCTGTCATATACGCGCAGTTGTCCTCCGTCGCCCAGTTCAATTGCAGTTCTCCGCCCGGCAGATGTGCCGTGGATGCTCGGTTACATCGGCCTGTAATTGCCGCCGCAACACAACACGCGCACGCCCCCGTTCCGCAGGCAAGCGTTATCCCGCTGCCTCGCTCCCACGTTCGCATTGTAAACTCATTTCGATTCCTGACCTGCACAAAATGCACGTTCGTGCGTTTTGGGAACAACTCGTGATTTTCAATCGCAGGCCCGATTTGCTCAAGCTGCACCGCCGCGACGTCATCGCAGAAAAATACCGCGTGAGGATTGCCCATCGATACGCACGTCATAGCCAATCCCTCGCCGGCGACCTCGATTTTGTGTTCGATGACCCTTTCGCCGGCTAATTTCACAGGTATCTCTTTGGGCCTGAATCTCGGCTCGCCCATATTCACGCAAACCTTCTGCGCGATTTTGCCGCGCAGGGCCAAGCCGACAGTGAGAATGCCGGCGCCGGTTTCGATTTTGAACGACACCGGGTATTTCGTTCCATTGCCCATTAAAACAGCCGAACCCGCTTTTGCCAATCTGTGTTCGTAAACGTATTTCGCCACGCATCGAATCCCGTTGCCGCACATCTCTGCTTCGGAACCGTCCGCGTTGAATATCCGCATTCTGGCGTCTGCTTTTTTGGAAGGACAAATCAGAATCAGACCATCAGACCCGACGCCGAAATGCCTGTTGCTGATTGCCCGTGCTGTTTTTGCGGGATTCGCCACGCGTTCGTGGAAGCAATCCACGAACACATAGTCATTGCCGATTCCCTGCATTTTCGTAAATTTAATTTGCTGTCTCCTGCTTGTGGTGAGCTTGTTTATCCTGAACTTGTCGAAGGGGTCGAACCAGTCGAAGGAAACTCTGTTGAGCCGTCACTGTCGGTAATTATACACCGGCAGCACGCTTTAGCAAATACGGTTCTGGTCTGCATTGAGTTCTGCGTCCCTTTGGCTATGCTCCTCGGCCTACGAATTGCCATGGCAGGCGGTGTGCGTATTTTGTGGCAGGGGGGGTTACGCCGAGAATTCACGTTTGCGGGTATTAAGCTGTGCCTTCAGGCGGAGAAGTATCGATGAGTGCATTTGCGAAACCCGCGACTCTGACAAATCGAGCGTCGCGCCGATTTCCTTCATTGTCATTTCTTCGTAATAATACAAAACGACAATCAGCCGTTCGGCCCGTGTCAGGCCCTTTGTCAGGAGGTCCTTCAAGTCGCGCTTCTGTGCCTCGATAGGGGGGTCTTCGCTTTTTCGGTCCCTGATTATGTCTATCTCGCGGATGTCCTTCTCGCCTTCATCGTCGCCGTACTGGCTGTCGAGCGACACTATCCCCACCGCGTCCGCGTCCTGCTGCAATCGTTCAAAATCCGTGATGTCCATATCCATCTCTTCCGCCAGCTCTTCCTTGCGGGGCTTCCGGCCGAGATGTGCTTCCAGCGATTGCTTGGCGCGAGACAACTGGTGTGCCCTGGCCCTGACCAATCTCGGCACCCAGTCCATACTGCGAAGCTCATCAAGAATCGAGCCGCGTATGCGGGGCGAGCAGTATGTCTCGAATTTCACTCCTCTGCCCGGGTCGAACGCGTCGATTGCGTCCATCAATCCGAAAGTGCCTGAGCTGATGAGGTCGTCGAGTTCCACTTTGCCCGGCAGTTTGGTGTGCAGACGTTCCGCTGTGTATCGAACCAGATAGCGGTAGTGCTCCAGCAAAAGATTGCGGTTCTGCTCGTCGCGGGTTTTATGGAAATGTTCCCAGACGTGGTTGATATCAATCTGCCCATGGGGAACAGGGTCGGGTTGCTGATTGGTCTTCACAAGATTCCTCCTTGAATTTTGTCCAAGATTAGCCATCTCGGTTTAAGACCCCTATATAAGTTCGTATTAGTTCAACGCCGAGTCCTATAACAACTCGACTGTTCGTTCGCCCACGATAAGTCGGCATCGTCTCGATATAATGCCGCGTATCCACATCCCTTATCGGTCTTTTCGCTGGCGACTTTAGTTAAACCTTGCTGCATCTGCCGATTCGCCGCAGCCGATATTAATTTTTCACTTCTCAGGCCATTTGCCCTATTGCGATTAATTGAAGCAACGTCCCGGACAGGATTCGTTCACCTGTTTTTGTCTGAGTAAATCCACCGCTATCCGCTGATTGAGCGAATTTTCCAGCATTTTGATTATCTGGCACCGCAGGTACTCGTCCCGGTTTTGTTCGAAAAGCATCCTTGCCTCTTCGTCGATTACCGGCGTTACCTCGAAGCTGCCGTTTGCTCCGAACTTGACGTTCTCGCCGTCCTGAAGCACAAGCCGGTGGTTGCACGCGTGCTCCGCCAGCGCCTGGGCCATCAACCTCGAAAACTCATCCACCGGCAAATCCCTCGGCACAAAACCGCACGTGTGCATCGCGTTTATGTTTTGAATCAGGATTTTCTGCCTGCTCTGCGTGAAATTGATTATTTTGAACAGAACCTCGGTGATATTATCCGTAGTTATTGTTGGCAGGTTCATATTCGGCCTCCCAGGCAACCTGCCCACATCCCGCATCGCATTTTGGCCGCTTCCCTGTTGCCTGGCTTCCAACTCAGTCGAGTCGCGAAGAACGATAACCTTTTTCTCATCCCTGCACCTCTCGTTTTCATCCTTGTTCCGCCTCGGCTTCTGTGCCGCAGGTCCGTTAATTATTTATTGGGCCGCCGTTTTCCTCCGGCCGCACCGTTTGCTCTTCTCTGCGTAATATCTTCCTTATCTCAAAAAGCGACTTCGTCTTCTTCATCTCCAT
>JBEKAT010000163.1:0-3656 GCA_050015775.1 Sedimentisphaerales bacterium | reverse complement strand
ATTTTCGACACCTCGTCCGGCGATACAAAGGGCCTGTTATGGGGTATTTAGCGGGGCAGCTTGGAAGAAGCGATTTGGCGGAAGAGGCGCTGCAGGAAGTGTTCGTCAGGTGCTATTTCGGCTTGACTTCGCTGGAAAAGCCGGAGTCGTTTTTCGCCTGGATGCTGGGCGTTGCCAATCGCGTCGCCAAAGAGCAGGTAAGAATCGAACAAAAAGAACGTCAGGCCGCGGAAAAACTGGCTCAAATGCCCGCCCAGACAAATAGCGCCCATGACTGGCCGCTGGCGAAAACGGTCGCCAAGCTCGATGATTTTTCGAGGCAGTTGATTTTGCTTCGATACTATGGCGGGCACACCTGTAAAGACGTAGCGACCATAATGAATATCCCCATAGGCACGGTGACCAAGTCCCTTTCGAGGGCCTATACCCGGTTGCGCGGGATGCTAAAAGACGAAGCAGCACAGGAAAGCGAGGTGCAGTTATGAATTGTTCCCAATGCAGAGAACTTTTAGTTGGCTATATCGAGGGATTGCTTGATGACAATCTGAATCAGGCAGTCAAATCGCATGTGGATATATGCGCCGAGTGCCGCAAAGAGCTCGAACAGGTATCCTTGCTGCAAAAACGTCTTGTCGCCAATGGCGCCGGTCACGGCCAAAGCCACCTTGAAAATGCAGTGATGGACAGAATCGTCCGCGAACAGGCATTGAAACTCCGGAAAGCGAATCAGGATAAACATCAAGTGAATATCTGGAGGTTCATTATGAGAAGTCCAATTACGAAATTAGCCGCGGCTGCGGTGATACTAATAGCGATAGTGGTTTCAGCCACGATATTGACCAAGACAACTTCTACGGCTTCGGCTGCGGCTATCCAGGTGCTTAACGACGCCGTCAGGGCGATTGAAGACGTGCGGTCAATTCACATCAAGGCGCAGATGCGAACGCTTCCGGGCGACAACTTCTCGTTAATCGGCCTGGAGTATGATTTTGTGCCAATAGAAATGTGGAAGAAGGTGGACGACGCGGGTATCGTGCGATGGCGAATCGAGAAACCCCAACGAGTGATTGTTACGGACGGCAACTCGACAATAATGTTAATGAGGCCCAATTACGCCGTTAAAATAGAAAAGCCGTGTGCTATTGGCTGTTTCGATGCCTGGTGCGGACATCTGTTGAATGTTAACGGCCTTCTTGACAGCGCTATGCAGGAAGCGAAAAATCGGTCGAATACCGAATTGCATCTGCGGCAAACAGTGTCGAGCAGCGGACCGGAATCAGTGCTTGAGATTGAGAGTAAAGCAACCGGCGACTATACAAATGATTACCTCAAGAACAAGTTCATCTCGGACTCCGACAACAAGAAGGTCTATTATTTTGACGCGGAAACCAAACTTCTGAAAGGTTTCGAGGTATTCGTGCACGGGGACAAAGGAGACGTCCTGATTTTCGAGGTCAACGAGATTGAATACAACCCACAACTCGACGATGGCCTGTTTACTCTGGAGCTGCCGAAGGATGTGATATGGGCCGAGCAACCGAAGGATGTAGGCGACAAGTATCGTCAGTTGACGCCTAAGCAAATGGCTGAGGCATTTTTCAAGGCCTGTTCGGAAGAGAACTGGGACGAATTTCTCAAATTCAAGCCGATGTCGGCTGTGGATGATAATCTGAAAAGCTATCTTGGCGGATTACAGGTCATTTCTCTGGGAGAGCCGTTCAAATCTGGTCTCTATCCCGGCTGGTTTGTCCCTTACGAAATCAAGCTCAAAAATGGAGTCGTTAAGAAAATGAATCTGGCGGTCAGAAACGACAATCCCGCAAAGCGATGGGTCGTTGACGGAGGATTCTGGTAACCTGATGTGACAATGATAATAGGCCGGGCGGAATTGTCCGGCCTTTTTTATGCGCAAAGCGGATTAGTGTGTGGCTTTTATCTCTTGCCTGTTCGCATTCTCATGTTTAATATAAGATGGTGGTTGACGTCTTGTCTTTTACTTAAAGGACGCGATATCTATGAAGAAAGCTTTAGTTACGGGTATTACAGGCCAGGATGGTTCCTATCTGACCGAGTTTCTCCTTAAAAAAGGCTACGGGGTCTGGGGTATCATCCGCAGAAGTTCGTCGTTCCACACCGGCAGAATCGACCATTTGTATAAAGACCCCCACGAAAAACCCCGTCTTCGCCTTGTTTACGGCGACCTCACCGATGGCGGCAACCTCTCCTCAATCGTTAACGAAATTCAGCCGGATGAAGTCTACAACCTCGGAGCCCAAAGCCACGTCAAGGTCAGTTTCGAAATCCCCATTTACTCCGTCAATGTCGATGCACTCGGAACCCTCCGCCTGCTTGAAGCCCTCCGTGGAATGAAAACGCCCCCGAAGTTCTATCAGGCCTCCAGCAGCGAAATGTACGGCAAAGTCGTTGAGGTCCCGCAGACTGAGAAAACTCCCTTCTATCCCCGAAGCCCCTACGCCTGCGCCAAGGCATACAGCTTCTGGCAGACCGTCAATTACCGCGAAGCATACGGCCTCTTCGCCAGCAATGGCGTCATGTTCAATCACGAGTCCCCTCGCCGGGGCGAAACGTTCGTCACTCGAAAAATCACCCGCGCCGCCACTCGCATAAAACTTGGTCTTCAGGACAAGCTCTATCTCGGTAATCTTGACGCAAAACGCGACTGGGGCTATGCCGGCGATTATGTCGAGGCGATGTGGCTCATCCTTCAGCAGGATAAACCGGCCGACTTTGTGATAGCAACCGGCGAATCCCATTCCGTTCGTGAGTTTGTCGAGGAGGTCTTCGGCTATCTCAATATGGACTGGCACAAATACGTCGAAGTTGACCCTATGTATTTTAGACCCACTGAAGTGGATATACTCCAGGGCGACTCTACCAAGGCACAAAAAGTTCTCGGCTGGAAACCAAAGGTCGCTTTCAGGGAACTCGCAAAAATGATGACCGATGCCGATATGAAAATCGCCGAGCACGAGAAAATTATCGCCGAGCACGACAAAAAACAATGAGCGACTTCTTCAAAGACAGGCGAATAGTGGTTACGGGAGGTGCCGGCTTCCTCGGCGGTTATATTATTGATGGTCTCCAGAAACGCGGCTGCGAGAATATCCTTGTTCCAAAAATCGAGGACTACAACCTCGTCAACCTCCCTGATGTTGTTCGGATGTATGATGATATGAAACCCGATATTGTCATCCACCTTGCGGCTGTCGTAGACGGTATCGGAGCAAATCGCCAACACCCAGGCAAATTTTTCTATGAGAACCTTATGATGGGCGCCCAGCTCATAGAACAGGCACGCCTTCGCAATCTCGAAAAATTCGTCGCCATCGGAACCGTCTGCTCTTACCCCAAGTTCACCCCCGTCCCCTTCAAGGAAGACGACTTATGGAACGGCTACCCAGAGGAGACAAACGCACCCTATGGCCTGGCAAAAAAAATGCTCCTCGTGCAGTCCCAGTCCTATCGCACCGAATATGGTTTCAACAGCATATTCCTTGTCCCCGTGAATCTCTACGGCCCGGGAGATAATTTTAATCCGTCCAGCAGCCACGTTATCCCCGCCCTTATAAAAAAATGTGTCGATGCCATCGACGCGGGCGACGACCATATCGTCTGTTGGGGAACCGGAAAGGCCT
>JBEKAT010000162.1:0-3820 GCA_050015775.1 Sedimentisphaerales bacterium | reverse complement strand
GGTTGATGAAAAGATTGTCAAGGACCGGATAAAAGTGCTTGATAAACTTGGGATGCGTCGGCTCAAGATAAGTTGCGACCCGTTTCATCAGGAATACGTTGATATCGAGCCGGTGAGGCGATTAGCGAAGACCGCAAAAGAAGTGATTGGACGGGGCCGTGTTCTGGTGCGATGGGAAAAATATCTTGATAAACCGATTGAGATGAAAAACATTTCGGCAGATGAACGAAATAAACAGTATGTCGAAGCATTGAATGATTATCCCTGCCGATTCACGGGCAGGGCGGCCAGGGAGATTGCTGAACTGGTCGCGTCGCAGACAGTTGAACAAATTGCAGCCCAAAATTGCTCAGGCGCATTTCTCGACGCCAAGGGCGTGCATATTGACCCGTATGGCAATATCTTCAGCGGAACCTGCAGCGGGATAATTGTTGGAAATATCGCCAAACGGCCTTTAACTGAAATCTGGCAAGACTGGCAGCCGGAAAATGACGTGGTAATCGGTCAACTCTTCAATTCGGGGCCGGCAGGATTGTTGAATGGAGCTATTAAAGCTGGTTATAAGCCCGCAAAACAATATGCGAGCAAATGCCATCTCTGTGCGTCCATCCGCCGGTTCTTTTTTGACAAAGGTCTTTATCAAACTGTCGTCGGCCCAGCTGAGTGTTATCTTCTATGACTCGATTTTAGTCAGGTTATCTGCCTCCCGGACCGCCAAAACCTCCTCGACCGGGTCCCATCTGTATGCCTCGTTCCTGCATACGGTTCTGCAGGTCTCGGCGGAACTGAGCCATTTTAACTCTCGTATCGGCGCTAATTCTTTCAGACCTTTCCCTCATTCTTGATGGTTCAGGCCGACGGAACTGCTGCTGGAGGGCCTGCTGTCGCCGCGGGGAATTCGGGTCTCGCGGGCCGAACCTTCGAAACCTGTTCGGGTCCGGCGGGCCGTTGGCGTCATTGGCATCTCTTGCGAGAAACTCGGCTCTTCTGGCTTGCATATCATCGATGATTTTGTCAAGGTAAGCAGTTTTTTGCGCGTCAGGCAGCGAGAAATACTCATTTGCCTGGGCGGTCATCCTTGCCTGCATTGCCTCGCCCATTTGCTCACGTATTTCACGCCTTTTGTCTTCATTGGCGTCGCGGAACTGGTTTGAGTCAAAATACTCGCGAATCTGCCGGGGGGCCATTTTAGTGAAATCAGGTTTGCTGTAGTGTTTGATGGCTATCGGAACCGCAATTGCTACCCCGGCAGCCAGAACGATTGCTGCTATCAGAATTGTTTTGCTTTTCTTTGTCATATCCTTACTCCTGTTTTACATAATTGCTTACGTGCCAGTCGGCATAAAGATAGTTTATCCCCCCGCTCCTGCTCTTACCAATTGCCGGGTGCGGCTGGGGGGTTGAAGTAAAGTCACTCATAACTTGTATGTTTTTTTCTTTGGCGCCCGCCTGCACAGGTGGGTATTCTCTTATCGTTATTCCGGCCAAACCAGACGATCCAGGCGACGTTCTTCCATTGTACCAATAGCTGGTGTTGCCCGTCCTTAAGTGGTAGGGAGGCGTGACAATGGTATCCGACTTGCATATAAATACCTTCGGCTCTTTAAGTATTGGGCCTAAAAAGTTTGTTATAGGCGGCAAATAAAGAGGGTCGGTTGTGTCCGTGATATCCCAGGGATAGACACAAGCCAGCGGAAATATATCGCGGTTGTCATCGAGATATGACCGCATTGTGATGCCGATTTGCCGCAGGTTTGACGCGCACTGGACTCGTTTGGCAGCGCCCCTGGCTTTGCCTATCGCGGGGAGCAGTATTCCCATTAAAAGGCCTATTACGCTTATAACCACCAGTAACTCTACCAGCGTAAAGCCGTTATTCCGCAATACTGTTATATCGTCGGTTAATTTCATATCGACTGCCATTCGATTGTTTTTCATCTCTATTGCAATGACGGTTATCGCATTGAGTATATTGCAAAAAAAGGAAAAGTTCAAGAAAACGACTTACTTATGGTGTCTATATAAAGGTCGATTCTGTCGGAGAGTGTTTTGCTTAAGTTTTGGCCCAATTCCAGCGATTCCGGCTCAATACCGAAAATCACTATCTGGTTCGGACATTCGCCGAGTTGCCTGGAAAGCTCGATAATTCGCAGGATATCCGCCTCGTGAAGGGAGAAGTGCACCATTTTTTTTGTGGTTTGGACGTCAGCCGGCTCGAATTGTTTGATTGTTCCCGGCTTCTTGCCCATTTTAACACAGTCGATGATTACGGCTTTTTTGCGGTTCGCTATTAAATGCAGAACATTCATGCCGCCCGTGCCCGCGTCGATGAATTCAACGGAAGGGAATTTGTCCTGATACTCAGAAAGCTTTCGGATTAAATGAACGCCGATACCCTCATCGGACAAGAGCAGATTGCCCAGCCCTATGACGACGACGTTTTTTCTATGCGTTTGGTCTGTCACCTTACGAACTGCACATCGAGGAAATGCGTTGAGCACGAGATGCACGGGTCATAAGCGCGGACGAGCATTTCCAGTTTCAATCGAATGTCTTTTTCACTCTGGTCGAGGATTTCGGGCAGCAGTTTTTCGAAGTCCTTCTGGATATTGTCGTGGTTCTGGTTTGTCGGGATGCAGATATCGGCCGCGACGCAGTTGCCGTTCTTGTCGAATTCGTATTCGTGGAAAAGTATTCCGCGGGGCGCCTCGACGCAGCCGGCGCCTTTTCCGGCTTTAGGCGAGGATGTAACTTTTTCTGTCTTCAGGCCCCTGACCAGCAACTGGTCGATAAGGTCGATGCTTGTCTCAACGACGTGGAAGCACTCGACAAGCTGGGCTACGGTGTTCATATAGGGATTGCAACAGCCCTTTTGGAGTCCGAACATTTTCGCGGCGTCTTTGGCCATAGGCGACAATAATTCAGCGTTGTTGTTGAACCGGGCCAGAGCGCCGACCGCGTATGCGTCACGGTGCCACTTTGCCCATTTGGCGGTCGATTGCTCAACCACGTATTCGTTTGCGACATCGTGCCATTTTTCAATCGGCAGGGCGGCGCCTTTGAGGTCGTTGGATGTTATGCTGCCATGATAGAAGGTATATGTCGGCGGGGTGGTCTGCTTGAGTGATACGTATTCGGTGGGGCGTTCAAATTTGGGGATGTTTGCCGCGACGCTCAGTACGACTTCCGCTATTTTTTTGAGGTCTGATACGGCGTCCTTGAGCGTCTGCTGTAACTGGCGCAATTGTTTTTCGGTTGGCGTTCGAGTCAGTCCGCCGGGTATGAGCGTTACCGGATGGGTCGTTCTGCCCGCGATGAGGTCCGACCAGTTATTGGCGATTCTGTGCGCCTTGACAATCGTCTTTACGGCGTCTGCCGCCCGTGCGACAAGAGGCACGACGGATGGCGTGCCGAAGAAATCCGGCGCTGCTAAGTATCCGACATGCAGGGTGTGGCTTTGCAGTTGCTCAGAGTAATGCATAAGTATACGGAGTTTGTCCGCCTGTTCGGAAACTTTGATGCCCAGCGCGGCTTCAACCGCCTTGGTAGCGGCGAGCGAATGTGTGATTGAGCATATTCCGCAGATTCGCGAAACAATCGTCTGTATGTCCTGGTAGCTGTGGCCGCGGACCATTGCCTCGAAGAATCGCGGCGCTTCGGGCACCTGCCACTGGAGCTTTTCGATTTTGCCGTTTTTTACGTTTACGACTATGTTGCCGTGTCCTTCGACGCGGGTTATATGATGAACGTTGATATCGAGATTGTTATGCATTTGTTGGCCCCTGACCGATTCCAAAAAGAACCATCTTTGCCTTGAGCG
>JBEKAT010000161.1:0-3845 GCA_050015775.1 Sedimentisphaerales bacterium | reverse complement strand
ATGCGATATCGCGTGCATCGGCGGGTTACAGCGGCGCCGAAATCGAGGAGGCGGTCATCAGCGCGATGTTCGATATGTTTTACGAAAAACAGAATATGACGACGGAACGGCTGCTGGAGAGTATCCGGCAGACGGTGCCGTTGTCGAAGACAATGAGCGAGGATATCGATGCGCTTCGCAAATGGGCTGATGGTCGGGCCAGATTGGCCACCAGCCCCGAAACGGCCGAGGCGGGCGCAGACAAGCGAAAACTTGAGATTTAATCTTCCGCGGACAGAGCGGGAAAGGAGATTAGTATGGGCGCTATTATAATTCTCACGCCGGTTATTATAGCCAGTTGGCCGGCAATCGCGGCTGCAGTAGCGGGCGCCGCATCAGCGGTGGGGCTGATGGTGGGAGGGACCGTCAAAGATTCGGTAAAGGATGCGGCGTATCAGGAGGAAAAGGCCGAACAAAAGGTCGAGATTGAGCTTGCCGACAGTGAGGTCCTCGCAAAAGGTCTCACCAATGAGAAGGAGATTGTCCTGACCAAAGGCGACGTGGAGCTTCGCGTCAGCCGGGATGAGCGAGGGCGATGCAAGGTCTCCGCCAAGGGCAAGGGCCACAGCCGTGCCGAGCTTAAACAAATCACGGAGCAGTTCGTGCAGAAGATGACTCAGTGCTTTATCTACAATCGGGTGGCCAGCGAGTTGAAAACCAAGGGCTTTCAAATGGTCAATGAAGAGGTTATGAAAGACGACACGATTCGAATACACGTGCGACGATGGGAGGACTAAAATGACACAGCACGAAGTAGAGATTACCATATCCAAGACCGGCGAGGTGAAGGCCCATATAAAAGGCGCCAAGGGCAAGGCCTGCCTCGATTACGCGAAATGGCTTCAGCAAATCGTCGGCAAGGTCAAGAACCAGACGTTGACCAGCGAGCATTATGAGCCGGACGTCAAATCGCGGATTGACGTTCGCCAGCAGGTGCGGGACAAAGAGTAAACTGCCGTGCGCTGTCCCCAATGCCAATTTGAGAACATACCCGGCCAGGAGCGGTGCCTTCGGTGCGGCTCAGTTTTGGAAGCAACGGCAATGACCGGTTCGGTGAACCCCCCGCGGATGGCCCATTGGAAAAGGCCGGTGCGGTCTATGGTGCGGTGGTTCCGTCTGCACAGCATTTTACCTGATACTTACCCGCGGTGGTTTGCCTATTTGAAGATAATGTCTGGCAACGCTTTTATAAGCATTATTTTGTCGATAGTTCCGGGGTTGGCACACCTTGCCGGCGGTCGGTTTCGTGAAGTTCGCTGGTTTGTGCTCGGTTGGCTTCTGCTGCTGCTTGCGGGGATATTTTTTTACTGCAGCAATTTAGGACTTTTATTGCTGGGGCTTGCGGTGGGTCTTCACGGCTGGATTGCCTACAGTCATACGCTGATGAAAGAATCTGACGAAATGGGCAAGAAAATTTTTGACCTTGCGATGCTGATTGTAATCGTTGGGTTGCCTTATTTTGGCATCCGGCACTATGCGTTTGGGGATTTTGTTTTTGGCTATACGAACCTGACGATTCCTTATCAGAACGTCCAGACCGGCGATTTGCTTTTGGCGAGACACAGTTTGGCGCAGGCGACGAATTTTAAACGAGGTTCTCTTGTCTTATCGCCGGTGGTGGTTTGGGGCGGTCATGGGCCTGCGAACAGGCGCGGACCTCTTATGGTTGGCCAGATAGTGGCCCTTCCCGGTGAGGAGGTTGCGATTGATAATGCTTCGTTTGTCGTTGAGGGTCATATCCTGGATGACAAGCAGTTTCCGGTTCCTCAGTGGCTGCGAAAAGGGAATATTGGAGCGATTCAAGTTCCCGCCGGTTCGTATTTTATAAGTACAGTGTATAATGTTAATGCTCATGGTATGGTGCTGGATGCCGGGCTTGTCGGAAACGCCTGTGTAGTGCATTCTTCCAGAATAGAGGGCAAAGCGATTATGAACTGGCTTCCGCTGGCAAGGCGAGGATTCCTGAGGGCAGGCGAATGAGGCGTTTTTCACGACTTGAGTTTGGTGACAGGTCCGATGAGGGCACAGGCAAGCCCGGCGGCACCGGTGAGGAAATGCGCGATGCGGAGTATTTTCTCAAACAGGCGCTGAGATACCGGCTTGCGGGGGATTTTGAGCTGGCGTTGCGAAATTATTCGCGGGCGCTAGAGAAAAGCAGCGCTTTTTATCCCGGCTGGCTTGGGCAGGTTCTTATGCTTATCGAACTGGGCGAATACAAGGAGGCGGCGGTGTGGGTGGATAAGGCGCTGGAGATGTTTCCTGAGCACCCGGAGTTGCTGGCGGCCAAGGCGGTCGCCTGTGCGCGCGACGGCAGAATGGAAAAGGCGATTGTTTATTCGGATAACTCCATCGCCAAAGACAACGTTACCTCAGCCGTGTGGCTTGCCAGGGCCGAGGTATTGCTCAATCGCAAAAGTAATATAGCTCAAAACTGTATCAGTAAGGCGGTAGGCATCGCAGGGGCCGGCGAAGACGGGGCAATGATGAAGCTACAGGCGGGGCGATTGCTCAACCATAAGGGCGACTATGCCGGCGCTTTGCAATATCTGCGGACGGCTTCAGACGAACTGCCCAAATCCGCGCTTGCCTGGTATGAGCTTGGCTGTTGCCAGGCCAAACTCGGCAGGCCCGAGGCCGCCATTAGCTTTGAGCAGGCGCTTAAGTTTCACCCGAACTGGCTGCCGGCCGAGGAGGCGCTGCGAAAATTCAAAGACCGAGGATTTTTTACGAGATTTTTTGGAAGGTAACTTATGGTGGTATCCAGTGAGATTCAGCGCATATTGGCCGCAGCACGACGCGAAAACGCATCCGACATTCATATCGTTGCGGGTCTGCCTCCTCTGTTTCGGATAAGCGGCGAGATTGTGCTTGCCGATATGCCTCCGCTTTCCAGAGAGGACACAAAGCGGCTGAGTTACGGCCTGCTCAACGATGAACAACAGAAGATTTTTGAACGCGACTGGAAACTGTGCTGCTCGGTTTTTGACGAAAAACTGGGCAGGTTTCGCGTCTCAGTTTATTACCGGGTCAGCAATCCTGAGATGTCCATTCGTCCCGTTATGGACCATGTCAAAACGCGGACCGAGCTTCGACTGCCGGAGCAGGTGGAGGATTTTACGCGGCTGTCGAGCGGCCTGGTACTGGTAACCGGACCAACGGGCACGGGTAAAACCACCACGATGAACTTTATGATAGACCTTATCAACAGTGAACGACGATGCAAGATTATCGCCATAGAAGACCCCGTCGAGTATGTCCACAGGCCCAAAAAGGCCATCATAATCCAGCAGGAACTCTACACCGATGTGAAGTCGTTTGACAGCGCCTTATTCCACGTTCTGCGCCAAGACCCCGATGTTATCTGCGTAGGCGAGATGCGTGATATGGACACCACCGCCACGGCCCTTGTCGCCGCGGAGACCGGCCATCTTGTTATCGCCACCTGCCACACTCCCAACACAGTGCAGACCGTCGAACGTATCGTTTCGATATTCCCTGACAACCAGCAGCCGCAGATTTACGCTCAATTGGCCAATTCGCTTCAGGGGGTCATTGCGCAGCGGCTTGTGCCGTCTGCCGACAAAAAACGTCGCTTCATCGCAACGGAGTTGCTCATCGTAAACTCGGCTGCGAGAAAACACATACGAGACCGCCAGCTCCACATGCTTGTCAATGTTATTCAACTGGGTAGAAAGTCGGGAATGCACCTGATGGACGATTCGCTTATGGAGCTATACGAGGCGGGCGAGATAACTTACGATACCGCGATAAATTATTCGCACGACGCCGGCGAGATGCGAAAGAAA
>JBEKAT010000160.1:0-3936 GCA_050015775.1 Sedimentisphaerales bacterium | reverse complement strand
CGCGCCGACGGCGTAGCAAAGCCCGCGTTTTTCCCTGACCTCTGTAAACAACCTCGCGCCCATCCCGCCCGACAGCACCGCCACGGCAATACGCGCGTTATAGTAATTTTTATCCTGCAATACGACCGTCGGCGTCATAAGGCCAATGTGCACCTGTGCGCCGTCATTTAGGATGTGTTTGTAGCGTCCGCCGCTCGCGCCTGTTTTCAACGATTTGATCCGGCCGGCGACGCTTGAGCCGAATAACTTTTCCATCTGGCGCACAACCGCGCCAAAATCGTATTTGCCCGCGACCGAAAAAATGGTCCTTGCCGGGTTGAAATTTTCCACGATAATCTTCCTGGTCGTTTCGGGCGTCAGGGCCTCAAGGTCGGCGATTTCACCGGCGGTGCTTCTGCCCAACGGCTCAGGATAAAACTGCTCCCGCAATTTCAGCATCACCTTGTGCCGGGGGTCGTCATCAAGTCCCTTTACGCCCTCGATTGCAAGCTGTCTGGCGGGGGCAAATTGCTCATCGTCAAGTTTTGCGCGAAGTATGATATCGCCATACAAATCAATCGCCGAAGACAGGTTGCTTGCCTCTAAGGCCGCGCCGACAGAGATATGTGAGCTATCGACACCTCCTGAACGCTGAAGGCCCAGCCCATCGAGGGCATCGCCTAATTGCCTGTTGTCCCTTTCGCCTGCGCCGCGGAATATCCAATCCGATATTACGTTAGCCGCACCACAGCACCCCGCGGGCATAACCGAGGCACCGGCAGGCAACATAAAACTAAACGCCACCGATTCCACGGCTTCCATCCGCTCGCCGAGCAATATCATCCCGTTGCTCAGCTTATGTTTATCGAGATTTTGCTTCATATCTCAATCCATTCCGCAAAAGAGCCGGCGATTGTAACCGCCTTCAACCCCTTTATCAATCATCAATCCTTGCTCGCTTTGACGTTGATATTATTTACCATGGCCAGTATGCTCTTGTGCTTATGGAAAAAATAAACGCAGTCATTTTTGATTGGGGCGGGGTCTTAATCGAGGACCCGGCGCCGGCATTATTCAAATATTGCGCAAACGCGCTCGGCGTCAGCGAAAAGCAATACATAATCGCCTTCGATATATGTATGAACGATTTCCAGACCGGGACAGTTACCGAACGACAGTTCTGGACGAATATGACTAAGCGTCTCAAAGCGCCGATGCCGAAAACCGATTCACTCTGGACAGAGGCATTCACGGCAGCGTATAGACCGAGGCGGGAAATGTTCTCGCTGGCGTCCCGACTGCGAAAAGCCGGCTGCAAAACCGCGATACTGTCCAATACCGAAAAACCTGTTGTCGAAATTATAAATAAGCAAAAATACGACGCATTTGACGTAACGGTCTTATCCTGCCTCGAAGGCACAGCCAAACCCGGAAGAAAAATTTACGACCTTACTCTCGACCGGCTCGGGATTCCGGCCCGGCAGGCGCTTTTTATCGATGACAAACAGGAGAATATCGAGGGGGCAAAACAGGCCGAGCTTCAAACGATTCTCTTTAAGAGTGTCGAAAAGCTCAAAAAAAACATAGCCGGTCTTTTCCCGAATATTGTATAATATTGTTGCACCCAGAAAAGGACGATATTATGTCGCACAAGATGACTCGTCGGGGCCTAATCGCCGGCTCAATCGTGGGAGCTGCCGGCTTTGTCGGGCTGGAAGAAAGAATACTTCTGGCCGCAATGCAGGACGGCAATGAACCAAACGCAGCAAAACCACCCGTCACAAATGAAGCTAAAATCCCCACAGGCAAGCTCGGCAATCTGACAATCAGCAGGATGATTATGGGAGGTAATCTAATCGGCGGATGGGCACACGCACGAGACCTGATATATGTATCGAAACTGTTCAAGGCGTATAACACAGATGAGAAAATCTTCCAGACGCTGCGCCTCGCGGAACAATACGGCATCAACACCATTATCATCGACGTAGTCCAGATGGACATCGTCAACAAGTACAAGAAACTAAACATCAGCAAAATCCAGGTAATCGTATCCGTTAAGCCGTCGGAAGATAATCCGCTGGCCGATATCGACGTGGCCGCGGACAAAGGCGCCTCAACGATATACCTGCACGGTGCGGCCTGTGATTCCTGCGTGAAAAAGGGACGAATAGACATTCTTCCGCAAGCACTCGAACACATACGAAAGAAGGGCTTACAGGCGGGCGTCGGCTGTCACTCAGTTTACGTTTTGCAGCAGTGCAGGGAGGTAAAAATAGAGCCCGATTACTGGGTAAAGACGTTCCACCACGATAAATACTGGTCGGCCCATCCAAAGGATAAACGCGAGCCGTTCACCGTTGACAATAAACAATCCGACGACCACGATGAAATCCACGACAATATGTTCTGCCTTGAGCCGGAAGAGACAATCGAGTTTATGAAGACCGAGAAGAAACCCTGGATTGCCTTCAAGACACTTGCCGCGGGCGCGATATCGCCCAAAAGCGGCTTCAAATACGCCTTTGAAAACGGCGCGGATTTCATTGCCGTGGGCATGTTCGATTTCCAGATTGCCGAAGATACGGGCACTGTCCGGGAAGTCCTCGAAAAAACAACGCAAAGACAGCGCCAGTGGCGAATCTGAAAATTTCCGTTACTATTTTTTCTCGTCGGTCTTGTCATCGGACGAGCCAACGCCGAATTTTTTCATAAACCTGTCCAGGGCCGCCTTCTGCTTATCACTGAGAAACTTCCTGAAAAATAACATTCGAACGCCAATCAGTTCAAGACCAATCAACGCGAGCCACGAACCGGGCGTAAGAGGGGTCAACAGCGCGAAAACCCCATAGATAATCAGAATCACACCAATTACTTTTTTAATGATTGTCTTCACTATTGTCTTCATTTTCTCCGGCGATTATAAACCAGCCATCGTGAACGGTCAAAGTTATTGCCAAATGACACTGTTGTCACTATAAGAGACAAAATGAACCATCACTTAGCCATTTTGAAAAAACAGTATTTGGACGCGATACTGGCGGGACGCAAAACAATCGAGTCGCGTCTATACCAGACAAAACAAAAATGGCTTTCGCAGGTAAGTGCGGGCGACAAAATCTTCCTCAAAGCAAGTTCTGGCCCGGTTATGGCGACAGCAACAGTTGAAAAGGTGAAATACTTTGAAAACCTAACCGCCAAGCAGGTTGCCCAAATACAAAAACAATACAATCAGCAAATCCTCGGCGACGAGCAGTACTGGCGGGAAAAAGCAAACTCGCAATTCGGGATTTTTGTCTGGCTCAAAGACGTCCGGCCGATTCCTCATCGATTCATAAAAAAATTCGACTGGCGCGCCTGGGTAGTCCTGACGCCAAAAGAAAATTTCGGATTGCTTACCTCCAAGTAACACAATTAAAGAATCTTCTCAAGATAAGTCCTTAACGAACGAATGGCGTTGCCGCGATGGGAAATCGCGTTTTTTTCTTCGGAGGTCATCTGGGCGACCGTCTTATTCGATTCCGGCACGAAGAAAATCGGGTCATAACCAAAGCCGTTCTCGCCCGCCGGCTTATCGATAATCAATCCCTCTAATTTCCCCGACGTCTCAATCAAAACCTTTTCGGGACTTGCTAAACACAGGCAGCACATAAATCGAGCAGTCCTTTTCTCCTTTGGCACGCCTTCCAGCAGCTTTAAGACCTTGGCCATATTCTTATGGTCGATAAGTCCTCGATTGACCTCTTTTACGCCTGAGAATCTTGCGCTTTTCACCCCCGGCTGTCCATTCAGTGCATCGACCATTAATCCCGAATCATCCGCAAGGGTCCAAAGGCCGGTTGCTTTCGCGTAGCCGATTGCTTTTTTGCGGGCGTTCTCGGCAAATGTTTTGCCGTCTTCCTCAATCTCGCCTACGTTGGGAAAATCAGACAAGCTCACCCACTCAATATCCCCTCC
>JBEKAT010000159.1:0-3954 GCA_050015775.1 Sedimentisphaerales bacterium | reverse complement strand
TCCTATATTCAAACGTTTCGAATCGTATATTACGGCAGGACAGAAATCCCGCTGCTATCGAGCATCTTAACCGCCCTCGTCGGCCAAAACTCTGGTCATTTCTGCAAACCTTCCCTTGCTCGCTCGCTGAAGGATTGAAACTTCCTTTGCACACACGATATTCTCCTGGATGAAACGTCTTGCAAATACAGGGGATATAATAGCATATTACCCCCGTCTGGCAACTCTGTAAGTCCCTGAAATTTAATACGCCTTCTGTAAGAGGATAACCAACAAGGAACCATCAAAGTTACAGCTTTTATGTCAATTTCCAGTTCCTATTTTGCTGGTTGTCTCGTTCGCCTTGCTGCGCTATCGCCCGTCACGAATTTTACATCATCAATGAAAACATATTGGGCTTCTGACTGAGTTGTGAAATTTTTGTTAGAGTTTGCTGCAAATCTGATTTTGAACGGTTGACCGGTGCTTCTACGGTCGCTTATGTATTTCAACCGATGAACAGCCTTGCCAACCAACATGTTGTCAATCTCCTCAAAATCGACCACTTTGTCACCGACGAGCAGTTCCGCCCTGAACTTTAAGGTGGCAATCGAAGGCTTGGCGCTGATTTGACGGGTGTACTGGATGATATAGGTTTTGCCAATTTCACCAGTCAAATAACCAAGCGTTTGTTCGATTGACTCATCCTGGGGGTCGGTCCAGAAAAAGTTTTGCTTACCTTCAGCTACCATGGCGGTGGCTGCGCCCCCTTTTCCAACCCAACCATTGAAACGAATGTTGTACGCCCACTCGCTTGGCTTCCCGTTTATCCCATTTGCAATTGCTTCCGCAATCGTCGGTGATTCAAAACTCCCATTGATGATAGTCATCTCTGGAGATGGAAGCGGCAGCCGATTATGTGCGGCCGGCAGGATTTCTCCCGAATCACTTACAACAGGCGTATCGTAAACAAGAACTAAATCGATGAACACAAACTGCATTTCGGGCGGCCCACGCCATCCTTTATTGCTGTCGGCCGAGAATCTGATTGTAATCGGCTGTCCGGCACGTGAACCGTTGCTGGTGTAACTCAATCGATGCTCTTCCTGAATAAAGGAAGAATTACTCAATTCCTCAAAATCGACTATTTCGCGGCCAATGAGCAGCTCTGCTCTGAATTTTATTTTAGCAATCGACGGGCGGGCGTCGATTTTGCGTGTGTACTGCACATTATAGGTTCTGCCGGCTTCCACGGGTACACGCCCTATTGTCTGCTCGATTGACTCATCCTGTGGGTCGCACCAGTAAAAACATTGATTGCCGTCAACAACAATATCGCGGGACACGCCGCCTTTTCCCACCCATCCGTCACAACGTAATTTATCCGCCCATTTGCCGGACTCCCCGGGATGTCCCTTAACGACTGCCTCCGTAATTGTCGGCGACTCAAAACTGCCGTTTATGACAGTCAAATCTGATGATGGAGGAGGCGGCCGGGTGCTCACTGCCCAGGTATTGCCGCCAATTACATTGCCGTCAGGTTCGAGCATATCCACACGCCAGTAGTATGTTTTGTTGAAAGCGAGGCCTGTGGCCGTGAAGTTTTTGTTTGTTTGATTCTGCTTGAATTCCGGAGATTCATGATTTGCGTCCCTGACCGATGAAGAGCTATCCCCAAAATACACGTCGTATGAAAGGTCCTGATTGCTTCCCGACCATGTTAAATCAATCTTCGTGGCGTTTACCACAGCGCCGTCTGCGGGGGAAATCTGGCGTAAAGTTTCTTCATTTTTGGGCGCCTCTTGCAATCCTTTCGTTGAGCGATGTTCCTTCATTAGCGGTTTAGGCACAGCAGATGCTTTCTTTTCATCTTTGTCAGGAGTGACCGGCTCAAGCTCAGCCCTCTTGGCGTTGGCGTCAATCGTTTCAGCTTCACTCCTATGGCGTTCGCTCTCAGTTTGGACAAGTTCGGTTGCCTTCTTTTGTATTTCAGGCCCCTTCTGAACAACTTTTACTTTTGCTCCCGATTGGACACCTCTGGAATATGCGAATAAAGATATGCCGATAAACACAACCAGAACCGCAGCGGCAATCGAAATATGCTGTCGGTATTTGCTGATTTTCTTTCGCAACAAATAAATCATCGTAGGCAACCTTGCAAGGAGGGGCTTGCCATTCAAGTAATTGTCAATATCGTCCGCCATTTCGCCCGCGGAGAGGTATCGGTCATCCGGGTCGCGCGCCAGCGCCTTCAGCAAAAGCGCCTCAAGGTCAAAATCTATGTCTCTTTTTATCTCTCGCGGGCTGCACACATCTTCTTCCACAATCCGCCGAACAACCTCGAACCGCGTCCCCGATAATTCGTGCGGCGACTCTCCTGTAAGAAACTGATACAAAATGATACCCATGCTATACACGTCCGTTCGGGTGTCCATCTGCTCCTTGCGGCCCATCGCCTGCTCCGGCGACATATACGCCGGCGTCCCCGCCACATCGCCCTCAATCGAAACGGTAAAATCTGAACTTTCTTTCAAAAAGGTTTTGGCAAGACCAAAATCCAGCACATGCGGCTGGCCATCCTGGCTCACCAAAATATTCGACGGCTTAAGGTCCCGATGTATTATGCCTCGCTTATGCGCATGGTGAACCGCCTGACAAACAATCCACATCAACTCCAGTATCTGCCTTTGAGACAGATTTTGTTCTTTGACGTACTGGTCCAGGTGAACTCCGTCAACAAGCTCCATCGCATAGTAGTAAACCCCGCGGTACAGGCCGCTATCATACAGCCGGGCGATATTGGGATGCACCAGACGCGCGGTTAACTCCACTTCTCGCACAAACCGCAGCCGGGATTTCTGCGATTCAAATCTCCTCTCCGATAAAAGCTTCAGGGCCACTTCTCGATGCGTGCTCAACTGAACCGCCCGCCAGACAGTCCCCATCCCGCCCTCGCCCAGACGACCGGTAATATTGTAACCTTCAATTTCAGGAAAGTAACTTGTTTCCCCTCTAACTCCTGTCGCCGTGGTCCTGGAAAATGTTGATGCCGTTGATGCAGCGTTCGCAGGCCCTGGTAAATCTAAAGACCCCTCTCCTGTAACCTGTTTCGCTTCGGGGATGTCGCCCGCGAACATCCGGACCTCATATTTGCCGACAATCGTTGTCTCGCCTGCTTTGACCCGAACCTGGCCGGCGGAACCCAGTCGAATTCGGCACCCCTTCCGGGCTTTCTCCTCATCCACCTGACGGCGGGTTATTAACTTCCCCTCTTTCCATACTTCTACATAGGCCATGATATTTTCAGACAAACATAAGTGACCTGAATTCACATCCCCCTAATTCTCAATCATCGAGCGTAGTGTTTAGCCGCTCACCAAATTTCTTGAAGTGAGACAGAGCGTTTTCTTTGTCCTTAAAGTCCAGTGTCGTAAACAGCAAAACGGTCTCCCCGGCGCGTATATAATCACCATCGCTCAATACCGCCTCGCTGTTGATTCTCCTGCCGTTGACAAATACGCCATGCTTGCTCTTCATATCGAACACATAATACCGCCCGTCGTTTTTATCAAAACGAATTTGCATATGCTTGCGTGAGACATGCTTATCCAGTATCTGGATTGGAAGTGCCTCGTCTCTCCCGACCACGTTTGTCCGCTGGCCCAAGGGGTAATAATCCTCCTTGCCATTCTCTGATTTTACAAAAATAGAAGCCATTAAAACTCCCTTCTACGAATCCCAACGATAAATAGTTTGCCGCTCCACAAATAATATCATCCTGCGGTCATGGAATAGCGCCGCCCAGCCGTCTCCTGCTCACGGCATTACCTTCGGCATTCTATCAGCCATTTTCGCTAATGCCACAATTGAAATTCCGACAACTTTCGCTAATTGCTTTCCCATAAGTACCTTCCTTTCCTATATTCAAACGTTTCGAATCGTATATTACGGCAGGACAGAAATCCCGCTGCTATC
>JBEKAT010000158.1:0-4392 GCA_050015775.1 Sedimentisphaerales bacterium | reverse complement strand
CGGCTGAAGAGCTGCACGAAGTAGCCAGAATCAATGAGCAGGCGAAAAAATTAAAACGGGAATTCGACTTGGACCTCAAGGATTTCCTCCTCAAGGCCGAAAGAGCGGTCAGCGGCGAGGCGATGGCGACCAAATTCCACTTGGTAAACGCCGAGGAAAGTTTCGACGTTGCTTCGCTGGGTGAAGTTTGCTCGTCGGTGAGGAAAATCGGCGGCAAAGGGGTCGAGATAAAGCGATTCAAAGGCCTGGGCGAGATGAACGCCGATCAGCTTTGGGATACGACTATGAATCCGGCCACCAGGACGCTCCTGAACGTCAAACTCGATGACGCGGGTGAGGCGGATCGCCTCTTTAGCATCCTGATGGGCGAGGATGTCGAGCAGCGGCGCGATTTCATCCGCGACCACGCCCTCGAAGTCCAGTTCCTTGACATTTAATTTTGTTCTGCGGTAACGGGGGGAAAAAAAATTTAACATTCCGAGGAAAATTTTCTCTTGCAAAGAGCGATACGGCCGCACAAAATACCATTGATGCTTGACGCTCGATTCGTGAGTGTCGAGCGTCGGATGTTGGGTATCGAGACAAACAGTCATGGAGGTGAAAAATGAACGCTAAACTGCGAGTAGTAATTTCGGGGACAATGTTCTGCGTATTGCTTGTTGTCGGCTGTCGTAGTACGAGCACTGCCAGGGTTGACCAGAACGTCAGGGCCGCTGCCGACATACACAAGGCCGAACTGCTCAAGGAGCTGGACAAGAAATGGGAGAATCCGCCCGTTCATTTCGAGTTGGGCCAGTTATATCACGCCGCCGGCGATTACTCCAAGGCCGAATACTACTACAATATCGCCCTGGGTTTCAATCCCGCCTACCGGGAGGTCCAGGCCGCGATGGTGAAGCTTCAGCTTGACAAGGGCGACAAGCCGAAGGCCGACTGGGTCGCCAACGGTTATATGACACAGGTGGCCTCGATGCCGGAACAGCTTCTGTCGCTGGGTACGGCCTTCGAGAAACAGGGACTTGATGATTATGCCTTGAAGTGTTACCAGGAGGCCCTCAAAACGGCACCGGATTCGTCGGCGGTAAATCGACAGCTTGGCTACTACTTCCTCAACAAGAATAAAAAGGACCTCGCCAAGGAATATTTTATTCGCAGTTTCCAGCTTAATCCGGACCAGCCGGACGTTGCCGGCGAGCTTGGTCGGCTGGGAGTGGCGGTTCGGATTCCCGAGGCCCCGACGTCGCCGCAGGATATGAAACAGCCCACGAAACCGGCGTCTCAGCCAAATTAAGCAGAGAATACAAACGCGTCTTTATGCCCTGCGGTGAACGGATTTGCCGCGGGGTTTTTTTGTTGATAATTGGTTATTTCCAGACGGCGGTATCGCGTCCTGCCCGCCGGGGCCGTAGTCATCAATAATCAATGGCCAATTATCAACAGAAAATCACGGTTCTTGCCGATAAAGCAATAGTTGCTTTGCAGTACAGGCGGCTGTTGTTTTCACGGACGTTATTTATTATAGGACGCTATTTGCTATGAGCCGGGTGAAGGACAAAAGGATGAAGGTGAAGGCCCTGCAATGTCTTCTTGTGGCGGGGCTGTTGGTGCTGTTTTGCGGATGTCTTAGTTTTAATATAGGCGACTGGCCAAGCAAATTTGTGTATCCGCACAATAAGCCGGCAGCCAACTGGTGCGGCTCGGCAGGGGCATTATTTGCGTATTATTTGCTGTATTACATCGGCCCCGGCGTTTTTGTTATGCTGATTTCCGGTCTCTATTTTGCGGTTGCCAAAGTCGCCGACATTGAGATAGAACAGCCGGCCTTGCGAGGCGCGGGTCTTGTCCTGGTGACAACCGCTGCCTCAACGACATTTTATTGTTTTACGCAGCACGGCATCTACGGGTTCCCGACGGGTTCGGGCGGCGTACTCGGGGTCGCCACCGCGGAGTTTTTGCGGAGCCATTTCGCCACTCTTGGCACGGCCATACTTCTTGGAGCCACCTGGGTTGTCGGGATGATATTGCTGGCCGACCAGGTTGTGGCGGTGTTCTTTGGCGCGATTGGTTTTATAATTCGCAAGACGCTCGGTTTTGCGGCGCCGAAGTGGCTGACAGGGTCGGAGCAGTCGAGGGCGCTTGGTCAAATATGGCGTCGGCTCAGCGTCAGGCAGAAGACGGAGGACGGAAGACAGAAGACGGAATTGCGCCCATCGTTATCCGGGTCCACAGACGAGCATGAGTTACCAGACGGGGACACTGACGTTGAATCTAATCTTCGCGGCAAGATACCAATCGAAGGCGGGCCGGCTCCTGCTGGCGCCCAGGCGAGGTTGCAGCCGATGACACTGAAAAAGCCAACACAGCCCTATGAGCCGCCCAGCTATAACGATTACACGATGCCGCCCATAGATTTGCTTGATGAGCCGGAGCACACATTTGCCTCCGTGCAGGAAAAGGTTGTCAAAGCCAAGGCGGTTGCGCTGGAAGGGTTGCTCAATGAGTTCGATATTTCCGCCAGAGTCGTGGCCGCGGAGACGGGGCCTGTGGTTACTATGTTTGAGTTACAGCTTGCCGCGGGCGTCAAGGTCAGCCAGATAAGCTCGCTTTCCAATGACATTGCCCGCGCGCTGGGCGTGGGCGCAGTTCGCATTGTTGCACCATTGCCGGGCAAACATACCATCGGCGTCGAGGTGCCCAACAGCGAAAAAGAACGCGTGCGTATGAAGGATATGCTGCAACTGGCGGGCAGCAAGCCGGAAGGTATGGCGATACCGCTGTTTTTGGGCAAGGACTCCTCCGGCGAGGCGCTGGTCTCTGATTTGGCGAGTATGCCTCATTTGCTTATCGCGGGCACGACCGGGTCGGGCAAAAGCGTGTGCATTAACACCATAATCGCCGGCGTGCTGCTGACCCGCAGGCCTGATGAAGTTAAAATGATTCTCATCGACCCGAAAATGGTCGAGATGACCGCATTTAATACCATACCGCACCTGATGACGCCGATTGTTACCGAGACGCGGCGGGCAGTTCAGATTCTCGAATGGGCGACAATCAAGATGGACGAGCGATACGCCCTGCTTGCTGAGGCCCGCGTCAAGAATATCGGCGAATACAACGCGCTGGGGACCGAAGAAATCGTAAGGCGATTTGAGCCGGTAAGCCCCGATGAAGAGGCGAAGATTCCCAAGAGATTGCCATACGTTGTGATAGTAATCGATGAGCTGGCGGATTTGATGATGACCGCGGCCAAGGATATTGAGGCGCATATCGTTCGACTGGCGCAGAAGAGCCGGGCGGTGGGGATTCATATTGTGCTTGCGACGCAGAGACCACAGGCGACGGTTGTTACAGGCCTGATTAAGGCCAATATGCCCACGCGCATCGGTTTCAGGGTCGCGGCGAGAATGGACAGCCGGATTATCCTTGACCAGAACGGCGCAGAGACGCTGTTAGGCCAGGGCGATATGCTGTTTTTGAAGCCGGGCACCAGTGACCTTATTCGCGCGCAGGGTACATTTGTCAGCGACGACGAGGTTCGGCGGATAGTCAAGCATCTCAAGGAAATCGCTGAGCCGCAGTTCCACCCTGAGCTGACACAGCTTGGCCAGCCGGACACAACCGATATGATAGCCGATGAGTTGTTCGACGACGCCGTGCGGATAGTCCTCGACAGCAAGCGCGGCAGCGTGTCACTGTTGCAGCGTCGGCTGGGTGTCGGCTATGCCCGTGCTTCGCGTATGATAGAACAAATGGCCGCATTGGGCGTCCTCGGCGAATACAAGGGCAGCCAGGCGCGCGAGGTGATGATGGGCGTTGAGGACTGGGAGCAGTTGCGAGACGAGATGGAAAAACAGAGGGTCTCGGAAGCCAGCGGGCAGAAAACAGAAGACCCGTCGTAGAGGGTCTCGGAAGCCAGCGGGCAGAAAACAGAAGACCCGTCGTATGTCAATGAGGGCCAGCAGGGTTACGCCGCTGTCGATAAAGAGGAAGATTAACCCAGTGCTATAAGAAAAAGACTCCCCTGCTACGCGGCCTTCGTAGCCTGTATTCGCCTTAGGGCTACGATTTTGCCCAGTGAAGTCCGCTACGCAGGGCGAAGAAGGCTGACCCTTTTTTCCTTTTTTCTGGTAAAATACCTTCCTGTGGAAAAAGACCTTAAATCAAAGACGCTTGCCCAGCTTGAGCGCCTCGTTACGGGGCTGGGCCAGCCCAAATACATTGCAGGGTATATTTTCAGCGCGATTCAGGCCCGCGGCGTGAACGATATTTCCGCAATCACCACGTTGAGTAAATCTTTTCGAGCCAAACTTGTCGAAGAGGGCTGCTATATTTCCAAACTGGAGATTGTTGATAAGCTGACGGACCCGGATGGCACGGTAAAATACGTCTTCG
>JBEKAT010000157.1:0-3995 GCA_050015775.1 Sedimentisphaerales bacterium | reverse complement strand
TATGACGGTAATTATCGAGAAAAGCAACGACGGGAAACCAACTGTAAAATGAAGATTATGATGCTCAATTATGAGTTTCCGCCCATCGGCGGCGGAGCGGGCAAGGCCCATCTGGCCATACTCAAACAGTACGCCGGAAAAAGCAATTTACAGGTGGATGTGCTCGCGTCGGCGCCGAAACCAGGTTTTGTGGTTCAAAAGCTGTCGGATAATATCACCATTTACACCGTCGGCGTGCACAAGAAAAATCTGCATTACTGGCGCAAGATTGAGGTCGTCGAATGGGTTGCCCGTGCCACGCCGCCTTATCGGCGTTTGCTGAAGGAAAACCGTTACGACCTCGTTCACGCGTTTTTTGGTCTGCCCACCGGCTGGCTGTGTTACAGGACAGCTAATCGCCTGCCGTATATAATCTCGCTTCGCGGCTCGGATGTCCCCGGCGGACACGCCAGGCTGCAGTTCGAATACAAACTGCTGGGGCCGCTTCTGAAACGAATCTGGGCAGATGCTTCGGTGCTTGTGGCATGCAGCGAAGGTCTGAAAAACAGGGCGCTGAGGTTTTTACCTTCGGCAAATATAGATATCATTCCAAACGGTATCGACCTGGATAAATTTCATCCGGCGTCGAGCAGGGAATTATCCGGCGAGTTGAAACTCCTTACTGTTGGCCGGTTGTCGGTAACAAAGAGGTTCGAAATGCTCGTCGAGGCAGTCGAGATATTAAGCAAACAGGGCAAAAATGTTCGCCTGACAATATCAGGCGGCGGGGGACTGCTTGACGAGTTGGAAAATCTTGTTGAGCAGAAAAAACTGGCTGATATCATCAACCTGACCGGCAGAATCGAATCCGAGAAGATGCCCGATGTTTATGGCGCCCACGATATGTTCGTCAGCGCCAGTATGCAGGAAGGAATGAGCAACGCTATGCTCGAAGCGATGGCGTCGGGCCTGCCGATAATAACTACGAAGTGCGAGGGCGTGGAAGAATTGATTTCTGGTAATGGTGTTGTCGTGGGAACCGACTCCGCGGAAGCGCTCGCCGAGGCCATAAATAATCTGGCTGAAAACAAACAGGCCTACAACGCGATGTGTGCGTTGGCAAGGAGACGAGCGGAAAGTTTTGGCTGGGACAAAGTTGCGGATGGATATGTAAAACTTTATCAGCAGGTTCTCGGTAAAAAATAGTCGGCGAAAACAAAATGGCAGGAATTATTTGTATAACGATAGATACTGAGCCGGATTGCGACGTGCACTGGAGGCGCTCGCGGCCGCTGACCTTTGAATCCGTAACTTTCGGGATACCCCATATCCTTCGCCCCATCTGGGATAAGTTCGGCATAAAGCCGGTCTATTTTGTTTCCCCTGAAGTGGCGGCAAATGATCAGTGCTGCCGGGCGCTCAAAGAAGAACTCGGACGAGGCGCGGAGATAGGGGCTCACCTTCACAGCGAATATATCGAGCCGCAAAGAAAACACGAAGATATCTCCGGAACTGCCAGTGATGAATTCCCCTGTTTCGCTTATGATGCAGAAGTAGAATCGGCCAAGATAAAAAATCTAACCGAGCTGATTGAAAATAAATTAGGCGTCAGGCCCATATCTTACAGGGCGGCCCGATACGGTGCGGATTTGGATACGATAAAGGCGCTGGAGAAACTAGGCTACAAAGTCGATAGCTCGGTAACGCCTGATACGGACTGGCGAAGTTACGGCGGCCCGGACCATTCGCGGGCGCCGAAGCAGCCGTATTTTATTTCCCAAACGGATTATTATTCACCGGGTAGCAGCACAATTTTGGAAGTGCCCATTACTGTTTCGGGAAAGAGATTGCCGTTTTTGCCCGGCAGGTGGATGTTTTATCGATGGCTGCGGCCTACGCATATGACGGCCTTTGAGATGAAATCGCTCGTCGCCGAATTCACGAGAAACTATTCCTTGCCGGTGCTGAACCTGATGTTTCACTCGATGGAGGTTCTGCCCGGCAAAACACCTTTTGTAAGAACAAAGCTCGGCCAGAAAATGTATCTGAATCGGCTGACGTCGATTTTACGATATACGATTAAGACGGAATTCGAGAGCAAAACACTGACAGAAGTTTATGCTGAAATGGTCAGCAGGAGCAGTAAGTAGTGTGCGGAATAGCCGGCTTTAACTGGAAGGACAACGGGACAATCGAGGCGATGACCGAGGCGATGCGGCACCGCGGCCCCGACGACCACGGAACGTATCTCGATGACAAGGTTTCGCTGGGGCATACACGCCTATCGATTCTTGATTTGTCCCCAAAGGGCCATCAGCCGATGTATTTTCAGAACCTTGCCATTGTATTCAACGGCGAAATTTACAACTTCCAGGAAATACGTAGCGAGCTCAAATCCCTCGGCTATAAATTCACATCGGGCACGGATACCGAAGCCATCTTGGTTGCCTATCACCGCTGGGGCGACAAATGCGTCGAAAAATTTAATGGGATGTGGGCCTTTTGCATTTATGACAGGGACAAACAAACTCTGTTTATCTCTCGTGACAGGTTCGGCGTAAAGCCGGTTTATTATTATTTTGACGGCCAGTGTTTTATCTTCGCCTCGGAACTAAAAGCAATCAAAAAACATCGTATCTCCCTTGAAACCGATCCCGCAGGCGTGAATTTCTTCTTCTACCAGAAGTACATCGGCGGCGATTTCACGATTTACAAAAATTGCCGAAAACTCAAACCGTCTCACAGCATCCTTTTTGACCTCAATACCAAAAAACTGTCCATTTCAAAATATTATGACCTTGAAGCTGAAATAGCTAAACGTCAGGATATCGCTATTGATGACCGGCTGGAAATGATCGAGGAAATTCTCAGCGATGCCGTAATGAAGCGATTGATTGCTGATGTACCCGTGGGAAGCTTCCTTTCGGGCGGCGTCGATTCGTCGCTCATATCCGCAATAATTGCTAAAAACAAAAAGGACTTCGATACTTTCTCAATCGGCTTCAAAGACCAGTCCTACAACGAGCTGGAGTTCTCAAAGATTGCGGCTGAGTATATCAAGACGGCCCATCACTACGAATATATGGACGTCAATGAAGATATTATCCAGCAGATAATCGGAGCGATGGATGAGCCGTTTGGCGATTCTTCTGTTTTCCCGACGTACCTGTTGTCGAAAATTACCCGCCAGAGGGTTACGGTGTCACTGTCGGGCGACGCGGGCGACGAGGTGTTCGGCGGCTATGACACCTACATGGCGTATAAACTGGCTAAATTTGTGCCTGCCCCCGTTGCCGGATTGTCCAGATTCCTTGTGAATATGATTCCGCCTTCGGACAAAAAAGTAACTCTCAGCTTTAAGATGAAAAGGTTTCTGCGGGATTTCGACGCGGGCTGCAACAGGCGGCATTTGAACTGGATGGCGACATTCACAGAGGCGAACAGGAAAGACCTGTTAACTAATGGTTTTATTCCGGACGAGCAACTTATCCCCTGTGGCGGCGAAGACAGTTTGCTTTCGGTGCAGTTGAACGACATCCATAACTATCTTGCCGAGGACATACTCAAAAAAGTTGACTTTGCTTCGATGTTGGTCTCTTTGGAAGCGCGAGTGCCGTATCTGGACTATCGTCTGGTGCCGCTGGTCTTGTCGCTTCCGGATAAATATAAAATCAGATGCCTGACGACTAAATGGTTTTTGAAAAGAATAGCCGATAAATACCTGCCCCGACAGATAGTGCACAGGACGAAAAGGGGATTTACGGTGCCGGTTAGCTCGTGGATTAGAACCAGCGATTTAATCCGGGAGTTTTTAGTTAATCAGAAGTTTTACGAGCACAACTTGTTGAACTATGATTATGTTCAACGGCTGTTTAACGCGCATATTAACAACAAGGCCGATAACGCCAGACAGTTATGGCTTGCTTTTGTGTTTAATTACTGGATGTCCAGGAACCGCTAAAGAAAAAGTTAATGTTTGCCTTTGAGAGAGAAAACCCATTTCCCCAGCAGCCGAT
>JBEKAT010000156.1:0-4103 GCA_050015775.1 Sedimentisphaerales bacterium | reverse complement strand
TTAAGGCCGACGAACAAATATACCGCAGTAGCGTCCCTGATTTCACACATAATGGTATTCGGCTGTTCTACGACGGGAAATTATGGTCGAAAATTTTAGACGGCTCTATAACCGGCTGGAAGGTTCGCAATCTCATCGACGACGAATGGGAGGCAAAGCTCCATGGCAAAAAATCGCGGGCGGTAATGTTTTTGCTTCTCGGCCTGATACCTTTCCTCGGCACTATTTTCCGCCGGCTCTGGGCAAGGGCCGACTGGCGACGCCACTATACGGAGATGTTTACTCGCTGGGATTACTTTTGCAGGGCGGTCAGGGGGAAAATTATCGAAAAGACAATTGGCTGGTATCGATGCGGGCGCATCAGCATCGGCCAGACGTTAAAAATCTATGAGCAGCCGTGGCGTTTCTTCCTGCATTTGCCGTTCTTGCTTCTTATCTCCGCGGACCTGCATCGTTTTCTGACTGATTCGGTTTTCAGAAATGAGAAACTTTCCGCCATATTCATCAGGCCTTTCCAGTTGTATTTTAGTGCTGCGATGCGCGAACAGTGGCTTCGCGATATGGTCGCCGAGGGGCGCAAAAAGCATATACTTACCGATTCCGATGCCGACACTATTCTTGCCCAGGTTAACGAGCCATATATTCAAAAGTACTTGGTGAGTTTGGTCGTTCATTTGCTGCTGATGCCGACGACGCATATCGTCGCGCTGATATGTGCATTTGCTTATGTATATATGCACCCTGAAATGCCCCGCGAAAAAGCATGGGCGATAGGGGTGGGCATTGTTTTGCTGTTTCAGGTTATACCTATTTCTCCCGGTTCAATTGCAAGAGGGTGTTACACCGTTAGCTTAGCGATTCATGACCGTAGTTTCAAAGATTACAACATTGCGCTGTTTCTTAGTTTCTTCAAGTATATAGGTTATCTGGCGTTTCCAATCCAGATGACGTATCGTTATCCAACTCTCGCGAGGTTTATGGCGGGGCACTGGGCAACCGAAATGGTTCACATAGTGCCGGTGTTTGGCGAGAGGGGGGCGTTATTGGAGCGATGGGTGTTCTGCTTGTTCTACAACTGGCCTTTGACGATTCGCAGGCGTATGGTTCGTCGCGCCGAAATCCGTTCAGCGTTTCCGCTCCGTTACTGGCACGCGGTCGGCTGTGTCATCGCTGCGGTTGCGGCATTTGCTGTCGCATATAACATTTACTTAGACGAATATTGGAAGCTGCCCCAGTTAAGAGACCTCTGGTGGCTTGTTATTTTGGCGCCGGTGCTTTGCGGGGCTGCTGTAACCCTCGGCGCCGGCGGGGCGGTATTGTGGAAGCGAATTGTTACCGCGACCATCTCCGGCGCGGCTATTGGGATATTTGCTACTATTGCCGCCGCGATGCTTAGCCGTGGCAGCGAAATCGGGATTTCGGACATGGTTATGCGGTGTGCGATGCATACCTTCGTTTCAATGCTTCTTGCGACAATCGCGGCTATTGTTGCCGAAATGATGCTGCCTGACCCCGACCTGAAACGCCTGTGTGTAAAGAATATTTGAACTACCGTGTTATTTGGTTGCAAATCCGGCTCAAAAAAAACTGGCAAAGCGCGCTTTTTAACGTATAATTGACAGCGGACTCGGGTTTGGGGATATCCGCCGAATTGCGGATACCGCCGGGTCGATGTTTGGATGGTTTGTTTTGAGGGTGGCTTCAATTATGGCCAATGGCTATAGTTCCCTGTGCGATGACTTTTATCTGGATATGTTTGTCAATACCGAGCTTGACCTGCCTCTCCAGAGCGATACCGTTCTTGCGTTTTTTGAGCGTATTCAAAAGCAATATCCCACTATGAGTTCTTTTGCCCGGCGCGAAAACAGCGAGTATTGCCTCGAAGAGGACCACAACAGCGGCCAGTATCGCTGGGTGGCCCTCGAAACAGACCGCGTCGGCTCAGGCATCGTCAACCCGGTGGACTTCGAGGAGGTTTACAGCCAGGACAAGTTTGTCCTCGGCCTGATTCCGTATATGCTTGGGATAAGTCACCTTGACGTGGATTCCCTGGATATCACCTACGCTATGGATTTTTACTGCGTCGGCAATCACGACCAGATTATCGCGGAAGCCCTTGGTTCCTCGGCGTTCAACTGCCTGCTGGACCTGCCGCTCGCAAAGGCAATCGACCATTCGCCTTCGATAGTAGTGGCGCTGTCCGAGGACTGCCGCACACAGGCGAGAATCAGCATAGAATCCCGAACCAGTATCTTCGACCCCGACAAGCCGCCGCAGACGCTCGAAGAGGCGATAAGCTTGTCTTTTACCGTTCGCCAGTATCGTGCCGCCTCCGGCAAATTCGACATGCTGGAATCTTTTGACCGGCAGTGTATGCTCGCTGATGAACTGATGGCGGACAAAATTGTCCCAAATCTTGTTCGCCCGCTTATCAATGTTATCGCGCAAAAGCGATTGACATAAACATTGAAAGAGATTGGCTATGGCCCTGATAGCTCCCGCAAGCAAGTACAAGATAAAAACATACCTGATTTATATGGCTGTCCTGGTTGGTTTCGCCGCTTATTGCGTTTATGATGGCCACTTCAATGAGTCATTTAAGGAAAAGCATTCCCCTGACGGCAAGCCCGACGGCACAATGGTATTTAATCAGAAAGCGCCGGCTTATCTTGTGGGCGCGGCGGCGTTGTTAGGTGTGTATTTGCTGGTTCTCCGCAATAAAAAAGTTGTCGCGGAAGACAACGCCCTTGTAATTGACGGCAAAACCAGCATCCCTTACGACTCAGTCCAGAAAATCGACAAGACCGATTTCGACGTGAAGGGCCATTTTACCTTCACTTACAAAACCCTCGACGGCAAAGAAATCGACCGTAAAATCAGCGACAGGGACTACGACAACCTGAAAGCCATACTGGACCATCTCGTCGCGAAAATAAGTTGAAATCCTTCCTATTGGCGATTAGACTTTTCTTTTTGTGATAAGCCCCCGATTTTATGTCGGGGGTTAATCTTGTCGGTTGTTAAACAACAAATTAAGAGGGCGATTGTGAATCGGTGCGTTATAGGATTGCAGTGGGGCGATGAAGGCAAGGGTAAGGTCGTGGATATCCTCGCCGAAGACAGCGACGTCGTCGTTCGTTATAACGGCGGCGCAAACGCGGGCCATACCGTTGTGGTGGGCAACGATAAATTCGCGCTGCACCTTTTGCCCAGCGGCGCGGTCAGGCCCAAGACAATGTGCGTAATCACAAACGCGGTCGTCGTTGACCCCGAAACGCTGCTCGGCGAAATCGATTCCATTGCCCAAAAAGGCATCAAATTAGACAATCGACTCTTTATCAGTGAAAACGCCCATTTGGTGCTGGATTATCACAAGAAAGAAGACCAGCTTCGCGAAGAGGCGCTTGGCAAGAAGAAAATAGGCACGACCATTCGCGGTATCGGCCCCTGCAACGCCGACAAGATGGGCAGAAGTTATGCCGTTCGAATGGGCGACCTGCACGACCTTGCCTCACTTGAGACGAAACTGCGAACAATTGTGGATTACAAAAACAGATTGTTCTGTGCCCTGTATAAAGCAGAGCCGATGAAAGCTGAAGCGATAATCGAAAAATGTAAATCCTACGCCCGGAAGCTTCTGCCCTTTACCATCGATACGACGGAATACTTACACGGCGCTATTGCCGAAGGCAAGTCGATTCTTTTCGAGGGCGCGCAGGGCAGTATGCTCGATATCGACCACGGCACGTTTCCTTTCGTCACCAGCGCAAATGTAAGCGCGCTTGGTATGCCCTCCGGTTCGGGTGTGCCCGCGAAAATGGTCGATGAGTTTGTCGGCGTCTCCAAGGTATACACGACAAGGGTCGGCGCAGGCCCGTTCCCATCGGAACTGGATAACAACATCGGGCAATACATTCGCGACAAAGGGCACGAGTACGGCACGACAACCGGCAGGCCCAGGAGATGCGGCTGGTTTGACGCCGTCGTTGTTTCTTATTCCGCAACAATAGGAGGAATCGACTCGGTCGCGATGATGCACCTTGATACCCTTACCGGCCTCGATGAATTGAAGGTCTGCGTCGGTTATGAAATCGACGGTAAGC
>JBEKAT010000155.1:0-4246 GCA_050015775.1 Sedimentisphaerales bacterium | reverse complement strand
GGGGTGCCTTCCGCCAAAACCTTGCCGTGGTCGATGATATAGGCCTTATCGACCACCTCGAGCGTTCTTTCGACGTTGTGGTCTGTAATCAGGATGCTGACGCCGGAGGCGACAAGATGACGAATGTCATTTTGCAGTTCCTGGACGGTAATGGGGTCAACGCCGCTAAAGGGTTCATCAAGAAGAATCAGGGATGGCTCCGTTACCATAGCGCGTGCGATTTCGAGTTTTCTGCGTTCGCCGCCAGACAAAAACCGCCCCTCGCTGCCGGCCACTTCGGTCAGGCCAAAACGCTCAATCAGCTCGTCGGCCCGGCTTTCTCTGTGCTGTTTTGTAACAGCCATTGTTTCGAGAATGGCGTAAAGATTATCCCGCACACTGAGCCGCTGGAATATACTGGGCTCCTGTGAAAGATACCCGATACCAAGACGCGCCCTTTTGAACATCGGCAGCTCCGTGATGTCATTGCCTTCAAAAACGACCTGGCCCGCGGTGGGGATTATCATCCCTATAATCATTCTGAAAGCGGTGGTTTTGCCCGCGCCGTTTCGGCCAAGCAGGCCCACGATGCTGCGATGCGCGATTGTGATGGATACGCCGTTGACCACGGCCCTTCCAGAATACTTTTTCACTAATCCGCCGGCTTCGAGTAAATTCGTATCCGTCAAGATATTTCCCTTCGAAGTATTGGTCGTTTTGCTGCCGCTACCCGCGTATTATAGCGACAATTCTCATCAAAGCAACCATATAGCATCTCAGCAAAAGCTACCTGATTTATCACGAGGGTTTTCTTTGAACCGCGAAAAAGCAACAAATACTCTGGCCTTTTGACGCTTTTTCTGTTATGAAGTTGTCTTTGCGTTATGCAATCTTGAGGCATAAAGGGTAATCGGGCGTGAGTTAACTATGTTTGCAATAATAAGTGACATACATTCGAATATCGAGGCGTTGACGACCGTCCTTGCGGACATCGAAAGCCGGGGCATAAAAACCATTTACTGCCTCGGGGACGTCATCGGCTACGGCGCCAATCCGCGAGAGTGTCTTGACCTAGTTATCAACAAAACCAAATGGTGCGTCCTGGGCAACCACGATTACGCCACGCTTTACGAGCCGACCAACTTCAACTACGGCGCGGAACAGGCCAGCTTCTGGACCCGTTTCAATCTCGAAGGTGAACCGGACAAGCAGGCAAGGAATAAACGCTGGGAATTTTTAGGCAAACTGCCGATGCGCAGGACCGTCAAGGCAAAACTCGGCGACGTCGCCGCCTCAATCGATTTCATCCACGCCTCGCCGCGCAGGCCAATCAACGAGTATATTTTCCCCGACGATGTTTATACCAACCCCGTAAAAGTCCGTCTGCTTTTCGAGCGGGTCAAACACATCTGCTTCGTAGGCCACACACATCTGCCCGGCGTATTCCTCGACGAGCCGGATTTCTATCTGCCGAGCGAATTAGGCAACGTCTATCCGATTGTCGAAGACGAAAAAGCAATAATCAATATCGGCTCGGTCGGCCAGCCGAGGGACCGCGACAACCGCACCAGCTACGTTTACATCGAGGAAAACGAGGTGCACTTCGTCCGCCTCGAATACGATTATAAAACCACTGCCGAAAAAATTAGAGCGCTGGGCCAGCTCGACACCTTCAACGCCGACCGACTCGCAGAAGGAAGATAAGAGAGCGTAATATGAGATTCAAAATCATTTTGGCGATTGTTTTAATTGTTTTTTGTTCGCCCTGTGTAATCCTTGCAGCCAACGAAACTCCCTCAATGCAGCCGGCTCCCCAGCCCGGCTTTAGCGCAGTCGGCGGAAATCCAAAAACCATTACCCTCGGCTCGCTCGACCCGAACACCGGTTTCAAATTCCTGCTCGACCTCACCTCTCGCGGCGCAGCCATAGGCAAAGCCACGCTCAGCGAATTCGACGACCGCGACCACAAAAATCCACAGCCGCTTGCTATGCTCTCGCCAACGGTCAACCTCGACGGCACGCCTGCTTTCTCAATGGGCAGCAGGATGCTTATACTGGATAATCAGTCCCAGTTTCGTTTAGACAAACTCGACTGGATAACATCCGACGTTGAAACTTCGCAGAACGGCCCACAAATCGCCCGTTTTGAGGCAATTATAAAAAACAAGACCACAGGCCAATCCGCTATCAAACTGATTAAGACCTATCGTGTCACTCCAAAAATCTATGACCTCGACTGCGATTTAACCGTAGAGAATCTCTCGTCCGATGAACATAAAATCCAGTTCGAGCTGACTGGCCCCACGGGCATCAAAAGAGACGACCCGAGAACCGACTCAAGAAAAACAATCGCCGCGTTCAGGGACACCAGAGGAGAGGTTATCAGCACCGTTCTCGATATCAGTAAACTCAAAAAGGCCACAACGCCGGAAAGCAGACAGCTCGCCCAGCACAACGCGGGTTTTCTCTGGGCGGCAATCACCTGCAAATATTTTGCGGCTATTGTCATTCCAACACCCGACGCGAATACTAATTTCTGCAACTGGATAACCGACAAGTCCGGGTGGTGCGCAAATCCCGACGGCGATTACCAGCTCAACAGCGGTGACGAAACCATCGGCATCGACCTGAAATCAACCGTTATCACGCTCGCCCCGGCAGGAAACAAAACATTTAACTTCAAGCTCTTCCTCGGCCCCAAGGATAAATCCCTGTTCGATAAAAACGAGATGTATAAAAATCTCAGCTTCGTACATACAATCGATTTTATGGCGTGCTGCTGTCCGGCCGCAATCATATACCCGCTGGGGTTCGGGATACTGGCGCTGATGAAATGGCTCTACATATTTATCCCCAATTACGGTATCGTAATCATCATACTCGTTCTTCTCGTCCGGCTGCTTCTCCACCCGCTCACCCGACTAAGCCAGGTGTCAATGAGCAAATACGCGAAGTTTAACGCTTTGCCCGAAGTGCAGGAAATAAGGAAACAATACGGCAAAAACATGATGGAGATGAATCGCCGAATCGCCGAGGTGCAGAAAAAATACGGCGTATCTCACTCCGCGGCGGTTATGGGTATGCTGCCGACAATGGTCCAGATGCCGATATGGATTGCCCTGTACGGCGCAGTTTACGCCAGTATCGACCTTCGCGGCGCACAATTCCTGCCCTTCTGGATTACGGACCTCTCGGCCCCTGACGCCCTGGTCAGATTCGCAGCGATTACACTGCCGTTAGGCATAAAACTTGATTCGTTTAACCTGCTTCCAATTTTGATGGGCGTGGCGTTTTACCTCCAGCAAAAACTTATGCCCGCCCAGGCCGCCGCCGACCCACAGGCCGCGCAGCAGCAGAAAATTATGATGTTTATGATGCCCGTGATGTTCCCTTTGATGCTGTACAATTCGCCATCAGGCCTGAATCTTTACATTATGGCCAGCGTCTTCGGCGGCGTCATTGAGCAATACATCATAAAAAAGCACATTGCCAAACAGGAACAACTGCATGCGGAAAACCTCGTCCCCGTAACGAGCAAAACCGGCGGCAAAGTCAAAAAGCAGAAGCCAAAACCGTTTTTCAAAATGTAAAGGACAGCGTATAGCGGGTAACGGGAAAAAAGGGGTCAGGCCCCTTTTTCGTTTGCGATGTATGCGTTGCAAGATACAATTTTTGCTGTTAGCTCACCGAGTAACAACCACCGTGTAATCTTACGAATATCCGGTTCTGAAACGATTGACATCCTCAACCGGATTGTGACTCCCCCTGTCTCCGGCAATCCCGGTATCACTTCCGGCAAAATTATGAATCTCGACTGCCTCGTTTACCTTTTTCGTCAGCCGCATTCCTACACGGGAGATGACTTAGCCGAAATACACCTCTGGGCAAATCAGGCAATCACCGAGGCGTTGATGGAAAAGTTATTGGAACTCGGCACCCGAACTGCCTCGGCAGGCGAGTTTACCGCAAGGGCATATCTCAATAACAAAATCGACCTCGCGCAGGCGGAGGCCGTCAACGAAGTGATTACCGCCTCGAACACGTTTCAGCTTGCCGCCGCGGAAAACCTGCTGGCGGGCCGATTAGGACACTTGTCTAAATCAATTCGTGAATCAATTCTCGACCTGCTCAGCCGGCTTGAAGCGGACCTTGATTTTAGCACCGAAGACATCGCCCATGCCAACAAAGCCGATATAATCGCCAAATTGGACGAGACAAGAAGCCGACTCAATGACCTTTTAGCCGATTCAATACGCAGTGAATCAAC
>JBEKAT010000154.1:0-4313 GCA_050015775.1 Sedimentisphaerales bacterium | reverse complement strand
AGATTTTGCATCCTGTTTACGCGGGCAGTGAGCATCTTAAGCTGTTCTTTTCCGTCGGCGTCGAACTTGTCAGCATAATCCGTGGCAATCCATTCGGTCAGCGCATTTATGGCGCGCAATGGTGCCTTCAGGTCGTGAGATATGATATACACGAAGTCCTGGAATTCTTTGTTGATGCTTTGAATTTGTTTGAGCAGGTTTTCGCGTTCGTCAGCACTCGTGACGCCCGGTTTTTCTGTCAATAAAGTACTCATACGTCGTCCTCAATTAATAGAAAACACCCCAATAATTGAAACCCAAATTATGCTCTTTATATCGTTGTTAAACTGCGACGGATTGAGCATTTAGACGGCCTTTTGGGGGATAGTGCGGTATTTCCGCCCCAGAATAAAGGAATCGCGGACTTTCATACGGGCGGTTTTGCTATGGTCCTATAAAGTGACCTAATATTCAGTAAGTTTTGGTTTTGGAAAGGGGGCGTGGTGCGTCGGAAAGTGGAAGCAAAAGGGCGGTTATTTTCTTTTTTTCGAGCTTGATTTTGCAAATGCGCAGAGATTTGTCGCCGACTTTGAAGACCGGCTCAAACGGCTCATCATTGAGCAGCGACCGGCATACTTGAGCGGCGATATCATTCGGCTCTGTGCCTGTGAACGAAAGCCAGTCAGCAAAAGCTTTGTTACCCATTGATTTTGCGACTGTTGTGATGCCAGCCACGCCGAGAGATACGCTGTCAACGTGGATATTTAACTGGCCGAAATAATCTATCGCGGGAGTTATCCTGATAGTCAAAACAGGATTGGCATAGCGTGTTCGTGCTGTCGCCATAAGTATAATTTGCTTTTGCGTCAAAATTGCCTGCGGGTCAGTGAAGGTGATGTTATTGAATTTTACCGGCTGGCGCCAGCGTGCGATTATATCATTCAGGCCTTCTTCAGTGATTACGACCTCAAAGGGGGCATCAAGCTGCGAGTTGTTGTAAATTGCCGGCATCAGATAGTGACTCAGATATGTGCTGATTTGGTTCTGGTCGGCGATTCGAAACGGGGTGTAGTTCTTTGGTCTGTGCGTTACCAGGACAAACGCCAATAACACGAGCCCAAGAGGGATTGCGATCCAGAAGTATGCTTTGACGTTCGTTTTTTTCATTTTCTCTGAATCTTTTTTCATCTTATTGCCACTGAAAGCTTGTTAGAAATCAATCGGGCGGTTATAGTAAGGCAAAATACAAGTAGCTTAAAGTGAAAAATGAAAATCAAATAAGAAAGGATTTATAATAATATGGCTAATCATTTTGGCGACCGGCTGGTTGAAGCGATAAAGAGCAAGCGAACACCATTGATTGTGGGCTTAGACCCGGTTTACAGCCGGCTGCCCGCTGCGATAACGAACAGACAGGATATGAATGACGAGTTCGACGTGGACTCGGCGGTCGATGCAATATTCGATTATTGCACGCAGGTGCTGCGGATTGTCTCGCCGATAGTTCCGGCGGTGAAAATCAACATAGCGTTTTTTGAAAAATATCTCTGGCAGGGAGTAGAAAGCTATTATTCACTTATTTCAGAGGCAAATGAGCTTGGCGTTGAGGTAATCGGGGACGTGAAGCGAGGTGATATAGGCCACACCGCTGAGGCATACGCGTCGGCACATCTGGAAAACCCTGAGCTGACGGGTCTTGAGGATACGCTTGCACCGGACGCGATAACAGTCAATGGTTTCGCGGGGGCGGAGGGTATAGAGCCATTCGCGGAAGTTGCCACCAAGCAGGGTAAGGGTGTCTTTGTATGGGTTCGCGCGAGCAACCCAGGTGCAGCTGTCATACAGGATTGTGCCTGTTCTGACGGGCAGAAAATGTATGAGAAACTTGCCGCTGTAGTAGGCGAAATAGCGAATAAGCCCGGCAGAATCGGCAAGGCCGGCTACAGCAATATCGGTATGGTTATCGGCGGCACAAGCCCGGAAGAGACGACGGCTTTGCGGAAAAAATATGACAATATGTGGTTCCTGATTCCCGGCTACGGCTCACAAGGGGCCTCGGCTGCGGATTGTGTCCGGTTCTGCAAACACGACGGTAACGGCGCCCTGATTAACGCGTCTCGCTCGATTATCTACGCATACGAGAATCCTAAATACAAGGAACAGTTCGGCGACAACTGGAAGAAGTGTATCGAGCAGGCCGTAATCGACGCCAAGTTGGATATCGCAAAGGCCGTCCAGGACGCGTTATAGCTGAGCGTTATATCCGCAAGAAATCGCATTGGCTCATAGAGATATGGGTGAAGGTCTTTTCAGAGACAAAAAGATTTTGGTGATGGGCCTCGGGAGGTTCGGGGGTGGGGTGGATGTTGTGAAGTTTGCCTGCTCGGCGGGGGCGAGGGCAATCGTTACCGATTTGGCCAAGCCGGAAGCGCTTGCCGAATCAATTGCCCAATTAAAAGGTCTCGATGTTGAATATCATCTTGGTTCGCACGAGTCGGCGGATTTTGAGCAGGCGGATATGGTGGTGGCTAATCCCGCTGTGCCTTTGGATAACAAATTTTTGCAGATTGCCCGCAAGGCAGGTAGAAAAGTTACATCGCAAATCGAATTATTCTTTGAACTTTGCCCCGCGAAGATAATCGGCATAACCGGCGCCAATGGCAAAAGCACCACAACATCACTGACGGCACATTTGCTGCGAAGTCGATTCGGCAAGAAGGTCTGGTTAGGCGGCAATATAGGCAATGAGCCGATGCTGACGATTGTCGGGCAGATAAAACCCGATGACTTGGTTGTTTTGGAACTGTCGAGTTTTCAGATTGAGCAGTTGGCCCAGAGCGACAAGGCGCCGCAGGTCGCGTTGCTGACGAATCTGACGCCGAATCATTTGGACCGCTATAAGACATTCGAGAATTACTGCAAGGCCAAGGAGCTTATCTTTCAGCATCAAAAGCTGGATAAAAATCGGCCGGCGGTTTCGATTTTCAATGGCGACGGTGAGGTGAGCAGTAAGTGGTTTACGAAATATCAGAAGGACGCTGGTCGGGTTTGTGTAAAATTTTTGGCTGATGATGTGCCTGCGGGGATTCGCAGCGTGTATGGGTTGCCGGGCAGGGCGTATCTCGCCAATCTGGCTGGCGCGGTTGCGGTGGCAAAGCGTTTTGATGTAACTGATGAGCAGATAATCAGGTGTCTGCCTGCCTTTAGGGCGTTGCCTCATAGATTGCAGCTTGTGGGCCAGGCGAGAGGGGTTCGGTGGTATAACGATTCCAAGGCGACCACGCCGGATAGTTCGATTGTCGCCCTTGAGGCGTTTGACAGTCCCATCATTATCGCGGGGGGGTACGATAAGCATATTCCCTTCGATGGGTTTGGCGCGAAAATCGCCCAAAGGGCCAAGGCGGCCATTCTCATAGGCCAGACCGCTGGGGCGATAGGAAAAATCATTCAGAATCATCCGCAAAACAAAGCCCAGGTCAGGTTCGCGAAGACACTGGAAGAAGCGGTTAAATTAGCTAACGGCCTGGCGAAAAGCGGAGATGCAGTGTTGCTCAGTCCTGCCTGCGCCAGTTACGATATGTTCGAGAATTACGAGCAGCGGGGAGAGCAGTTTATCGACCTGGTAGATAAGGTCATTCGCTGATTATCGGAACATTCCTCTCCACCCTCAATTTTTATTGATAATTGATTATTGATTATTTAGAGCAGAACGGGGCTTTATATAATCAATCATCAATCATCAATTGTCACTCCCTTAAGCTGTCCCCATAAATTGACGATTCGCAGGATGCAAACACATTAATGTCTTTTTTGAGGAACCGGCGATGCAAAACACATCCGAGCGAAGAAGAGAGCAGAGATTAAGATATCACTGGCCCGTCTGGTTCGCCGAGGATTTTGCCGGTTTACTCTCTCAGGGACAAATGGTCGATGTTTGCAGCGGAGGGGCGGCCTTTACCTGCTATGCAGAGAAGGGATGCCCTTATCCGGGCCAAAACATAACGACCCGCTTTAGCGTGCCATACTACCGAGTGAATGACAGTTTCGATATCAGCGACTTCGTTCGTTCCGGTCAGGTTTGCCGGGTGGAACATCTCAACAGCGGTCTGCGACGCGTGGCAATAAAGTTTTTTGACCCGCTTCCGTTCAAGCCCGGCGAACTGGCGAATTCTCAGTTGAACGAAGAAGAAGTTCTTGAACCCGCTTTAGCTTAGCCGCCCTCTGTTTTCAGTCCTCCAATTTTCCAAATGGGAGTGCTGGGATTCGAACCCAGGACCTACGCATTAAAAGTGCGGTGCTCTACCTACTGAGCTACACTCCCAGCTTGTCCAATA
>JBEKAT010000153.1:0-4410 GCA_050015775.1 Sedimentisphaerales bacterium | reverse complement strand
TCTCCAAGCCGCCTTCGTTCATCGCCTTGGTTATCATTTCCGCCATCTGCTTTGTATTGCCGCTTCGCGAATAATAAATCACTAATCCCTTAGACATTCTTTACTCCTTTTCTGTGTATCCGCAGAAACCTTATTTTTTCAACGGTATTATCTCCGGTTTGCCGAAGCCGTCTGGAATTGTAAACTCGAAAACCTTTTCGTCAATAACTTCATTGACCTTCGGCCTGGCAAAATTTATCTCGTAAATATCGCCCTCGGTGGAGACCGCTGAGATTTTCGCCGGCAGCATCAATTGCTTATCAATCCATACCTCGACCGATTTGTAGTCGTCCTTGTATTGCGAATCGGGCTTAACCTTCAAATGCAGGTGCGTTAATCCGTTTGGCTCACCAATCAGATTGACATCAAATTGCTGCTGCAAATCTTCCGTCTTATCAAAACCAATCAGCGGGAAATTTCTTTTGGCTAACTCGAACGCGTCAATCGGCTCATTGGCTTCAGCCAACTGCCTCTTCTGCACCTGCTTAATCTGATAATCGATATGCGTCAGCCAGCGGCCATCGAAGATATACTGGTCGCCGTGTTTTTGCTGAGGATTTTCGTCTTGCGTAAGGGTGTCGAAATTGATTCGCAGCTTTGAGCCGTTGCCGAGCCGGGCATAATACAGGTTTCCTGTTCGCAGCGTTTTCGATTCGAGTAATGGCTGGCTGAAAAGGTAATTGACTTCGCATTGATACGACCTTAACTGGGTTGTCTTTTGTCTAAGACCATCCAGAATCGCCGGCACTGAATTCGCGTCGCTCGTCGATTGCTCTGCGCAAAACGCCAAGCCGCATACACCTGTAACCGCCGCCACAATGACCGTCATTTTTATAGTATTGCACATCAGTTTTTACCTGCCGTCGATAATCTTGAGTAAACCAGCGATATTTTCAATAACAAAATCGGCATACTGCGCGAATTCATCGGCCTTGTGATGATTTTTCAAAAGTACGGGAATCGCCTCCGCGGCTCTGGCGCAAAGCAAATCAAAAAGATAATCGCCGACAACAAGCGCCTCCTGCGGCTTTATCGCGAACCGCTGGCAAAGATACAAAACGCCAAATGCGTCGGGCTTAACCGGCCCATCCTCCCTGCCCACTACCGCGTCGAATGTCAAGCCGTGCTTTTTGGCAACCGCGAATGCGTTGTCCTTCTTGTTGCGGGTTAATATGCCTATCAGAATCTTTCTCCTGCGCAGTTCTTCAAGCGTTTCCTTTGCGCCGGGATTTAATGTCGATTCCGCAACCGCCTTTTCCTCGTGGGCCAGCAAAATTCTCTCCGCTGCCTCACGCTCGCCGGCTGTCATCTTTTCCATCAGTTCCAGAATCGGCCCGGCATCAGGCGGATAACCCATCTCCAGACGAATCTCGTCAAAATCAAAAAACGGCTGCGTTATCGTCCCATCGAGGTCGAATATTATGGCTTTTATACGCATATTTGAAATTTTGTCACTCGTCGCTCGTGACTCGTGGCTCGTTCGTTACTCCAAGCTTTTAATAAGATTCATAAGCATTCGACTTTCGTGGTTTAAATCTTCCGACAAATCATCCAATTCCTGCTTTGTTATATATTTCCTTCTGTTTGCGATTATTGACTGAGTTTCCAATTCGGCGCAGGAACCAAGTGATATACGAAGAAATTGCCTGTACTCATTAGTATGACCTCTCATAAATCCCTCAGAGACATTAGATGGAATTGATACCGAGGCCTTTCGCATTTGCAGTGTCAGTCCATATAACTCCTCTCGCGGAAATTTGGCTGTCAGCGTATATACTTTATCAACTATTTCAATGCCTTTTTGCCAAACCTTCAGCTCTTTATAATCTTTGACTATCATTTTTACCTTTTGTAAGAGTAGCGAGTTAAGGTTCGCGGATTACGAGTCACGAGACACAAGTAACGAGCCACGGTTCACGATTTCCTGCGGAGAAGGTCTATCAGGTATCGCGTCTCCTGGCTTATCACACGGTCCCTGCGAACAAGAATCCCCGTCGGACGCACAAACCTCTCGTTTTCAAATTCAATCGCCTTTATGGTGCCGGCCGCAAGCTCCTGCAACATCGCCGGTCGAGGCAGAATGCTGACGCCTGAATTTATCTCAACGGCCTTTTTGACCGTCTCGACGTTGTCAAATTCCATCACGGGCCTTATGACTATGTTATACCGCTGAAAAATGCCGTCTATCCATACACGCGTCGGGACACCTTCTTCAAAGCTGATAAATCGCTCAAACTGAAGTTTATGAATATCGATATGCGATTGTGCTGCCAGCGGATGTTTCGGACTGCACGCCAGAACCAGCGGCTCATCCTCAAAATCATAGACCTCCAGCCTTTTATCCCTCCGCGGCACCGCCACAAGACCGATGTCCAGCTCGCCCGCCAGCACCATCTCGTAAATTTTGTCCGCGGTAAAGTATTCCACGTGGACATTGACGCTCGGCTTTTTCACCATAAACTTTTTAAGATACTCCGGCAGTGTGTGCATCCCGATACTGTAAATCGCCCCGACATTTACCCTGCACTGTGCCGCCTGCTTCAGCGTGTTCATCTCACTTTTGAGCAATTCGTACCTGTCCACCATATCCCTTGCGGCCCGGTAAAAAATCTCTCCTGCCGTCGTCAATTCGAGCGGCCTTTTCTGCCGGTTCAGCAACTGACACTTGTGCTCGATTTCCAGTTGAGCCACCTGCTGCGAAACCGCCGACTGACTCACCATATGCTTGTCCGCCGTCTTGGAAAAACTCCGCAGGTCCGCCAAATCGCAAAACATCCTCAACGTTTCTATGTGCATTATAAGTCCCCTTGATGAACCATATTAAACAAACAATCTTGCACTTGCCTTGCCGGCAATTAGTATTATCCTTATACTACTATAAGGATAATAGCGGGCAACAGCATAAGTTTTGCTTATTCTAACAATTGCCTGACAAAAGGCAATCCTGACTTTCAGCTTGATATAACTTATATACGAAAAAGTGGTCTGACCCCCTTACGACCTTATAGCCCGCTTTTTGTTGCCTTCGGACGAAAATGCAATTACAATCCGGATTATGAAAAGTAATCCTGACATTAAAAAAGCCGTCCGCCAGCACGCTGAAATGGCGGAATTCTTCTCCGGCGGCCTGACCGTTAAAAAACTAACCGCGGAGAACGCAGAGAAAGAAATTAAATTAACCTCTGTGAACCCGCCACTTGGCGAGGTCTCGGCGGTGAAAATTGCCCGCCCGCCCTCCTCGCCTGAGAACATCAAAGAACTTGAGAATATCGCCGAACAGACGCGCAAGTGCCGCAAATGCGACCTCGGCTCATTGCGCAAAAACGCCGTGCCGGGAGAAGGCAATACATCCGCCCGCATAATGTTCGTAGGCGAAGCTCCCGGAGCAGACGAAGACACACAGGCGAGACCATTTGTCGGAAGAGCGGGACAATTGTTAGATAAAATCATCGCCGCCTGCGGCCTCAAACGCGAAGACGTCTGGATTGGCAATATCCTCAAGTGCCGGCCGCCTGATAACCGCGACCCAAGACCAGAAGAGATAATCGCCTGCATCCCCTATCTGCAAAGGCAAATCGAGCTGATTAACCCGGAAATTATCGTTGCCCTCGGCGCTCACGCCGCTAAGACACTTTTGGACACCCCTAAAGCAATAGGTCAGTTGCGAGGTATCTTCCACAAATACCAGCCCGGCATCGGCAACAAACCCGTAAAGCTTATGCCCACCTTCCACCCCGCCTACCTGCTTCGCAACTACTCAGACGATAACCGCAGAAAGGTCTGGGAGGATATGAAAAAGGTCTTAGCCGAACTCGGCCTGCCAGTCCCGAGATGAGTCGAGAGGCCCATCCCCCAGCGAACCGGCAAGTAATATCCCCATACAACAAATAACACCGCATATGCGGTGTTATTTAAGATTATCTAACACCATCTTCTTTACTGCCTACAATAGCCCTTTTCAGGCCAAAAACATCCTTTTGCCCCCCAAATCGCCTTTACGAAATACGAGCTTTTTCGTGGGAATTCCGATTTTGCGCTTGACATTATCGGTCTCCGCGTATAGAGTGATATTAGTTGCCGGTTGTGTAGACCACTATGCCACACCAGGCCAGCCGGTGGCAAGAAGAAGGGCGAAGAGTAAGAGTGATAAGAGAGTGTCAGTTTTGTGCTCATAGTCAGAATGAGTATTTCCCTTTTATTTCTCGCTCCATCAGCCCTCACTACTTGAAGTTTGTTATCGTTTAAATTCTTGGAGGAGACGAGAGTGAAGACAAAACGTTTAATGATTTTAGCAGTTGTGCTTGCGGCAGTGTTAATCTTGCCTGTCGGAGCAAAAGCATGCCTTGTGAATTTTTCTGTCACGGTTTCCGC
>JBEKAT010000152.1:0-4476 GCA_050015775.1 Sedimentisphaerales bacterium | reverse complement strand
CACGACTACTGCCGCTATCCACCAGCGAGGGACTATGCGGGCAAGCAGCATCATAATCGCCGCTGATACAAAGCCGAGCGTCATCGAGCCGGCATCGCCCATAAATATCTTGGCGGGATGTCTATTGAAAGGCAGAAACCCGCAAACTCCGCCTACAAGTGCAAGGCAGGCGATAACCCTGGTTATATCGCCCCGCTCGCTGCTGAAAACGTATGTGGAACGACGGACTGCAAGAATCAGCATCCCGACGGTGATTATAACGGTTACTCCCCCGCACAAACCATCAAGCCCGTCCAACAGATTCAGCGAGTTGGTGGCCCCAAGAACAAAGAAAATAACAATCGGAATACCAATTATTATTTCGGTGGTCTCCGACATCGTTTGCCAGCCAAGAGATTTAACAATCTCACTTAGGTCCGGCCTGATACTTGCGAACATAAGGGTTGACGCAGCGACGACCTGGCCGAGCATTTTCTTTGTGGGGCTTATATCAAGCAGGTCATCGAGAAGACCGACAACACAGGCTATGGTAGCCCCGGCAATAATACCGAAAAGCCACCGCATCACATCCGACAGGACAGTTTGAGTTTGGCCGCGGATAAGATAAATACCGCATAGTGCACCGGCGATAAAACCGGCCAGCACCCCAATGCCTCCCAGATAAGCGACCGGTTTTTTATGTGTTTTCACGAGGTTGTCGGGTTTGTCAACTATGTGGAACCGAAGCGCAATAGCTTTGCATAACCATGTGGCAACCAACGCACAAACAAAAGACGACACCAGCACAGGCCAAAACTGCACACACCAATCGATCGACCTTTTGGACCCCAGAAAAATGTCCCACATACCCTTTTTATCCAGCCCTATTGTTAATAAGTTGTTATTTCCCAATTTAAACGCCCGGTTACGCAACCAGGCCTTGCGATTCAACGTCCTTTGTTAAACCATAATCCGCCTGTTCCCTTTGCCTCCCAGCAAAGGCAAGTGTGATTATACCTTTTTGCCTGGGACAAGACAAGGGGTATTGATTTTATATGCGGGTATCGGCACAATAGGGAAAACAATTATCGGGACGAACGAATTGTAATCTGTCAAGCGGGGATAAACATTATTTGATTGCCATTCGGCGAAGTTGGCCGTAAAAGGAGGTGTTTATGAAAAAGATTGCTCATCTACCGGTTCTTTTAATTTTGCTGGCGGCAGGCGGATGTCAGCCGGCACAATCGGCCAAACCAAATCAGAATAACGCGCTTATGCCCTGCCCGGCTGTGCACACGACCGAAGGTAATTTCACCAGAGTTGTTATCGTTCGGCTAAAATACGGTACAGACATCCTGGAGGGGCTTAAGGAGGCCATCCAAAAAGAGAAAATCAAAAACGCCGTCATTCTTAACGGCATCGGCTCGCTAACGCGGTATCACACTCACGTGGTCAGTAACACCACTTTTCCGACTACCCACGCCTTTGTTAAAAAAGACGGACCAGTTGACCTGCTGAACGTGAGCGGCTACGTCATCGACGGCCGAGTGCACGCACACATAACCGTCTCCGACGACAAAGAGGCCATCGGCGGCCATCTCGAAGACGACACAAGGGTCTTTACGTTCGCAATCATTACGCTGGGCGTGCTCGACGACCGATGCAATCTCCAAAGATTCGACGATAACAAATGGCGATGACAAAAACTATATGCGTGCGCACCCTGCTTCGCAAAAGCTACGCAGGGCAGAACAGCATACCCTGCGAACTACGATTTTTATTACCTATGTGTAACCCCCCAACATAAAGTTGGGAGCTTATGGGTATTCTCGGGCGGTGAGAAAATTTTTAAACGCCGCGGGTAATTCAACATATCGGTATGGTATCTGCAATTCAGCGCAGAGCCCCTTGAATTTTTTAATTGCCGCCTCCGTCAGTTCGCTTTGAAACGTCGCCTCACCTTTACAGCAGAAAATCCTGCATCCCGAAAACCGGTAAGCGTGAACACTGCATTTGTCGTCAATCTTATAGCAGCAGCTCGATTTTGTCGTCTGCCGTATATTCTCTTTGCCAACTTTCTCGACGAAATACAAAATCTCAGGCGTGGTAACATACAGGCGATGGTCGTATGTCTCAAAATCACAGCACTTTCCGCAAGCAGCGCATTGACCGGCAATGCCCTTATTGGCGAGTTGCTGCTCTTCAATCCATTTATAAATTTCGCTCACCCGCTCGATAATTTTTTTATGTCTTGCCACTGCGCCACCATTTCTTGTTTTTCTTTTTATCTCGTATCTGTTCGGGGCTGTAAAACCGGCCTCGATTTATACCCGGGCACTTCCGGCCTGTCGAATTCCATGTACCCGGGCTGACTAAATTGTGCTCCCAGAAAGGCCAGTTCCTGCACTGCGCAGGCCGGACCTCATAAATAGCGCACCCTCTGCCCTGACTGGTTTGCTGCAGGAATACGCAATCGCGCGTGTGCGGGTCCTCAGCAATCGTCATCCGCAAACCAACGCGTTTGAGAAACTTTTGCTTAAGTTCCTTCACCGGCATTTTCAGAAAATCGGCTATAAGCCGGATTTCCGGCCTGCTTAACCAGATATATCCCCCCTCCGGCCCGGCGCAGCAACGCCCGCACTGCAGGCACTCAAAGTGCAGCCCAGCCGAATACCACGGAAATTTATCGCCGAGATTCATAGCAACTATTTTACCACGGAATTGGATTAAGAGTTTTAAGTTTTTGGTTTTGAGTTTTGAGGTGAGAATGCTTTGTGTGAATTTAGCGGCGCCACTCGGGCTTGCGGACCATAAGAGGAGGCATAAGATTGGGCCTGGATTTGTGACGCTTGGCACTGCCGAAACACCGACTGCTCGGATACCAGCGAATCGCAATAAGCTGCGGCTTAATCGTCAATCTGCCTGTTTTTGCTGTGCTAAACATCGTTAAATCCTTACTGGCCTGCCTGCTGTTTCCTGCGATGATGCTATCGGCCAAAACAGACGCTCACTTAACCTGCTTAATTTGCCGGATTATAGGACGCTTCCTGCCTCAACGTGCGGATTAGTCGATGCCGCCCCGCATGTGCTGCCAGCCGGCGGGCTGCAAATCAATTGTGAGAATCTCCGTCCGACTGAAAAACCATTCACCCCCTTCCCTTTTCAAATCCGCCTGCAACTTAAAAAGCATCATCTTTCTGTATTCGTAAACAGGCCCCTTGGGGTCAAACATAACCCGCGCGGTAAATACAACCTTCGCATCAGGCGGCTTTATATCCAGCGACACTATCGCAGGCACAATCTCTTCAATCACCGGTTCCGAAAGCCGCTCCCCGACATGATTCAGCAATGCCTGTTTGGATGGGTGAACCGAGTCGTGGTAATCGTTCGAAATCAACAACGCCAATGCTCGAATGTCTTCCCCCTCGACCGCCCTGCACGCTTTGGCAAGAACCGCCTCTATCTTCTCCTTGTCGGTTTGTACTAAATAATCAATTCCAAAAGCCAATATCGCGATAACTACAGGCAGCAACCAGAACAACCATCCCCGCCTCGCAGGCAGCACGTCGCGAAAAAACGCCACCACCAGGAAAACCACACCCGCCACAATCAGCAGCAGCCACGGCTGTTCAAATATGTTCATCATTGGCTCACCTTCGGCCAATATCTCAATTATTCCGGCAGTTCCAGCTTCGCAAGCGATTTTCGTATTTGTTTGGTCCTGTCGTAATCGGTCACGTCCGGCGCCAAAGCCGTAACGCTTATGTACCCTTCCATCAGGGCCATCATATCCGTCAAAGGGTCGTCAAATGGCCCAGGCCCGCCCGCGAGCTGATAAACCGTCCGCCCTTTCCCATCAATCTGCGGCTCATAATACTCATCGAACGCCTTGTTCGACTGGGGCACGACCTTAATCCCCCGGGGTCTGCCAGCCGAAAGCAGCGGTATATTTATATTGACCAGCGCACCCGGCTTTACAGGCATAAGTTTTTTCAGGATGTGCATACAATACCCCGCGGCGGTGTCATAATCCATTTTCTCCTCCGCCGCCAAACTCGTCGCTACCGACGGTATCCCAAGCAGCACCCCTTCCATCGCCGCCGCAACAGTCCCTGAGTAATATATGTTTATCCCCGCGTTTGCGCCGTTGTTTATCCCCGCCACTAAAAGCTCAATCGGACGTTTGCATAATTGCATCGCCGCAAGTTTCACACAGTCCGCGGGCGAACCCTCGATGCTGTAACCTGTAAAAAGACCGTTCACCTCAACCTTGCTGCAAACCACCGGCCGGTTGAAAGTAATACTGTGGCTCGCCCCCGACTTGCTCGCCGCGGGCGCGACAACCTCCACCTCGCCGATTTTCACAAGCTCCTTGTATATCGCCGACAGCCCCGGCGCAAATATCCCGTCATCATTCGTCAGTAGTATGTTCATATTTTCTTATTGATTATTGATGATTGATGATTGATTATCAATACTCATTATGAAAAAGTTTCA
>JBEKAT010000151.1:0-11153 GCA_050015775.1 Sedimentisphaerales bacterium | reverse complement strand
GAAGACAATCGCGGTCGTAAACCTCTCTGGCCGAGGCGATAAAGACGTTGGTATCGTTGAAAAATTCAGACCAGTAAAAGATTGACGATTTTCGATTGTCGATTGACGATTTATAATAAGGATTGAAAAATGAAATCTTATAAACAAGTTTTTGCGGAACTCGAACACGCCGCGGTCATACCATTTTTCGTTATCGGCGACCCGGACTATAAAACGAGCTTGAAAATTGTCAAATCGGCCATCGACGCCAGCGCGGACATCCTCGAACTGGGCATACCATTTTCCGACCCGATAGCCGACGGCCCCACTATTCAAAAGGCCGACATCCGCTCGCTCAAAAGCGGTATGACGGTCAAAAAGGCGCTCGCCTTTATCACCGAAATCAAAAAATACAAGGATATCCCCATCGGCCTGCTTATGTATTACAACCTCATTTTCCAATACGGCACAGAAAAATTCTTCCACGATTTCCACAAGGCGGGAGTCAACAGCGTCCTCGTCGCTGACCTGAGCATCGACGATGCCAATGAGATTATCGGGCCGGCAAAAAAAGCAGGCCTCGATACCGTCTTTATGGTTACGCCCAACACTTCAAAAGAGCGATTGAAGCTCATCGCCTCAAAAACCACCGGCTTTATTTACGCCGTATCGCTTTTGGGCGTCACTGGCAGCCGAAAAACATTATCGACTTCAGTCAAAGGCCTTATCAGCAGAATCAAAAAAGAAACTGATGTGCCGGTATGTGTCGGCTTCGGCATTAGCACCCCCGAACACGCCGCAAAGGTCGCTAAATCCGGCGCCGACGGCGTTATCATCGGCTCAAAAATCGTAAGTTTGATTGAAGATAATCTGTTATTCCAGAATCCTGACTACCCCCCTGTCGCCATCCACCTGGATGGTCTGGCCGGTTTTGATTATTTTTGTCGCGTTGCCGACGTTTACCACGGCGGGGATGCCGTACTCGCGGGCAATAATGGCGCCGTGAGAAAGCAAGCCGCCTTGGTCCATAACAATCCCGGCAGCGGGGATGAAATACGGCGTCCAGCCGGGGTCGGTAAATGGAGCGACGAGGATTTCACCGGCTTGAACCTGCTCGTTTTCGTCAGCTCTCAGTATCACTCGTGCCTTCCCGCTAACAACGCCGGGGCTTACTGCCAGACCGTCTAAAAGATTGGCGCCGGCACTCACATCGGCCGGGACATACGTGTCAGGGTTAAATCTCCCAAAAATTACGTTGGGCGGCAATATTGTTTGCCATTTCTCATAATCAGCCCGGCGAGCGGCAATAACCTGTCTGATATAACCCTCTGACCGGCCCCGAGTCAACTGTCTAAGTTCCTCCAGCTTAAGGAAGAAAACATCGTCGCTGTTCGCTATTAAAGAGCTGTCCTTCAGCTTGCGACCGAGTTCGAGCAGTATCGAACGCCCGGATGCCAGCAGTTTTATGGCTTCACTTTTGATGTTCTCCCGAAAGGCCGAACCATACTGGGCACGAGCAAGCAGGTGATTGAAAACAGCACGTTTGACAGGATTTTTCAGTTTCTGACGGCACTTTTCCACAAGCTGCTCTCTCTGCTCGACAATCCTCCTGCGGTTTTCCAGCAGATTGGACTTTTCCATGGAGCCAAGATAACTACGCAAAATTCCCAGGATATAATCGGGCGTCTCAGACCATCGCCTGTTATAAAACTCAAGCTCGCCTCGGCAGTGATGGCCGTGGACTTTCATAAATCGCTTCCACTCAGTTAAAAACTCCTCGCCTGAAGGGCTTTTAACAAGCTCCTCGTGCACAATGTCCCATTTGGCATTCGATTGAACCAGTCCCTTCAGGGCTGTGCTGTCGTTGATTTTCACGGCCAGCCGCCAAAGGTCAAGTCCCGCTTCCGCGTCTGCCATATTGCCAAGGCCCGCGAGCAATTTTCCCGCACAGGACTGTTCTTCGGGAATCCATCTTTTACATACAACCTCGAGGATTGGAAAATATGCCATCCAGTGACACATACAAATAAAATCGGATACTTTGATGATGCCCTCGGGGAAGTCGTTAATGGCCTCCGTCAGGCAGTCAGCCAGCCGTTCCGCGGACAATCCGGCGGCGTCAATACAGGCCCATTTTTCGTTTATCTTCCTCGCGTTGGCGAGAATGGACTGGGATTTGCGGCGAGTACTACAAAATACGCCGGCTATCAGCAAAGGCATTCTCAGAATGAATCTTATGTGGTTATGCCTGATTGAGGGCAGGTCTTCCGTTGGTGTATTTCTGAGTTTTTCAAGCATCAATACCAGCCCCGGCTCGCTTCCTGCAAACGCTTCCCAGTTCATTTTGTTCATAATCCTGAAGTGCCTTACGACAGCGGTCCATAGGCCGACGTTAAAATAAACCCGGCCGGCAATCAGCTCGAATGTCGGGATATCGCCTTTATCGATGCACAGCACATCAAAGAAAGGTTTGAATATCTTCTCTTCGAGGGACTCAAGCATCGAGAAAGTGGCCGGCGTTACCACATCCGGTATTACCTCCTTTGCAGCAAAACTGCTCCAGATTTGGCGGTCTTCCCAGGACGTTGCTCTCGGTATAGTGGTAATGGGTCTGGACTGAAGCAGAAAAATATTGTCCTGGCAAATGGCCCATTCGATGTCCTGGGGACAGCCGAATTCGCTCTCGGCTTTTATGGCAAGCTTCGCAAGCTTTTGGGCCGTCTGGTCGCTTATACAAGGGGCAGCCATCGAACGTGAAATAACATTTGGCCCCTTCTTGTCCAAGACAACACGGTCAGAAGAGACCTTGCCTGAAACCAATGCGTCGCCGAGACCGAGACAGGCCTCGATAACAACGCGATTATTGTCGCCGGTGATGGGGTCAGCGGTGAAAATTACACCCGCGACATCGGCCGGAATAAGGGACTGGACGATTACAGCCATTTCGACCTTCGAATGGTCGAAGCCATTTTTTTGCCTGTAGTTGTATGCACGCTCGGTCCATAATGAGGCCCAGCACTTCTTTATGGCAATCAGACAATCTTCGAGGTTGGAAATCCCAAGGTATGTGTCGTAAAGGCCTGCGAAAGAATGACCGGGCAGGTCTTCGGCTGTGGCTGATGAGCGAACGGCCAAACGGCTGGCTGCGATAGTACGGTAATGCGATTCAATTTCAGCAGCAAGTGAGTCATCCATCGGTGATTCAATGATAGCCCTTCGCACATCAGACAGGGTTTGGGCAATGTCAAAGCTTTCAGACCTGCCGGGCAATAGAAGACCGTCATTAATAATCACCTTAAGGGATGCAGCGCCAATATGTAATCTGTATGCGTTGGCAGCAATACATAAGGCATCAGGAACAGGCAAACCCAGGCGTTTCAGGCGCCAAAGACCGACTGCCTTTGCCCCAACAATCGATTGGTCGAAGTCCGTAATGCCGTCCAGGGGTATAATTAATCTGTTGTGCTTCATCTTCTCCGGCATCTATTATAGCACTTCTAATGGCAAAAGTGCAATCAGGGAATCGGCCTGATAAATCAGAGTAATTTTTCGCACTTTTTTCGTGGCTAATAGTATAACTCTAAAATAAAATATGAAGCTGAACGTATAATCAGAAAACCGAATTTGAAGATAATATTTCACGGAGGGCACTATGAGCAAGATACTGTACGTCGAAGCGTATAAGAAATCGCATCCGAAAGACCAGGTAAAAACAATAGACCTGTTTTCAGCTAACATGCCTGAGTTTGATTTTGTCGCGGCCTCTGGCAAATACAAAGTTATGCGAGGCAAACCCCACAGCCCCGAAGAAAAGCAGGCATGGGATAAAGTTGTCGCGACAATCGCGGAATTCAAAGATGCGGACAAATACCTGTTGGCCGTTCCTATGTGGAATTTCTCGATACCCTACCGGCTGAAACAGTATATCGACGTGATTGTTCAGCCGGGGCAGACGTTTACCGTCGATTCAGGCGGCAACTACAAAGGATTAGTTACCGGCAAGCCCGCCTTTGTGGTCTTTGCTCGCGGCGGCGAGTACGCAAAAGGGACACCGGCGGAACAATACGACCAGCAAAGTAAATACGTCGAGTCGATACTGCGATTTATTGGGTTCACCGATATAAGGTCGCTTATGGTCGAGCCGACGCTTGCGGGCGGCCCCGAAGTCGCCGAACAAAAGCGAAACGCCGCGATTGAAAAAACTCGACAATTGGCCGGCGAGTTCTGACCCTGAGGACAGAACATTATTTACTACGGCAGCATAAGTCCAATCGCAGTAACAGGTTATTTATTAGAATACGGTCATCGTTAAGCTGCACCTGCAGGTTGTTTATCTGCTTGACCATATCCTTATTCAAATCACCGATGGTTTTGTCGGTGTTCTGATAATCCTTCTTAAGGTCCTCGGCGGTTTTATTGAGGTATTGGACACTCTCATTGAGCTTGACGTTGCTTTCAGCAACACTGCGTTCGAGTTTTTTGAGCCGATTTTCCGCTTCCGCATCATACTCTAATTTTTTCAGCTTTGCCCGTGATTCCACTTCTCTTGTCCACACCTCTCTGTCGTCCTGCACTTTTTTTATTGCCTTGTCGATATCGGCTATTTTTCCACTGTCCGCGCCGCCCGCCTGCAGCGACTGTTTGGCCTTTTCGTAACAGCGGATTGCCTCAATAAAATCATCGGGGTCATCCACGAAATCCCACGTCCTGGCAGTGAAGTATTCGGCAAGCCGGCTGTAATACTGCCACTCAGGCATAGGCCTCGTCTTCACTGTGCGAGTATCGACTTCTCTCTTGCTGTAGGTCTTGGTGATAACTGTGCTTTCGAATGGCTCTTCCACAATAAGCTGCACCGGATCATCGCTTATCAGTTTGCCCGATACGGTGTTCCCGTCGCGCATATAGAAATCGACCATCGTTACCGATTCGACTCTCGCCCTTGGTTTTGCGATTGTAATTGGCGTCTCAGAAACCGGAACCGCAGGACGAACCGCATCTCCTTTATTCGGCTCGTCAACGCTCGCAGCAAAACCGTTGAGCAACAAAACGAGGGCTGTCACTGTAACCGTTAGAAAAATCACGCGTGCCATTTTTATGTCCTCCAAATATACACTTTCATTCAGACGGGCGCGATTATAACAGATTATATTTAGCCCCGCCATCTTCGCCTTTGGCGAGTGGCGGGGTTAATTATGGCAGGATTCTTTCCTTGTTTTACCTGGGGTTATTAACCAGCAGATACGCTTGTATGAGTTCGGCAACGCTCCAGGCCTGGGCAAAACACCCTTTTGCTCTTTGCGGCGGGTCGCCGTCGAATATCTCGCTGATATTGCCTATGCAGCCATCGCCCGCCAGATGGGTCAGCAGCGGTTCAATGAATCGAGCGGCGGCCTTTTTGGTTTTGCCGTTGGAGCCATTGACTTTGAGATACGCCGAGACAAACGGGCCGATTAGATAAGGCCATACCGTCCCCTGATGATACGCACGGTCGCGTTCGGACTGGGGGCCTGTGTATGTGCCGCAGTACCTGTTGTCGTCGGGGGACAGCGTTCGCAGACCGAATGGCGTGAGAAGTTTCTCCTCAACGATGGCCACGACCGCTTTTTGCTGCGTGAGCGGCAATGGCGAGAAAGGCAGGGACACGGCGAATATATGGTTCGGGCGAAGCGTCGCGTCAGCTGTTCCGTCAGACAAAATACAATCGTTGAGCCAGCCCCACGATTCATTCCAGAATAACCTGCAAAAACTTTTTCTGACGATATCCGCCCTTGTACGAACGGTGTTCAGCAGTTGCTTGTCTTCGCTCTCCGTATCGGTCAAATACTGTGAAAGTAGCATCAGCGCATTGTACCAAAGCGCGTTGACTTCTACGGGCTTGCCGTATCGGGGCGTAAATGCGACACCCTCGTATTTTGCGTCCATCCAAGTAAGCTGGGTACTCCCGTCTCCCGCGGTTACGAGGCCGTCGTGGTCCGCGTGGATGCCGAATAGCGTGCCGTGCTGATAAGAATTGATAATCGAAATAACCGTCGGTAGAAGCTGTTCCTCGAAACTCAGGCAGTCGCCCGATGCCTTGAGATATGCAAAGGCGGCGTTTATAAACCACAGTGACGCATCGACACTGTTAAAGTGGGCGACGCTGGAATAGTCGTCGAACCGGCTGGGTATCATCCCCCCGGATGCGGCCCCGGCAAAAGTTACAAGAACCGACTTTGCTTCGTCGAATCGCCGCGTCGCCAGAAGCAATCCCGGCAATGATATAAAGGCGTCCCTTCCCCAGTCGGCAAACCACGGGAAGCCCGCGAGAATCGTTGTGCGTTGCGCATTGTCTATAACGCGTCTCGCTATGAACTGGTCGGCGGCAAGATAGAGTGCCTCCAGCGTTTTATCGTGTTTCGCCGGCGCGATTACCTCATTGTGGTGTACGGCAAGCTGTCGGATGACCTGTTCGATATCCGGCAGGACGAACCTCCCCGGCTTATCGCCCCTGCTGAGGTTGGCCCAGAAGACCAGAGTAGTCGGCGAATCGATATGACACCTGAAAACACCGGGGCAGAAGAGGTCTTCGGCAAAGTCTTGACCTCTTTCCCTATCGGCCCGATACTGGAAATTGAACCACCATTGCGCATCCTCTTCAAAAATCGCGTCGGGGCAATTCAAAAGTAACCGGCAGGAATCGGGGGAATCGTGACGAATAAGCAGCCCCTCCGCGACGGATTTGGCTGTAATATGGGCGTCGGACTTCTGGAGCGAATGAAAATCACGCAGAGCGACAAGCGGACGAATGGTAAAATCAATCGGCTGCGGGACTTCGTCAAATTCGTAAACAACAGCCGCCGTGTTCTCATCTCGCAGCAAATAGACGGATTTAGTCAGCCGAAGCTCGCCAAGCCGGTAATGAAAATGTGCGCCCAAATCCCGGCTGAATCTCTTGAGACGCATATACCCATCGGGCAAAATCTTGTCCGGAAATTCAACGGTGCCAAGATGAAACACGCCCGGCCCCCAGAATATCGTCTCAAGGCAATTGGACAACGCCAGTATCCTGTTTGCGGGCGGGTCAAGGGCGCCGATAAGCAGGCCGTGATAGCGCCTGGTATTACAGCCGACGACGGTAGATGAGCTGAAGCCCCCCCGCGTGTTGGTGAGAAGCCATTCCTTTTCCAGCAATTGCTCAATCGGCGTACCCGTCATATCCACGGACATACCGCATTTATCGCTTGTTTTTTGAAGTGTCAGCATATCATTATCTATCAATACATCGTCCTCTTTGGCAAGGATAATTTAATCTCGTTTCTTTTCTCCTTGCCTTTTACCCGCCGTAGGCGGGTTCGAGGTTACCTATTTATTTATAAATCAAGTTAAACAATTTACTTGCCTGTTCGGCATCCAAGGTTTTTAAGATTTTGTATTCTTCAAGGGCTGATTCTTTGTCACCGGTTACTAAATAGGCAACGCCAAGAGTATAGTGCACATCGGCAAAATCCGGCTTAATTCGGATGGCTTGCTTATAGGCCTCTATCGCATCCTGATAGCGGCCAAGTTTGTAATAGTTAACGCCAAGATTATAGTTCTCAGTATAATCCGGTTTAATTCTTATGGCCTGCTTATATGATTCTACCGCCTCCTGATAGCGGCCAAGTGTGCCGTAAACAATGCCAAGATTGAAGTGTGCCCCGGCATAATCCGGCTTGATTTTTATGGTCTGCTTATATTCGTCTATCGCCTCCTGCGAGCGTCCGAGTTTGCCGTAAGTAGTGCCGAGATTATAGTGCGCTTCGGCGTAATCCGTCTTGATTTTTATGGCCTGCCTAAAGGCTTCTATCGCCTCCTGATAGCGGCCGAGTTTGCTGTAAGCAACGCCGAGATTATTGTGCGCATCAGCATAATCAGGCTTGATTCTTATGGCCTGCTTATAGGCCTCTGTTGCCTCCCGCCAGCGGCCAAGTTCGCCGTAGGAAACGCCAAGATTATAGTGCAGCGACGGCGCCAGTGAATGAGGTAACTGCGCGTGGCAAGGGATTCGGCAGAAGCCAATATCAGGACAAGCAGGATTATAACTACAGATTTTGAGCCGCTGATTACACTGTTTTTTAACCGCAGATTCCACAGGTTACACAGAAAAGAAGCGAGAATCAGCAGCAGGCCGAAGGAGGGGAGATAGGCGAATTTGTCAGAGGCGATTACGTTGGTAAAGCCAATGATGCCCATTGTGGGAAATATCGCTATGAAGAAAAAGAGCCAGCCGATAAGGGCCGCCCGTGTCCAACGGAGGGAGATGAGCAGTAGTGGGATTAAAATGCAGGTACCTATAACACCTGCCAGAACCATCGGCTGGGAGAGATTCAGGGGGTCGGGAAAGGGGTAGTGTGAAGAGAGATTTACCGGCCATATAATTTTACACAGATAAAAAATAATATTGTGGCATAAAATTAGAGGTATACGCCAAATCCCCGCTTCCGTTGGCAGTGTTGAACCGGCAGTGCTGGTTTGGGAGATATAGGTTATAACGGCAAAGATACCGCCGAGGATAAAAAAAGGAACTTTTTCAAGAAACGATTGCCGTTTGAACCTTTTTAATGGCCAAAAATCGAGCAACAACATCAGAACAGGCAAAGGCGTGCTGGTGGGCTTGGACATAAGGGCGAGGAGGTAAAAGAGGAAGCAGGCGATGTAAAAACCCCAGGTAGAGCAGCCCGCAGGGGACTGGATTCCCGCCCCCGCCTTCGCGTGAGTGACATTCCTCGCGGCAATGACAGCGCGCACATGCGTATAGCGGAGGTAGAAGAGGAGTGACCAGAGGGCGAAAAAAGCGGCGAGAAGGGTTTTTCGTTCGCCAACCCATGGGATAGCTTCCACCGTCATAGGATGGAGGCCGAACAAGAGACCTGCGGCCGCGGCAATCCACACCTCACCAAAAAGCAGATAGAGCAGCGCAATTATCAATGCGGTATTTGCAGCGTGAAGGGCAAGGCTCGTCCGATGGAAGGGCAAAAGATTTTCGACCCGGCCTCCAAGGGAATAATCGAACATAAGAGAAATCATCGCCAGGGGTTGATAATACCCTCCTACCGTTGACGGTTCCAAAACTTGAGAAAGGAATTTCCAGGCGGAAAGCCAACTTGGGCTTTTGACCAGGGTGTTATTGACAAGATACTGGTCATCGTCAAAAGACAATGCCTGTGCGGAGAGAGCAGGCCAATGGACGGCAATAACGGCGGCGCAGACACAGGTGATAAGGACGGCCAATAAGACAGCTTTTGAGGACATAGATTTTGACCCAGGGTTATTATGTTATTGCCAATTATATAAATTATAAATCAAAAATTAAATAGTAAAAATGTAATTATCATTGATGCAAACAGGTACCGTCAAGGCGTAAAAACTCCGGGGCGTTTCTGTCAATTTATCCCCCTTGCTGGAATTTTACTGTTTGGGGAAGGTCTTGTGTTACTGATTCACGGATTCCGTCTGAATATCGACCCTCTGCCGTTTTATATCGATACGGCATTCTGCCTTACAATCGGGGCAGGCATTTGGCTGTTGAGAAACGAAGCAAAAATAACCGCAAACAAATAGTTTTATTCTGATGGCTATTTGTTCACGGAAATGCTTCTCACAATAAATTTAGCGTAGTTATTTTCATAAGTTTTAACAACATAGACGTGGCCGGCTACACACGGTTTTGCCCCTGTGGAATAACCGCTTTCCGCCGCCTCTGTAATGGATTCTAAATCGACTTCTCCTGCATCATAAAATCCGTTCCCTTTTCCGTTACCATAGAAAATCTGGAATATCATCACATCCTGGTCTTGTCTCATTCCGAGGTCCGGCGACATCTTAGAACTATTCCCTTTCACTTTGCCCTCTGAAAAATCAATTCCATCATTGCCGTTAACCCATTCCACTGTGCCTGTCTTGAGTTCGCCCTCGGTGAAACTGCGATTTCCGTCTGCCTGATAGACATAGTCAATGGTGATTTTTAGATTCCTGTAAAATTTCAGGTCTTCTGTCGTTATTGCGCCCGCGGATGGTGCAAAACTGAAGGAACGGAACGCATATCCCGATGCTGCTGCTAAAAGAGAATATCTGGCAGAAGCTAATCCTTCGAATGAATACTTCCCGTTTTGGTCTGTGCTTATTTCCTTATGAGGATACGTGTAGCCTGTATCACCGCGATAACCATGGTTGGAAAATGGAAATGAAAGGATAACTTTCGCGCCATTGATTGGTTCATTCTGGTCACCCACGACTATACCGGCAACAGATGATAATTTTTCAGCAGGTACTTTTTGCATTGTTACTTCTGCGTATGTTATTTCTCCCTGCAGAATCGTAATGCTCACGTCATTCGGCTCATATCCAAAAGCCCGTGCCATCAACTTCCATCCCTCTCCTGCATATTCCGGAGAAAAAGCACGGCCCATAATAAACCATCCGTCCTTATATACCCAGAGTGGCTCATCGACTCTGTAATACAAATTCGCCATTACATCCTCGCCACTCTTGATTTGAGCTCCATCGCTCATAACAATTTTGCCTGCTACGCATATTCCTTCATTTGCATTCACGTCAGTGATTCTCTGGTCGAGAATCCGTTGAAGGTCCGGCGGAAAATCCTTGTAACCTATTGCAAACGCTGGCAGATTACACAAAAAGATAATAGTGCAGAAAATTATATTCCTCATTTTTATGTCCCTCTCAATAACATACGGCTTCTCGTATCCAAATTGACCACTCGGCTGGAAAATTATTATATCGCAAGCTGACCTGAAGCGTCAAATATGTTTACGAGCAAAATTAACCAAATCACAAACAATCTTTTTTAGTTTTACACCTCCCTCGCGCAGCGATACCGCAATGCAAATCAGAAATCATAAATCAGAAATGAATTACCTCTGTGTCCTCTGCCTGCCCTGAGCAAGCGTAGCGAAGCCGGGTGGCTAAAAAAACAGCGTCTAAGAAATCTCCGCGGCGACCGCGTTCTCTATCGCCAACGTCCGTGCTGTGTTAATCGGTGTCTTGTTCAAGTCCGTGTCTGTCCGTGTCTTTACGCACCTTAGGTGCAGGTTACCGAGGATATTCATAAAGTTAATGTAAGAGTCGTATGGCGAATCGTAGGGATTGAAATACTTATGCACGTCCCCATCCGCGAAATACTTTGTGCACATATA
>JBEKAT010000150.1:0-4743 GCA_050015775.1 Sedimentisphaerales bacterium | reverse complement strand
CCATTGTCAAGACAGAAAACAGGCGAATTTAAGATGGATTCACCGCCGTTTGTTACAGCAGTTGGGACGGAGGGAGCCCGAAGGGCGACCGGAGTACCAACTGCTACGCAGTATGCCTCGGCGGGGGTGCGATACCCCAATGCCTGATGAAACCGCCGATTATTATAAAACTCAAAATACCGGCCAAGACCATATCTCGCCTTAACCTTCCCCCACCTTCCCCCGTTTATTGTACCACTACATATTAGAGTATCCAGCGTTAATTGACTCTGCCTCCACAGGCATGCCTGTGGAAAATTTTTCGATTCCCTGCCGGATAAACTCCTCCGGCGTAAGATATCCCAGCGAGCTGTGCGGCCTGGCGGTGTTGTAATCAATACGCCATTCCTCAACAATCCTTCTGGCATGCTCAAGCGTCAAGAACCAGTTCTCGTTTAAGCACTCATCTCTTAATCTGCCGTTGAAGCTCTCGATATAAGCGTTCTCAACCGGCTTGCCCGGACGGATGAACGTAAGCTTTACGCCTCGTTGATATGCCCATGCATCAAGGGCGTTGCTGATGAACTCAGGACCGTTGTCGATAATTATAATCTCCGGCAATCCTTCCATCTGGGCTATCTCACTTAGCACCCTTGATACTCGCACGCCGTTAATCGATGTATCAACCTCAATCCTGAAACACTTGCGGGTATATTCATCTACCACCGACAGCACCTTTATCGTACGGCCATCAGAAAGGTTGTCTCTCATAAAGTCCATGCTCCATATATGATGAGCATAATCCGGCTTCGGAATCTCTGTTCTCAAAAGCGATGCCATCTTCTTTCTACGCCTTATACGCAAAGCAAGCCCTTCCTGCCTGTAAATACGTTCGGTCCTTTTGTGGTTTATCATAAACCCTTCTCGCCGCAGCATCACATGTAACCTCGGACAGCCGAACCGCCTTCTTGTCTCTGACAGCTTCCTCAATCGCCTGCGAATCAACTCTTCATCAGGCCTGACCATCGGTGTATAACCAAAGCTGGTCCTCGATATATCCATATATCTGCATGCCCTGCGGATACTTAGCCCAAAGCGTTCAATGATAAGACCGACCGCCGTTCGCTTCGCCTTGGGCCTTAAAAGTTTTTTGATACCACAAGCTTCAACGCCCTTATCTCAAGCGTCTGGTCCGCAACTATGTGCTTCAATTTACTGTTCTCCTCCTCTAACTGCTTGAGCCGCCTCGCTTCGCTTACCGTCATATCCCCGTACTTGGCCTTCCAGTTGTATATCGTAGCCTCACTTGCCCCGTACTTGCGGCTAAGCTCCGACAGCTTTACTCCTGCTTTTGCCTCTCTCAAAATCGCTATGATCTGCTCCTGCTTGAATCTTGTGCCACGCATCGTCTGTCTCCTTTTTTGCGGTTTCTATCATGCCGGCACTCTAATTACAAGTGGCACAGTTTTTGGGGGGAAGGTCAAGGTTTTAAAGGTTGTGGGATTTGTGAAGGATGGATTGGGGAACACGGGGAGGATAAAGATTAGGGAGATATGACGCGCATACAAAACTGAGAAAACTAGAGACATCCACCTAATTTTTTACAAAGGGCAAGATTTATCCGCCTGCGGCGGTAAGATTTTTACGCTTTTTGGTCTTGTGCCTTGAGAATTTGAGACAGAGACCTTAAGGCCTGGTTAACGGACCGCGGTGTTTTGAATACCTTTGCGACGTCCGGGTCAAGCAAAACGACATTGGTTCCGGCCTTATATTTGGCGGCGTATTTGCCCTTTATGCCTTTGCTGAAATCATATTCTTTTCTCATAACGTTCCCTACGCGTCATTATTACCCAAGTTCATATTGTTTTCTTTCGTTCCTTGTGGCCTTACGGGCGCTTATTATGCGAATAACGTCGTGATGCTCCGTATGCACAACCACAATAATCCCGCCTTTGGCGGATGTTCCAATTGTAATAAATCTGTCTTCGCCGATTGAATGGTACGAATCGGGAATTGTGAGTGACAAAGAATCGCCAAAAATCTTGGATGCTTCCTCAAATGTTATTCCATGCTTTCTGATATTCAACAGGGTTTTTTTGCGGTTCCACTCGAATCGTAAAGTCACTGCTCAATCCCTTATCTTATATAACAAACAGCAATACCTCTTCATAGATTTTACAATCCCGGTATGAATACGACAAACAAAAACCCTTCCTTATTTCAAAATCGGCATTCGAGAATTATAAATCTCCGCGTTCTCTGCGGCACAAAAAAACAGGCATAACTACAGCCTCCATAAATACTTACGAATAAACACCTGGAGTTTTTTGCGCGTTTTTGTGCCTTTTCGTGGTCATTTTTTGCATGTTTTTCCGGCAGGTCTTTAGATGTAACTTCTTGCAGAATAAGGGCATAAAACAGGACTAAAAAAGTCGTATAAAACGCTTGTATCAAACAGTTGTATGATACAATTGTTCACCGATTTCGCGCAAGTGTTTTTTGGCATTTCCCGGAACCGTCAATCAGAAATACTTTAACTCTCTCGCCCTCAGTTTCCACAAAGAATGCGGACCGAAGCGGGCTGGCGAGGCAGCCGCGAAGGCGCATGATGAGGCGGCGAAAAAGCACCACGGCGAGTTTGCCCGCCTCAACTTTGTTTAGCGTGCAGCGTGCAGCGTTCAGGCAAGAAACCACGAAATACGAAAGACGAACGATGTTCCACCGATTTCCACTGGCATTAGGGTTTCGGTTAGGTATAATCTGGCGAAAGCGCCGGCCCGGATGGCCGTAGTGAATAATCATTGAGGATATGAGCGCAAAGACGGCAAAATCGATTTTGATTGCGATTGCACTGTATATGCCGGTCAATTCGGCTGGTGCGATTGACAACACACAGGCGAAAGCGTTCGCGGGCCGCGACGTTCAAATCACCGCGGACAAATTAACTAATTATCACGACGCCAACGGCACAGACGTCCTTGTCGCCGAGGGAAAGTTCTCGATTGCAGCAGGCGCGGATACGTTCACCGGCGAAAAGGCGGTCGTATGGCTCAAGAGAAGCCCCGAAAGCAAAAACGTCAGCGTCTGGTGCTATGTGTCGGGCTGGGTCTCCGCGAAAAAGGGCGTCGGCACTCGCTTAGTGGGCCTTAACTGGGAAACAATCGAGAAAGACGGTTCGAAAGGCAAGGCGATAGTAATCCGGTTCAAGGCGACCGGTGAGGTGTTCGTTACCGCCCAAACAATTGAGAAAAGCGATGTTCGCGGCGGAGAGTTTTACAATCAGGCGTTCGCAGCGACCGCGAAGGTCCACAAAATCTTCGCCGATGAGTGCGGGGCGGTCTCGCCGGCACAGGCAGCACCCGCGGCAGCGCAACCTGAACAAATCTCACGAACAAACGCAGCCAGGACAAATCCCCCCCCTGCCAGGCCGACCGCGACGCCGGCAGCCGGGGCCAAACCGGAATCCGGCGCATTTGGATTTATTGACAAGCTGTTTGGCCCGTCGGGAAAACCGCAAACAGCAATCGAGAAAACCCCGCAGCAGACAAAGATAAAATACCCGGTGAATCTGGCGCCGGCGGGAGAGCAGGAGCCCAACATCGAATGGGGTGGTTCGACAAAAGGCGAGGAGTTCGCAACGGTAATCGGACGATTCTACCTGTGGCAAAAACAGGACGAGACCGGCCGATTGCTGGAGATGCAGGCGGACGACGCGGTCGTATTCTACTCAGGAGAAAAACTTAACACGGACGAGGAGTCGGACAAGGTAAAGGACGTCGGGGCCAAGGGGGCGATAAAGACAATTTACGTTCGCGGCGACGTGGTGATGACGGAGGGCCTGCGGACGATACGGGCAGACGAGGTATATTACGATTTCGAGAATAAAAGAGGGCTGGCAATCAACGCGACGATAAGAACTTTTGACGCCGAGCGCGGGATTCCGATTTACGTTCGTGCGGCAAAGATAAGGCAGCTGGCGGAGGGTAAATTCGCGGCTGATAACGCGGTCCTGACGACCAGCGAATTTGCCGTCCCCCAGTTTTCGCTGGAGGCATCGAGCATACTTCTTACCGATACGACAACGATAGACCAGTCCCAGTCAGCCGGCAACCAGATTAAGGATAGCAGCTACGACGCGCAGATGCGCGACGTCCGGCTCAAATCGGAAGGCACGACGGTATTTTACTGGCCCTTTATGCAGAGCAACCTCGAAAGGCCGGACATGCCCCTCAAGAGTGTGCGCATCGGCAACGACAGTATCTGGGGGACAACGGTGGAGAGCCGATGGTATTTGTCGCGGCTGTTAGGCCTGCGCGAGCCGGATGGAACCAATGGAACGTTTGATTTGGATTACCTCAGCAAACGGGGCGTCGGCACGGGAATGGACGTGGATTACGCCCAGGAGGACCGATTGGGCAAAATTAGCGGTTACCTGATAGACGACAGAGGCGAGGACCGGCTGGGGCGGGTTGACTTCAGGCGAGACCTTAAACCGCCGGAAGAGTTGCGGGGAAGGTTCGACTGGGTGCATCGGCAGTTCCTGCCTTACAATTGGCAGGTTACCACAGGCATTGACTACGAATCGGACGAAAACTTTCTTGAAAGTTACCGCAGGCACAAATTCAATACCGACGCCGACCGAGAGACGTATGTCCACCTGAAAAGAATTGAAGACAACTGGGGTCTTGCGTTTTTGGCCAAGGGGCGAATCAATAATTTCGCTGACGAATTACAAGAGGCGCCAACAGGCGAGTATCACCTGAC
>JBEKAT010000149.1:0-5004 GCA_050015775.1 Sedimentisphaerales bacterium | reverse complement strand
ATGATTGAGATTTTGTCGCTCAGGCCTAATCGTTCGAGACCTGCTCGCGCCAGGACTATTGCGTCGAAATCACCTTGTTCGAGTTTTTTGAGGCGAGTGGTAACGTTGCCTCGTATGGGGACACACCGCAAATCGTTTCGCAGCCGTTTTAACTGGACGGTCCTTCGTAAGCTCGATGTGCCGACTATTCCTTCTTTGGGCAATTCATCGAGGGATTTTATCAGCGAGGCGGTTACGAGACAATCTTCGGGGAACTTGCGGTCGAGGACTGCGCCAATAGTCAAACCATCACGGATCGCGGTGGGTAAATCCTTATAACTATGAACTGCTATATCCGCTTCTTTGGCAAGCAGGGCATCTTCGAGAATTGATGTGAAAAAGCCGGTGGATTTCAATTCCCAAAGCGTTGTTCGGCGGTCCTTGTCGGGAAAAGTTTTTGTATCGCGGCTACGACGATTTGGGTTTGGACAATAGCCAGCGAGCCGGTGCGAGTCGCGATGATGAGCGTTTTTTTCATTTCGGCTGCTCTTCGTCGAGAAGAAACATTTTATTTACAAGGTCAAGGGCGTGAAGCTGCTGTGTGGTTGGGTCGTCGTCGCCGGCGTCTTTGAGGAAGCTAACGGGGCCGTGGAGGATTTTTTTGGCGAGCGATTCGGCGAAGGTTTCGAGTTTGGCGGCGTTCGCGGGGCCAAAATCCTTCGCGTAGCGTCTGGCCTCGGCACGCGCCAATTCAATCGCCCTTTGAGTGAGTTGGGTAACAACAGGGACGACGGACAACGAGTCGCGCCAGTTTGCGAATTGTTTTGTGAAGTCATCGACGATTTTTTCGGCTTTTGGGATTTCGGTCGAGCGTTTTTCCATGTTGACGGCGATTCGCTTGTCGAGGTCGTCGATATTGACGATTGTTACGCAGTCGAATTTACTTATGCGCTCATCGATGTCCCTGGGGACAGCTATATCAATCATCAGCAGCGGTTTTTTGCGTTTACTCAGGACGTCTTTGACGTTTTCGTAATTGACGACGGGCTGCGTTGCACCTGTTGAGGCGATTACCAGGTCGGCCTCATTGAGGGCGCCTGGTATTTCGTCGAGGCCGATTACGCGACCTGTGCCGAGGCGTTCGCACATCTCGCCGGCGTTGTCCTTGTTGCGGTTGGCGATAATCAGTTGTTTGAGTCCCCCCTTGACTAAGTATCTTGCCGCCAATTCCGCGTTTTCGCCCGCGCCGATTACCATTGCGACAGCTTTACCGGATTTTATTTTTTCTTTTGCCAGCTCGACCGCAGCCAAACTGATTGAGACGGCGCCGCAGTTGATATCGGTTTGTGTTCGCACGGCCTTGCCTGCGCGAAACGCCGTATGAAACAGCCGATGAAAAATAAACCTGCTCGCCCGGCATCCGATTGACTCGATATAAGCGGCCTTTACCTGTGAGAGTATCTGGTTTTCGCCTAACATCTGCGAGTCAAGGCCCGCGGCGACGGCAAACAAATGGCGTGCGACGTCGATGCCGCGTTTTTGTATGCAGTATTTTTGCCAGGTTTGCCCGGCCTCCTCGCCCAGTTGCCCCATTAGCTCACTGACGGGTTTTATCCAGTCGGTGTCTTTTTTGGCGTAGAGGTAAATCTCGGTGCGGTTGCAGGTCTGCAGAATGGCCGCCTCGACGATGCCGTCCTTATCAAGCAGGGCGCGCAGCATTTCCTGCTGTTGGCCATTGGCAAGCGACACCTTTTCCCGCCGGCCAATCGGGCAATCGTGATAATTTACGCTTTGAAGCACCAATTCCATATCGGGCCTATTATAACCCTCGTTGACCCATACTGCTATATTTTACGGCACCCAAAACCCATTGTGCTTGCGAATGCGGTTGTTTTTGTGATAATGCGTTTTTCATTTTGTCGGATTTTGAAGGCGATTATGCAATCAGCGGGATTAAAAAATGGTTTAAGACGTGTTGCCTTGTGGGCAGGATTGTTTCTGATTCTGCTTTTGATTTTACTTTCGATATACGGGGCGTTCATCGGGGCTGAATCTGCGAAGGGATTTTTCAATTCGATACCGTTGTCGGTTTACTGGCTTGCTTTTGCGGTCCTGTTAATCTCGGCGATCGTCCTGTTCCGCCGACTGCTTTGTTTTCGGGGGCTTTTCCTGATTCATCTTGGCTGTATCATTGTCCTCGCGGGCGGCATAATCGGCTCACAGGCTGGGTTTAAGGTTCAGAATAAATTGTCCGGCACAGACACGATTCGAACAGGCCAAATGATAATCAGCGAAGGGACGACTGAGCGGGCGGTGGAATTGGAAGATGGCGTAATCAAGATGCTGCCCTTTGCGATAAAACTCGTGGATTTCAAAGTCGAGTATTATCAGCCGGGGCAGTTGATTATCAGGACACAAAAAGGCGAAGGATTTAAGATTCCCGCCCAGGAGGGACAAAAGTATGTGCTTGATAAAGATTTAGGCAGCGTTGAGATTGTCAGGCGATTTGAGAATTTCAAACTGGCGCGAGAAGGGGACAAAAGAGTTGCGATTGACGACCCGAACGGCGGGCCTAATCCGGCTCTTGAACTGCTGCTGAAAAAACCAGATGGCAGCGAGACAACCAGGTATGTATTCGAGCGTTTTCCCGGCCGCGCCAGGCCCGATGATAATCTGCAGTTTTCTTATCGCAGGCCGGTTAAGGATTTTTTAAGCGATGTTGAGGTCGTTAAAGATAATAAGGTCGTTACGCGAAAGAGCATCGAGGTCAATAAGCCGTTGCATTATGGCGGGTATCTTTTTTATCAGCAGGGTTACGACAGCGATGCGGGCCGATATACCGTGCTTGGCGTGACAAGCGACAAGGGACTGGGAATAGTTTTTCTCGGCTACATCCTGTTTTGCGCCGGGGTCTTCTGGCATTTCTGGCTGCGGCATATATTCGGCGACAGGGAGATTGAGGACTAATTGATGGCGATTGAATATACCATTCAGGGTTTGCTCATTTACGCCGCGATGGCCGGGTATCTCCTGGCGTTTGTCGTGATGTTGTCGCGCCAGCGAAAGGCGGGGCATATTCTCTTTTTGGTAGGGTTTCTCGTCGGCTTCGCTGCTCTCGCTTATCGCTGGGTACACGTCGGGCATATTCCGCTGCAAAATCTGTTTGAGGTGTTTTTGTGCCTGGGTGTTCTGGCGTATCCGATTTCGATTTTCTGCAATCGTGTTCTGCGAGTAGGCGGCGTTGCGGCTGATATGCTGATAGGAATCATTGTGCTTTTCCCGGCAGGATTTGTCTTTAGCGCCGAGCCACAGCAATTGCCACCCGCTTTGCAAACCTGGCTTTTCGGCCCTCACGTCCTCGTTTATATGCTTTCGTATGTCCTGATGACAAAAGCAGCCGTGCAGGCGAGTTTGCAATTGGCAGGCAGACAAACCACCGAAGATTCACTTCTTCCTGAAGAGGCGACGTATCGAATGGTTTGTGCGGGTTTTCCATTATTGACACTCGGCTTGATTCTCGGAAGCATCTGGGGGCAGAACGCATGGGGCGACTGGTGGGGCTGGGACCCGAAGGAATTATGGTCGCTTGCCTCCTGGCTGGTTTACGTCGGCTATTTTCATTTCCGCTATATGTTCGGCAAACGATTCCCGCGGATAAATTCGCTCTGGGTAATCGTTGGCTTAGTCATCATTATAATTACACTGTTATGGGTGAACCTCTCAAAGCTATTCCCCGGCCTGCATGGTTACGCGATGTGAAACCTTGATACTTGGCAAATGGTGTGGTTTTGGGTATAAAGCTGGGGTTTGGGAACGCTTATCGTTTTTGAAAGGATAACAAAAATGGTCAGGAACGCGATTTTAAGTTTGGTGGTTATAGTATTGTTATCATCGATGACCAGTTGCACGGGGCCGAACGCAGCAAAGAAGCCCGAAGCGAAAGGGCCGAACGCGGCCCCGCAGGCGAAAAAGCCGGAGATTATACAGTGGGTTGAGACCGAGACCGGCAGATGGATGGTTCACGATGTGAATCGACCCATGGCGCCGGTGGTTACACCGGGCGAGGCGAGCTGCGACGATAAAGTCGGCACTGCCCCTTCGGACGCGATTGTGCTGTTTGATGGCAATGATACGTCCAAATGGGAAGGCGTGAAGAATCCCAAGGCGGCATTCCCCTGGAAGGTCGGCGAAGGGTATCTCGAAACCGTGAAAGACGCCGGCTACATTCGCTCAAAGCAGAAATTCGGCTCCTGCCAGCTTCATATTGAATTCGCCACGCCTGAAAAGGTAATCGGCAGCTCACAGGGGCGCGGAAACAGCGGCGTATTCCTGATGGAGACGTATGAGATTCAGGTGCTCGATTCATATAACAATCCCACTTACGCGGATGGTCAGTGCGGGGCGCTGTATGGTCGCAACGTGCCGCTGGTCAACGTGTGTCGAAAGCCGGGTGAATGGCAGACATACGACGTGATATTCCACAGGCCGACCTTCAAGGGCGGCAAGGTGGACAGGAAGGCAAGATTTACCGTATTCCAAAATGGCGTTCTCATTCAGGATAACGTCGAGCTGCAGGGCGGGACCGGCTGGATAGGCCAGCACGCGGTAACGGATTATGTTCCGCATGGCGACAAGGGTGCGTTATCTTTGCAGGACCACGGCAACCCGGTTAAATTCAGAAATATCTGGGTTAGGGAATTGAAAGATTGATGCAGTCAAAAATAAAAACCCAAAAGGCCGGACGATTTATCCGGCCTTTTTTATTATTTTTGTCGCAAATCGGGCAATTCCGTCACTATATAGTGAAGACCCGGGGTTTTTTTGATATGTTAGTATGTGGAGTTTGAAAATGCTTGAAAATGACGGATTTTATGTTCAGCGGTGCCTTGACGGCCATCCGGACGATTTTCGACACCTCGTCCGGCGATACAAAGGGCCTGTTATGGGGTATTTAGCGGGGCAGCTTGGAAGAAGCGATTTGGCGGAAGAGGCGCTGCAGGAAGTGTTCGTCAGGTGCTATTTCGG
>JBEKAT010000148.1:0-4728 GCA_050015775.1 Sedimentisphaerales bacterium | reverse complement strand
TGATTCGGCAGTGCGAGTTCTTTTTGTATTCGGACCGCGACCGCAAGGCGGTTGAGCTTTGCAAGGCCCGCGGCTACAAGTATCCGGAAATCACCGGCTGGATTCGGGCGGTCGCGGAGGATTTCCGGTTAGTCAAGCAGATGGGGCTTGCCGAGACGGGAATTTTGACGAGCGTCAGCGATTACCATATATTCCTGAAGCTGCGAAAGACGCGAGCACAGGCACTTGCCGGTTACTTGGAGATAGTGAAGGCGGCTCTGGACCAGGGTGTTTTGCCGAGATGTCATTTTGAGGACGTTACGCGGGCGGATTACGATGGATTTATACTGCCGTTTTCCGCGGAGCTGATTAAGCTGGGTGAGGAGTATAAGAAGCCGATTAAGATTCGGCTTTGCGATACACTTGGTTTTGGATTGCCGTGGGCGGGTTCTGCGCTGCCGAGAAGCGTGCCGAAACTTGTCGCGGGGCTTCGCAATATAGGTGTGCCGGGCGAGCAATTGGAATGGCACGGGCATAACGATTTGCATAAGGTGGAGGTGAACGCCGCGACGGCGTGGCTGTATGGTTGTTGTGCGGCGAACAGTTCGATATTCGGCGTCGGTGAGCGGACGGGCAACCCGCCTCTTGAGGCGATGATTATCGAACACGCTCAGATCAAGGGGATGATGAAGGGCGTTAACTACGCGGCGATAACCGAGCTTGCGGCTTACGCGGCGAAGGAGCTTGGTTTTGATATACCGAGCAACTATCCGCTTGTCGGCAGGGACTTCAACGTTACGCGTGCGGGTATTCACGCGGACGGGTTGTTGAAAAACGAGGAGATATATAACTGCTTCGATACTAATAAGCTGCTGAATCGGCCCGTTGAGGTCGCGATTACGGACAAGACGGGCGCGGCGGGGATAAAACACTGGATTGAGTCGCGGTTCAAAATGGAAATTATGAAGCATGACCCGCGCGTGATAAAGATAAGGGACCGGATAGCGGCGGAGTACGCTTCGGACAGGTCGTCGGCGATATCGGACGACGAGATGTTCAAGTGGATAAAAGAGGCGTTCGGGGACGAGATGCCGCCTTTGAGGTGATAAAATTAAACCACAGATTTCACAGATTACTCAGATTAAAGCGGTGATGTTTGACCTGGGTGAGACCCTGCTGAATTTCGGCAGGGTGGAGACGATGCAGGTCTTTAGGCAAAGCGCGACGCAGACCTACGATTACCTTATGAGCCACGGCCAGCCCGCCGGTAATTTCTGGTGGTATTTTGTTCGGAACCAGGTTGCCATCCATGTGAGAACTTTGTGGGGGAACATAACGGGGAGGGATTTTGATGCGTTATCACTGCTGAAGAAATATGGTTTGAGACGCGGCTACACGTTAAGCGAGGAACAGTGGCGGGAGGTTGGGTGGCTGTGGTATGAGCCGTTGAGCAGGATTGCGAAGGTCGAGCCGGATATAAAAGAGACGCTTGCCAAACTGAAGGGTATGAGGCTTAAATTGGGTATATTGAGCAATACGTTTATAAGCGCGGGGTCGCTGGACAGGCAACTTGGGCAGCTTGGTATGCTGGAGTTTTTTCCGTATCGACTTTATTCTTACCAGTTCGAGTTTCGCAAGCCGGACAGGCGGATATTTGAGGCGGCGATAACGAAGGTAGGCGAGCCAGCAGATAATATACTTTTTGTTGGTGACAGGATATACACGGACATCAGGCCGGCGTTGAAGGTCGGTATGCGGGCGGCGTTGAAGTCGGCTTATACGAATAAGGACAAAGTAGTTCCGAATGGCGTCATAAAAATCGAACGAATCGCAGAACTGCCGGCCATTATTGAGACGGTCAATATAGATGACGGACGACGGAAGACAGAGGACAGACAATCTGCTCTCCGCCCTCTGTCTTCTGTTTTTTAATGAGGTGTTGAATGGGTAAGCAGGTTGTTTTTCAAAGGTGTATAAACCCGGATTGTGCCGCGGAGTATGACGTCAGCGAGGTGATATTCAAGTGCCCGAAGTGCGGGGACCTTTTGGATGCGCAATACAACTGGGACAAAGTAGATGTTCCGAAAAAGCTGGCGGACTTTGGGAAACGCTGGGCGAACAGGAATAATCGGCTGGATTTGTCGGGGGTGTGGCGGTTTAGGGAGCTGTTGAATTTCTGCGATGATAAATACAAGGTAACAATCGCGGAAGGGCAGACGATTTTGCAGCTAAATGACGAGGTAGGCAAATACGCGGGGATGAAGGCGGGGCGATTATTTTTGCAGTATGAAGGATTGAATCCGTCGGGGTCGTTCAAGGATAACGGGATGACGGCGGCGTTCAGCCACGCGAAAATGGTGGGGGCGAAATCGTGCGCGTGCGCATCGACGGGCAATACGTCGGCATCGGTCGCTCTTTACGCGCACAGTTGCGGGATGAAATGCACGGTATTTATCGGGTCGGGTCGCATCGCTTTCGGAAAATTGTCGCAGGCGATGGATTACGGCGCGCAGACGATACAAATAAACGGCGACTTCGATGATTGTATGAAGCAGGTGCAGGATGTCTGCATGAAACTCGGGTTATATTTGCTCAACTCACTTAATCCTTTCCGGCTGGAAGGGCAAAAGACGATAATGCTGCGGATTATCGAGGGGCTTGGGTGGGAAGTGCCCGACTGGATAGTTGTGCCGGGGGGCAATCTGGGTAATTCAAGCGCGTTCGGCAAGGCGTTTTACGAATTGAAGCAGTTGGGTTTGATTAAACGGATACCGCGATTAGCGATTATCAACGCGACGGGCGCGGATACACTTACAGATATGGTGAACAACAAGAAGTTGGTGTGGAACAACGGTAATGTGAATAACAATACAATCGCGGATTATTACGCGGACCTGACTGCACGGAAGTTTTCGCCACATACCTGCGCATCGGCGATAGAGATTTCGCGGCCGGTGAATTTGAAGAAGTGTCTGCGGGCGATAGACGTTTGTAATGGCGTCGTGCGTGCGGTCAGTGACGCGGATATTTGCGACGCCAAGGCGGTGATAGGCAAATATGGTCTTGGCTGCGAGCCGGCATCAGCGGCATCGGTTGCGGGATTAAAGCTGCTGCGAAGCGAGGGCATCATAGGGACGGATGAGCGAGTCGCGTGCGTGCTTACGGGGCATGCGCTGAAGGACCCGAATGTTACGGTGAATTATCACAAGGAAAAGCAGGGGCCGTTCAGCAACCCGCCGATAGAGGCGCCGAATGATTTCGACCAGATAATCAAACTGATAAAATAACAGAGCCGAAGGGCAACCAACAGGGAGGTTTTTAGATGTTGATTAATCCGGGCGGCAAGAGCGGCGTGGTGTTTGTGGTTTTGGGGGTTCTGGTTTTATCAGCAATAACGGCGTTTTGGAAGCTTTCGGCACAGCCCCTGGAAGACCACGAGTGTTATGTTTCTGTGACCGCCAGGGAGATGCTCGACGGCGGCAGTTGGATTATGCCGACGTTTAACGGACAGCCACGTTTGCAAAAAACGCCTCTTTCATACTGGCTTGTCGCGTCGGTTGCGAAGGTTACGGGGAAAGTTGACGAGTTTACGGACCGATTGCCAAGCGCGGTCTTCGCGTTTTTGTCCGCTGGCGCGATTTTATATTTTGTTAATCGCTGGCTGTCATTTCGTGCGGCTGTCATATCTGCGGGGGTATGGGTAACATCGCTTGGATATATTCGCTATTCACATAATGCCAGGCCTGAGATGGCGCTTACCCTGTTTATCTCGTTGTGCCTTATGAGTTTCTATTCTGCCGTAACCGCTCAGAGCCGCAGAAGGCAAATTGTGTATATGCTTGTTTTCTGGGTCAGCTTTGGCCTGGGCAATCTTGCCAAGGGGCCGGTGCCGATTCCGTTAGTTCTTATTCCCGTGGTTTTTTACCTTGCGATATTCAGGCAGTGGCGGCAGGTTCCAAAGCTGCTGCCAGTGGCGGGGATATTGATTTTTCTTGCGATAATGCTGCCCTGGCCTATTGCGGCGGCTCACAGGGTGAACTGGGATATGACGGTATGGAAGCGGGAGTTCATTGACCGGTTTTTAGGTGAATACGCGGCGGGAGATTATCCCGTGTATTTTTACTTTTTGATAATATTCAAGTACACAGCACCCTGGGTCGTTTTTTTGCCGATAGCGGTTATCGCTCCTTTTTATCGAATCTGGGGCAAAAAACAGCCGGTTATGCGGTTTCTGTGGTTGTGGTTTGTGGCTGATTTTGTGTTTTTGACGCTGTCGGGGGGAAAACGTCAGCATTACATATTGCCTTTGATGCCTGCAATGGCGATTTTGACGGGCATACTGCTCGAAGATATGGTTTTTATCCGGGAGGCATTTAGCCCGAGCTTTGCAAGGAAGGTTTTGCTGGGGTATCTTGCGGCGGTTCCTGTTTTGGCGATTGTCGTAGCGAAGGTTATGCTTTCGGCCGGTCGTGGGTTGCTGCCGCTGGCTGTTATCGGTGTAGTGGTGGTAACAATTCCGGCGATTATTGTTGCGATATTGTTTGCGAAGAAGCGATATGTCGCCGGTTGCGCAGCCATATTTTTATGGGCGGCGGGAATGATGCTGGTTTGTGATGTCGAATACAGGAACCGCGTTAATCCTGTGGAGACGACGAAACGGTTCGCACGGGAAGTGGCGGAAAAGGTGCCTGTTACGGACACGCTTGTCGCATACGGTTCGGTATTACCTGAGTTTGTTCATTATTTTGG
>JBEKAT010000147.1:0-5065 GCA_050015775.1 Sedimentisphaerales bacterium | reverse complement strand
GGACTAACAATGCTGCATAGATATTCATCGTTAAAGCAAATCAAACTGACCTGCTTGGGTATCTGAATTTCAAGCATATTAGCGCCGTGGATAATTCTCATCGCCTCAATGTGGTCATACGCGAGAATCGCAGTCGCGTGATGTTTAATAACCGACGAAGCCAAAAAAGCGGATGCCGAGTTAAACACCTTGTCGTGATTTTTAATCGGCTCAAGCCCTCGCATTTTCAACTCAGAAACGTATGTATCGTGACGGTCGCCAATACTTCTGTGCTTATAGTGCTCGCTGGTGGGGCCTGCGTAAGCTATCTGTGTGTGCCCAAGTTCCACCAAATGACGCACAGCCATTTTGGTTGCTTCAATATCATCGGGAATAACAGATGAGCAATTAGGGCCGCCAACACCATTGATAACCACATAAGGCAGACCTGCCCTTTCCATCTCCGCGATGGTTTCCGGAGAACATTCCTGAAGCACTATAGCCCCATCCACTTTCCACGGCGGCAGTTCGCAGCGGTTCCCCATCAGATTTGGAACGGACATGCAAACATCATAGCCGCCCGTGTGCAACTCGCGAACGCAGGATTCAATAATGGCCTGGTATATGTTGCCGGGAAATCCCAAAGCAATGTTACAGCCGAGAACTGCTATTACCTGCGTCTGGCGTCTAACAAGATTCTTGGCCGCGAGATTGGGACGATACCCAAGTGAATTTGCAATATCGACAATACGTTGATGAACTTCACGTCTGACGGAAAAACCATGCTTGAAATTACCGTTCAATACCCGGCTAACAGTCGCCCGGCTTACACCGCAATGAGAAGCAACCTCTTTGATGGTCGGTACGCCGTTGCTTCGAGGGGTACTCATTTTTCCTTCACCTTAATCCAAATTACATATTACATACATCTAAAACCTGAAACCGTTAACAGGTTTCTATTCACTGTATTGCTTTTTCTTATGCTTTTTGTTAACCTATTGGAAGACAACAAGGTTTGTTTCGCATAAGATTGCAGGTATTCAAATTTGCGAAGAGCGTCGTAATCGCCAAACGTCCAGTAATCGTTTACTTATACATTAGCATTGTCGTTTGTCAATGTCCAGCTTTTTTTTGAAAAAATTTCCTTTTACCCCCAAACCCACCGAAATCAACCCGTAAAAATGGGGAGTTACCATTCGCAGAGAACCTGGTTTGAGAGGCAAAAACCCATTTTTTGTCAATTCAAAGGGGGTAGATATCAAAAAAAATGGCATTCGTCAGCCAAAACATGGGGTTGTTTGCCGAAAACAGGCCGTTTCAAATGAAGCATAAAAATCTTTGCGAGCAATTATTTTTTTACATCAATATAAGAATATAAGCTTGACTGGCCGTATACATTTAGGTTATAGTTAAGTAATCGTTTACTATGGCTGCGGCAAAAGTCGGGGCAGGGTCAATTGGCCGGTTATCAGAAGCCCCGCAGGGGCGATTAACACTTACTTATAGGACGTGATGAAAAGTTAAAAAGCTAATCCTTTGGGCATATATAGCTCTTTACAGCCCATTACAGGGTTAAAAACCCTAAATAGCCCACAGGAACCCCGAATTGGGGGTTTAGGCCCGACCGGAAAGATTTGTAAAGGTTCTGGAAATGTTCGAAAAGTCCTTATACGCATATGCGTCTTTAATCCTAATCCTGCTATTGGGAACATCCTATGGTGATGTAAACAACATTCTGGTCAACCCCGGCTTTGAAACCGGCGATACAACCGGCTGGTCATCACACTACGGGGCCACCATTTCCGCAGTTACCTCACCTGTCTATAGCGGCTCATACAGTGGCAGGGCCTCTGGCAGGGCCCAAACCTACCAGGGAATACAGCAGGATATAAAGGACAAAGTAGTAATCGGACAAACCTACCAGATATCCGGCCGGGTAAGAACCAGCACATCAGCCAGCTCTACCGTTAAAATATCAATTCAGAAAACAGATAACGGTGTAACCAGCTATGCCACTGTGGCCACAGGCACGGCAAGCAGCAGCGGATGGGTTCTGCTTTCCGGCAATTATACCGTCCCCGAAGTCAATGTTATTCGCACGGAACTGTATGTCTATTTTGAAGGCCCCACTACGCGTATAGATATCTACGTTGATGACGCAAATGTATTTGGCCAGGTTCCCGGCCCAACAAACCCAAACGCGACAGGTCAGGTAAATTTCAACGTTACTCATCAAACCCTCGAAGGTTTCGGCGCAGCGGGCGCCTGGTATCAAAATAACGTTATCGCCTGCAGCAGTTCTCATCCGGAAATTTATAATATACTCTTCCGCGACTTAGGCATTGATATATACCGGATTCGAAACACTTACGGCATCGATAGCAGCTATATTAGCGACACTGCTAATATCGTCCAAGCCGCTAATAACGCCCTGGGGCATCCGATACGGGTTATGAATTCCTCCTGGTCACCGCAGGCGTCTCTCAAAAGCAACGGCAACACCAGTCAGGGAACCCTCGCTAAAGACGCCTCTGGTAATTACAGATATGCCGATTTTGCACAATGGTGGGCTAACAGTTTGGTTGCCTGGTCCGCAGCCGGCGTAAATACTTACTATATAAATATGCAAAATGAGCCAGATTATTCAACTTCCGGCTGGGACACATGTCTATTCGATCCTACAGAGGACTCAACTAATGCCGGCTATGAACAGGCTTTTAAGGCCTTATACAACAATCTAAACACCTTGCCGAGCAGGCCAAAACTCCTTGTGGCCGAAGGCGCAAACATAAACGCTACCGAGGTTCGTGTCAATGCGCTCGATGCAAACGACAAGTCCAATACTTACGGTTATTCCCATCATCTTTATGAAGGCAGCGCAAACGCTCCCGATGGCTATATCACCGAAATGGCCACTCTCCAAACAAATTATGGCGACAGGCCTTTAATGCAAACGGAATTTTCCGCCTCCGGCCCGTTTACCTGGACAGACGCAATGAACCTGGCGATTTTGATGCACAACACCCTGACTGTGGAGGGAGCATCGGCATATTTGTACTGGGAGTTGTTCTGGCCAAGCCCCAGCGGCCTGGTGAGCATTTCAACGACAGGATACACAATAAATCCCGTTTACTACGCTATGAAGCACTATTCCTTTTTTACAGACCCCAACTGGCAGAGGGTTGATGCCAACTCCACCTCATCAAATTTGAGGATATCGGCATATAAAGACCCCTGCGAGCCAAACGCGGCGATTGTAGTCATCAACACATCAACCACTACCGATGTGAACCTGACGCTTTCATTAAATGGCTTTAATCCGGGAAACTCCGGTATATACCAATCCAAATCTGACGCTAACTTTGCATATATCGGGACATTCAGCACATCGACCCCGGTGCTCCTGCCCAAACAGTCGATAACAACGATTCATCTGGCGGGATTTGCAGATTGCGCTGCCGTTCAGGCAGGTCACTATCGCCTTGACTCCGACCTCAACGGCGATTGTTACGTTGACTATGAAGACCTCGCGATAATTGCCTACTACTGGCTGCATACCGATTGTACCGCACCGAGTAACTGCCAGGGTGCGGACTTTGCGCCGACGGACGGCACGGTTAATTTTCTCGACTTTGCCGACTTTGGGCCGCAGTGGATGCAGTGCAACAATCCGCTGGATGCCAATTGCACCCCAAACTGGGAATGACAGAAGCAACTTGTGACTGATTTATTTGGCCGGATTTGTTCGCGAATCCGGTGCGTATTGTAATCAACAGTAAATAAAAACAGGCAAATTTTGATTGAGGGTGATTATGAACCGCAGGACTCATAACCATATTGTTTTTACCAAAACTATATCCGGAGCATTTCTGGCATTATGCCTGTTTCTTGGAGGTTCGACGGCTAAAGGCGCCTGGCAAGATGACGCCAACGACAGAATCGAGCAGAACCGCAAAAGGAACGCTCAGATAACGGTAGTTGATATGAATGGGCAGCCGGTCCATGACATAAGCGTGCAAATCGAGCAGGTCAACCACAGCTTCGCCTTCGGCACCGCCCTTTCCTATTCGAATGTATTAAACAACACCACTTACAAGAATTTCGTTCTCAATCACTTCAACTGGGCAGTGTGTGAAAACGAGACAAAGTGGGGGTCCAACGAGCCAACACAAGGTAATGTAACCTATACACAAGCCGATTACATCTACAACTGGTGCAACACCAACGGAATCAAGATGCGAGGACATTGCCTTTTCTGGGAACAGAACAATTCCAACATGCCGAGCTGGGTTCCAAACTTGCCCTACGCCACGTATCCCACTTCAAGCGCGCTGCTCAGTGCCGTTGACAGCCGTATAAACAGCGCCGTAAATCATTTCAAAGACAAATTCCACAACTGGGACGTCGATAATGAAATGCTGACCGATAGTACATTCACTTCTCGTCTCGGCAGTGGTGGAATAGTGCATATGTTCAATGCCGCCAAGGCGACAGACACTAATTGTGGTATGTTTATGAATGAGTATTCCGGCAACTCGTTCGGCGGTTACGATGCCGGACCATACGTGACCAGGGCTAACTCCCTGATTAGTCAGGGAGCAACAATTGACGGTTATGGCATCCAGGCGCACGTCAACTCGCCTTTCGATCCCGAAAGTTACTGGACTAACGTCCTCAAACGTTTGGGGGTACAGGGTAAACCCATCTGGGCTACCGAGTTCGATACCGATACCACAAACGATGCTCAGCGTGCAGCCGATTTGTATAACTTCTACCTAATATGCTTTAGCGACCCGAATGTTGCAGGCATAATGCAGTGGGGCTTTATGGTAGGCACTACCTGGCGGGCCAGCGGCGCCTGGGGAATTGTAAGCTCCAGCGGAACCTTGAACGCCGCAGGCACAGCATACGAGGCCCTGATGAACAGGTGGACGACAAACGACGCTAATTACACCGACCCAAATGGCAAGGTGAATTTCAGGGGCTTCCACGGCTCTTACGAGATAACTCTTTCAGCCCCCGGCCAGACCACCGAGGTACACGCAATAGAGCTGACACCCGGAACGACTGACGTCCAATTCACGCT
>JBEKAT010000146.1:0-5098 GCA_050015775.1 Sedimentisphaerales bacterium | reverse complement strand
GCGGTAATCAGCATTAGTTCGTCTTCGAACTGGACGGCCTTGAGGGCGACGACCTTGCCGTTGCGTTCGGTGGTCTTGATGTTAATCAGTCCTACGCCGCCGCGGTTCTGTGACCTGTAATTTTCGAGCGAGGTGCGTTTGCCGTAGCCCTTTTCGCAGACGGTCAACAGCGACGCTTTTTCCTCGGCGATTACCATATCGACAACCGCGTCGCCGGAACGCAACCTGATTCCGTGGACGCCCCTTGATACCCTGCCCATTGAGCGTGCCTGCTGTTCGTCGAATCTTATGGCCATACCGTTGCGTGTGCCGAGGATTATGTGGTCTTTACCGGTAGTTTGGGCAACCTCGATAAGGGTGTCGTTGGGGTCAAGTTTGATTGCGGTAACGCCAACCGAGCGCGGGTGGCTGTATGCGGAGAGTTTTGTCTTTTTGATTAGGCCGTTCTGTGTCGCCATCACGAGCTGGGGCTGCTTGTCTTCGGGCAATTCCTCGTTTTCGACAAGCCTGGCAACGTTAATGACCGAGGCGATTGTCTGGTCGCCGAGGTTGAGCAGGTTGGCGATACTCCTGCCTCTGCTCTGGCGGGTCAAGCTTGGGATGTCGTAAACTTTTAACCAGTAGCATTTGCCGCGATTGGTGAAAATCAGCAGATAGTCGTGCGTGGAGGCGGTGAACATATGCTCGATGAAGTCGCCTTCCTTGGTGTCTGAGCCGATTATGCCCGTGCCGCCTCGCCCCTGCTTGCGGTAGGTGTCAACGGGCATTCGTTTGACGTAGCCGGAGTGGCTTACGGTAACGATGACCTCTTCATCGGCTATGAGGTCTTCAAGGTCGAATGATTCGACCTGTTGTGCGAACTTTGTGCGTCTGGCGTCGCCGTATTTGGTCTTAATATCATTGATGTCCGTGCGAATGATTTTCATCAGTACTTCGTCTTTGGCCAGAATCTTTTCGTAATCTTCTATCTGCTCAATCAGCCCGCTGTATTCTTTTGCGAGCTTTTCTATTTCAAGCCCGGTAAGTCGCTGGAGTTGCATCGTGAGAATGGCGTCCACCTGTGGGCTGGTGAGGAATTGTTTTTCTTTGGTCTTTTCTTTTATGAATTCCTTTGGCAGGAGTTTCCGCAGGGTTTCCGTTTCCGCCAGTTTCAACGGCTTTTTCATCAGGTTTTGCTTGGCCGTCGGCGCGTCGGGAGATTTTTTGATAAGTTCGATTATTTCATCTATGTCACTGACCGCAAGAATCAGACCTTCGAGAATATGCGCCCTGTTTTGGCACCGTTTGAGCAGGAACATACTGCGTCTGCGTATGACCACCTTGCGATGGTCGATGAACAGGTCGAGCATCTGGCGGATATTGAGCGTTTCGGGCCGGTTGTTGACCAGCGCGACGTTGGCGATGGCGAATGTGGTCTGTAACTGGGTGAACTGAAAAAGTTTATTCAGCGCGACCTGAGCGTCGGCGTCTTTTTTTACCTCTACGACAATTCTCATGCCGTGACGGTCCGATTCATCCCTGACGTCGGCAATCTCGGCAATTTGGCCGTCGCGGACACAGTCGGCTATCTTTGATATGATACCTGTCTTGACCACCATATAGGGGATTTCAGTGATGATGATACATTCTTTTCCCCTTTTTGATGGCTCGACCTCGGCCTTGGCCCTTACCACTAAGTGCCCCTTGCCTTTGAAGTAGGCATCGACAATTCCCTGCTTGCCGCAGATGATTCCGCCTGTTGGGAAATCGGGGCCGGGCAGCTTTTTCATTATGTCCTTGAAGCCGCATTTGGGGTCGTCGATGACTAACAGCAGTGCGTCGCAAACCTCGCCGATATTGTGAGGCGGGATGTTGGTTGCCATACCGACCGCGATGCCAGTTGAGCCGTTGACTAACAGGTTCGGGAATTTTGAAGGCAGGACGGTCGGCTCCGTTCTTGTCTCGTCGTAGTTGGGGACAAAATCGACCGTCTCGTATTCGAGGTCTTCGAGCATATCCGTCGCAGCCGAGGTCATTCTTGCCTCGGTGTAACGCATAGCGGCGGGGGGGTCGGCGTCGATTGAGCCGAAGTTGCCCTGCGGGTCAACCAGTGTGTAACGCATATTCCAGTCCTGGCCCAACCGGACGAGTGTTCCGTATGTCGCCTGGTCGCCGTGCGGGTGGTAGTTGCCGCCGGTGTCGCCGACGATTTTTGCGCATTTGCGGTGCTTGCTTCGGGGGCCGAGGTTGAGGTCGTTCATCGCGACTAAGATTCGTCTTTGCGAGGGCTTTAGGCCGTCGCGGACATCCGGTAATGCACGCGATACGATGACGCTCATCGCGTAATTAAGGTATGAGTTCTTCAACTCATCGAGTATTGGTATGCTTTCGAGACGCTCCTGCGGCTCATTGCCTTGTTTCATAGGTTCAAACCATCCTTTGTTACCGATAGTGGTTTGCTTATGCAATCCCTTGCGCGAGAGGGCTGCCCGATATTATCGGCAATAAGGTTATCGTCTGAGGACAGGAAAGTCAAGCCCGCAGTTGGCAAATAACTTTACAAAGGCGACCACGGATTACACCCGCCAATAGGCGAGGTCTCGCTTTCGGCGGACGGTTTTTTTTAGCCCACAGTGCATAGAGAGCACTACAGATTATAAGCCCAGGCAGCAGGATACTCTGGCATTGTACGAGTTGACTTCGATGTTGTTACCCCCGTATCTGTGTGGTGACAAAGCAAAAGGACTCACGCCGATTGCATGGGTCCTTTTGTTTGCACACGGATATTTTGCGACTTTTAAGCTTTCCGCCTTCTCACCACGGATAGAGCGCCCAGCCCGAGCATAATGACAGTCATCGGTTCGGGGGTACTCGTTGACTTGGGAATCTGTACTAAGTAGTCCTGACCGTAAGGCGAACTGGTCGCGACCAGATTATTTGCAAAATACGCCCTGTCACCGTTCAACTGGCTAAGCCAGAGATTGGCTGTAGCGGCTTGTTCGATGCCTGTAGCATGGAAACCTGTCCCACTGGTAACATTCCACGTGGGGTCGGTTTCGTAAATAATTTCCCATAGAGCGACACCAAATGCCTCCGCCATTTGTCTATTTGCGCCGGTTGTCCAGGTGGGGTCAAAATCTCTGCCCCAAAGCTCACGAATGTAGTTGGCTTTGGTGGTTCCTATAGGCGTAGACGCTTCGTCTAGGGGAACAACATTCTGCCAGCCGGTATATGGTTCCTGGGTCAATTCGATGCAGAAGCCCCAGTTGGGCACCGCCGTCCCCAGACCGGTGCCGTCTGCGTTGGTCCACGAATAGACGCCCGTGTAGCCGGTTAGACCGGACAGGCCGCCGCCCCAGACGGTGCCTATGTCAGAAAGACCATTATTGTGATTCTGTATGTTTACAGTGCCAAGAATCGTCGCACTTGCTGTCGAAGTTAGTGCAATACCGACTAAAACGATCGCCGCAAGACTTCTCACCCTTCTTTTCATACTCTTCTCTCTTCTTCTTTTTTCTTAATTTTACACGGAGAAAACCGGCGCAGAACGTCTCCACACCAAACCAGGGTTTCTCCTGATTTAATTTACTTTTTTCCCTTGATGGATAGACAGAATGCGCAGAGTGAATGTTACTGGAGAATAAAATAGCACCAAGTGGTGAATGTGAGGAGTGTTCTCTTCGCCTTCTCTACTCCTCGTACTTCATTCTCTCTTCATACTCTCTACTACTGTCGTAAGGCCTCCGGCCCTACAATGAATAATATATCATAATGCCCCATAGCTTGTCAATAGTTTTTGGACTATTTTAAGAATAATTAAGCGCATTGTGTATGCCAACCCTTTTTCAGCAGAAGATAGACCAGAGCCATAGACCCGTTAAAAATTTTAGCACTGAAAGATTAGTCGAGAGGGGCCTCTGTCCGGCGGGAGATTATATGGCTTTGGCAGATACGGTTTGAGCTGCGACGGGCAGATATACCGTGAAGGTGCTGCCTTTATCAATTTCGCTTTCGACGTCTATCCTGCCATCGTGCCTGATGACGATTTCCTTGACAATGGCAAGGCCCAACCCCGTGCCCTGGATTTGCTTGCCGGGTCGGTGGACGCGATAGAACCGGCCGAAAATTTTAGACATGTCATCTTTGGGTATTCCCATACCGGTATCGGACACCTTGACAACCAGCTCATTATTAACGAGCTGGGCCGATACCGTGACCGTACCGTTTTCGGGTGTGAACTTGATTGCGTTATTGATCAGGTTTGTAATCATCGAGTAGATTTTGTTTTCGTCGCCTACCAGTTCCGGCAGATGCTCCGCGATATCGGTTTCGAGGCGGACTTTCTTTTTGTCTGCGACGTGTTCGAACGATTCAGCCGCACGCTTCGCAACCAAGGCCACGTTGACGGGTTTACGAATGATTTCGATTGTGCCGGCCTCTATCTTGGAAATGTCGAGGATTCCATTGATAAGGTTGGTGAGCCGGTCGGATTCCTCGTTGATGATTTGAAGGAACTCACGCCTTGTTTCATCGGTCATATTGCGGTCATCAAGCATCGTCTCGGCGTAGGCCTTTATCGAGGTAAGCGGCGTGCGCAGCTCGTGCGAAACCGATGAGATAAAGTCCGATTTCATCCGGTCGATTTCACGCTGTTGCGACACATCCCGCAGTACCATAACGATGCCGGTCATAGTCCCGTCGTTTCTTCGGATGGGTGCGGCCGTAGCGGCTATGGGACATTCACGCCCGATTCTGGCGATTAGTGCGTCATGGTCTGTTCCGCTTTCGATTTCTCGCGACTCAAGCACCCTGTCAATGGGGCTGTTGGCCGGCTGTTTGGTTTGCTCGTTGACAATCCTGATTATCTTATCGACTGGTTTACCCTGCACTTCTTCGAATCGCCAGCCGGTCAATTGTTCGGCGGTTTTGTTGAACAACGTTATCCGGTTCTGGGCGTCAACCGCGACCACGGCGTCGCCCATACTCGACAGCGTCACGGCCAGCAACTCTTTTTCTTCCGCGAGCTGTTCGGTTCGCTCTTTTACCAGTTCAACAAGTTTATCATGGTATTGTTTAAGCTCATCCTCGGCCTTTTTGTGGCGAATGGCGTTTTTTACGA
>JBEKAT010000145.1:0-5190 GCA_050015775.1 Sedimentisphaerales bacterium | reverse complement strand
GGATGAAAATCCTCAGCAGAAATACGGCGATCAATATATCTTCGATGGCCGATGGCTGACGCATATCGATTACCAGATTAAGCAGGTGCAGAAGAGGCAGTTGGCCAAAGCCAATGAGCAGATAGACGCCTTTGAATTGGCAAAGAGGAACTTCCCGCTAATCGCTTTTGACAGGACGGAAGATTTACAGCAGCAATTTGATGTCAATCTGATTGGTGAGCCGAACGGATTAACGCACCTGCATTTGAAGGTCAAGCCGGATTCTATTTACAAGGATGATTACAAATCGGTCGAGGTCTGGATTGATAAGCAATTGATGCTGCCTGCGAAAATTTCAGCAGTTTCTACTGATGGTGATATTTACGAGATAAGTTTTGTCAGGCCGAAGGTCAATGAAGTTATTGACGAAAAGGTTTTCGAGTTTACAATTCCAGACGGCTTCGGCGAGCCGGAGATAATACCGTTGAAAAAATAAGGTTTCCGCGGATACACAGAAAAGGAGTAAAAAATGTCTAAGGGATTAGTGATTTATTATTCGCGAAGCGGCAATACAAAGCAGATGGCGGATATGATAACCAAGGCGATGAACGAAGGCGGCCTGGAAACGGACTGCAAAGATATCGCCAAAGTCAAAGTTGACGACCTGCTCAAATATGACGCAATAGTCGTAGGTTCGCCTACCTATTACGGCGGCATGGCGGCACAGGTTAAACAACTGATTGACGACGCGGTGGTCAAGCACGGGCAATTGGATGGCAAAGTCGGAGCGGCTTTCACAAGCGCAGCCAATATCGGCGGGGGCAACGAGACAACGGTTTTAAGTATCCTGCAGGCGATGATTATCAATGGGATGGTAATCCAGGGCGACCCGCAGGGCGACCACTATGGGCCGGTATCGATAGGCAAGCCCGATCAGAGGGTTGAGAAGCTTTGCGCCCGCTGGGGCAAAAGAATCGCGGAGTTGACCAAAAAACTGGGCAATTAGCCGGCTTGTGGGGATAGCGGTTTTTTTCGCAAAATCGCGGATTTTCTTTGACAACTCGTTATTGTATAGTTAAGTTTCAGGCATTCGAAGCTTGAAAACGAGTGAACTTTAACCACATAAGTGGAGGACTATTCGATGCAAGAGTACGAAAACCTGAAAGTGCTGGTAGCAGAAATTGAAGCAGACATTAGCAAGGCCGAGGGCGGAAACAAGGCCGCAGGGACGCGGGTTCGCAAGCAGATGCAGGGTATCAAGCAGGCGGCCCAGTTAGTTCGCAATAAGGTCCTGGAAATCAGAACAACGCAGTAGGAACAGTATTTAGGACGCCGGATTTGGCATATATCGGCCTGCGGTGTGCATAACCGGCACCGCACGGGCCGACTAACGGATAGCAAGTGCGCCAAGTCCCTATTCTCAGGGGTTTAATAATGCCGCCGCCGTTATTATTCGATTTATCGAAGATAAACCTCGCTGGCAAGCCAATTTTCAACAGGGATGATATCCTCAAGGTCAATCCCCAGAATTATGAGATGCAGCAGCTCGACGGCGTGCTCTGGTATGACAAGTCCAATATGCTTGTGCTTGGCTACAAGGACGTAACCGACAAGGAGTTCTGGGTTCGCGGGCACATACCGGGAAGACCCCTTATGCCGGGGGTGATTATGGTGGAGGCAGCGGCCCAACTGCTGAGTTACTTCGTCAAGCATATTATGGGCGAGGTGGGTTTCATCGGCTTTTCGGGTATTGATTCCGCAAAGTTCCGCTCTCCAGTCTCGCCGGGCCAGCGGCTGTTGCTCCTTGGCAAAATAACAAAATTCAAGCCGGGCAGGATATACGACGCCTATATCCAGGGAATGGTCAACGGCACGATGGTTTTCGAGACCGAAGTATCCGGTATGGCGGTCTGATTCGTCGTTCACATCTAACAGAAAACGGAGCAGGGAATGGCACAGGATGAGCAGGTATTGGTAGTTCAGCGGAAAGTGTTTGAAGAGGTGGGTGCGTTCAATGGCCTTGCGACGGATACACAAAAGTATCTTGATAAGCTTTTTGCTCCGGGCGTTCCCCGTTTTATGCCCCGGCCGCAAGCAGAAAAAGACCCCTCCTTTAAGCAGCTCATTCCTTATGTGATTATGACCTGCAACGGCAAATACCTCAGCTACGTTCGCGGCAAACGCGCGGGCGAAACCCGCCTTGTCGCAAAACGCTCCATCGGAATCGGAGGCCACATAAACCCCACCGACGATATGCCGCTCTTTGGCAACTTCTACGATACCTATCTTGCCGCCGTACAGCGTGAGGTGGCTGAAGAGGTGTCGATAGAAACAAAATATAAAGACAGGGTTGTTGCCTTGCTCAACGATGATTCAAACGAGGTTGGCCAGGTGCATCTGGGAATTGTTCATTTGTGGACTTTGGATGAGCCGAAGGTGAATAGAAAAGAGCAAATGATAACGCAGATGGGCTTTATGAGTATTCCTGAATTGCAACTGGTTCGGGGTACTATGGAAACTTGGTCACAAATCTGTTTCGATGGCTTGTCGAAGATGGCTTGAACTGCCGGAAGACCCAAAGCAGCAATCAAGACAACATTTCAGGGCATTTCTTTTAGCGTTTCCTTCTCAACCTGTGGTGAGCAGAGTCGAACCACGTCACCGCACCTAAGTCGAGCGCCTCTAAGTTGATTGAACGTCGGGCAAGGGGTCTTTTTTCCTATAGACCATTCCCTGAAAGACGGATATTATCTCGCCTGCCTCGTTGGTAACATCGATACTGTATGTTGCCAATTTCGGATTGCACGCGATTTCCCTGCCCTGGGCAAACAGTGTGCCGCCGGAGGACGCCTTGATGAATGATATTGAGGCGTTGATTGCGACGGCGACCGTTCCATGAGAATTTGACGCTGCGGCGAAGACAAGGTCGGCGAGCGTAAATATCGCCCCTCCGTGCACGATATCGACGCCGTTAAGATGCTGCGGCCCGATTTTCATTCTGGCTTTGGCCGAGCCGGGCGATACTTCCAGAAGCTCAATACCAGCCAGTTCCGCGAACTTGTCTCTCTTGAGAAACGCTTTTATCTTGTCCATTCTGCTATACCTCCATCTTTTCACCTGAATTGTTGCAGATTCTACCACAAATACCCCAATACACAAAAGGATTTACGGTTTGTGATTTATGATTTATGATTGTGAATATGACTAAGAATGGGACAATTGATTTTCACACACACGCGTTCCCGGATGAGTTGGCGCCGCGGGCGATGAAGAAACTGCTGTCTGAAGCACCGGGCGTTAATGCCTTTCTCGACGGGACGATAACGGCGCTGACAGATTCTATGGAACGCAACGGCATCAGCCGAAGCGTGATATGCTGCATTGCCACAACGCCCGAACAGTTCACCCCGATTTTCAACTGGTGTAAAAAAATACAGACGAACAAGGTTATAATGTTCCCGTCGATTCATCCGGCTGATACAAAATGGAAGGAGAGAATCGCCCTGATTAAAGAAGCGGGCTTCAAGGGAATCAAAATGCACCCGTATTATCAGGACTACCGCCTCGATGACGACGGGATGCTGCCTGTTTACGAGGAGCTTGAGCGAAATGACCTTATGGTGGTAGCTCACACGGGATATGATATTTCATTTGCGAGAGATGACAGGGCTGACTGCCGGAGAATCCTGAAAGTTACGGAGATGTTCCCGCGATTAAAGTTTGTCGCTACGCACTTAGGGGCGTGGCAGCAGTGGGAGGATGTTGAGCAAAGTTTGGCTGGGAAACACATCTACATGGAGCTATCGTGGTCACTCGAATACCTTTCGGCCGAACAGGCGAGGCAAATCATACTGGCCCATCCCGCCGATTGCGTCCTTTTCGGCACTGATTCTCCGTGGACCGACCAGGGCAAAACCCTGTCACTATTAAAGGATCTGAAACTTCCACAAGGGCTTGAAAAAAAAATTCTGCGGGATAACGCAATGGCTCTTTTAGGGCTGTTATAGCATTATTAGCGGGTAAAAACCCGCCTTTTGTGTTTTTACAGGACCTTGCGGACCTGACATAAATTATGAATTAAAGGGCAAAAAAAGGTCTTGCTTTTTGTGGTGTCTTTGGCATACTAACACCGATACATAAGGGAATATGGGACGAGCACCGAAATTTTCAGTGGGTGGATTTTCGGTACGTCCAGTGTGACAAAGGCCGTCGTTTGTATTCAGGCAGGGAAAACAATAACCGCTAATTAAGGAGTGCAAAATGGCACAGAACGGAACAAAGATAGTTTTGGTTTTTGTGTTCTTACTGGCCGGTCTTCTTGTCGCTGCGCAGGTACAGGCAGCGGATACCCCAGCCAGTGCGTCGCCGGCAAGCGTCCAGGCGTCATCGGACCAGTCCGATTGGTTCCACAATCCGGAACCGTGGCTCGAACAGGGAATGGATTTCCGATTCAGGGAGAACGCTGGTTACAACTGGTACGGACTTAACAGCGACGCTACATACAAGACGTGGTCCAACAATGACGTTCATTGGGAGAGATACCGTACCCGTCTGTGGGACAGCTTTAAACTGGATGAAAACACCTCTATTAATACAAGGTTCACTTGGGAATTTGTAACATGGGACCAGCCGCAAAGCAAAGACCAGGCCACGGACTTCGATGAAATAATTATGGATAATTTTAACGTGTCTATGAAAAAATTCCTCGATTTGCCGGTAACCGCCACCATTGGCCGTCAGGATATATTCCTCGGACAGGGCTGGCTTGTCGCTGACGGAACACCCATGGACGGTTCCCGGACCTTCTACTTTGACGCCGCTCGATTCACTTATGATTTGGCTGAGAAGACCAAGCTCGACATGATTTACATTCATAATATGCCCAACTCTGACTGGTGGCTCAAACCCATCAATGACAGAACCAAATTTGTAACGCAGGAGCAGGAGAATGGTGCAATTCTGTATTTAACTGACAAGAGCAACGAGAAAATGCAGGTCGAAGGTTATCTCATGTACAAGAATAATAATCCTGTTGACGGATGGGCTCGCAATCTGCCGACGGAAGCCGCACGTGAGGCATGTAGTAAAAAGGCCGAGATATACACATTAGGCGGCGCACTTTCTGGTCCGCTTTCTGATAACTGGGGTTACCGCGTCGAAGGTGCCGTGCAGACAGGTCGTTCAGCTTCGCCATCTACCTTAGTTACTGCC
>JBEKAT010000144.1:0-5206 GCA_050015775.1 Sedimentisphaerales bacterium | reverse complement strand
GATTCGCCGTTTTCGCTCAGGGCGAACGGTATAAGCCGCCCGGGGTCGCTGCTGGTTGAACCGAAGTTATTGCTTTCATAAACGACCAGATAGCCATTTGCCGGTATGCTTGTGCCTGTGGCGAAGCGATACTTCATCAGGTTGCTGTCGCTATCGCTGAGATACCAGCCGCCGATGTTAATCGCGTTTGTGGTGGTGTTTTTCAGTTCAATCCAGTCAGAGGCGGTATCGTGGGAATGCGCCAGTAGCTCATTGATGACGATTGCGCCTGGGTTGGGGATGATGTTTGAGTCGTCCCAGCCGGGCGAGCCGTTGATATATGCGCTTGCGCGCCAGCTGTCTTTTTTACCCCAGTCGTTTGTATCGGAATCAGATGGGTTGACAATGGTAAGCGAATAGCCATCACCGTCGGTGATATTTCTCCAGCCGTCGTTATAGTTGAAGTCGAGAATAGTCCCGCCGACCGCGTCGAGCAGGCGTAATCTTTCGCCGCTGTTGTCTAATGAGCCGGTATATTGGCCGGCGATATAACGTCCCGTTCCGTATTTAGCCGCGAAGGCGTTCTGGTCTTTGACGACGAGAATATGCTGGCCTGTCGCAAGCGTATTAGGTCCGAACGTGAAGTTGACGCCTTTATCAAATTTGACTAAGTTGAGATTGATTGTGCCTGAACCGACATTCTTCAATTCGATGTATTCCTTATTCGGGTCATTGGGGTCGTTGGTATCCAGCGGATGATACATAATCTCGGTAATCCGCAGATAATTTTTGAGATTTCCCACTTCATAAACGGCCTCATTCAGCGGACTCCATTTTTTTGTGCTACTCTTGTATATTCTTGATTTGAGGTCGGTGCTTTTGTTAAGCGTAAAAGCGCCGGTATACTGGATTGCGCTTGATGAAATTGTCCCGGTAAATGGGGTTCGCGGGTCATTGCCGTCGGTGGTGTAATAAATTGTGCCGCCCGAACTGCAGGGGTCAGTGAGGGTGAACGAGTCAGTGGATGATACATAGCCGCCGAATTTATACGAGCCGTTGACGTTAAAGACCGGTGCGCCGAAGGCGCGGGTGAACAGGCCCTGTTGTTCAAATACGGCCAGTATCGGGTCTTCGCGGTTCGGTATGAAGGTATTGGGAATGAACAGCACCGGGTAATCTGATATATCAGGCAGGACGGGTGATACTTCGCCGAATACCTCCCACCACTTTGCCAGTAAATGTGGTTTTGTCAATATGCCGCTGTTGCGGAAGTATTTGTGGATACGGTCGGCGAAAAGCTGTTGGAAGTCCGGATTTGCCTTGAGGGCGCGATATAATTGCGAGATGTAATCCCACGATAAATGATTCAATCCGGTGGGGCTTGTCCAGTTGGGGAGGTCCTCAAAGGCGTTCACGTCCATGTGGTTTTCAGCTACCCAGGTTTCAATGCCTTCGGCGTCCCAGACGGAGAACCTGAATTTGCCTGTGGATGACCTTTCGCGGTGGATGGTGTAATTGTTGCCGGGCCAGTCGAAGTTCGAAGAGTAGATTTGGAGAATGAGATAATCTACGAACTGAGTTATATCGAATTGGCCGGCGACATAATTATAATAGGTTGTATTGGACAGATCGTGGGTGTTAGCGTAATTCATAAGGTTGTTAAAGGCAGTCCAGTCGCCGTTTCTAAGCCCGCTTTGGGTAATGATATCGAAGTCGTTATCAGTGCCGTACCATTCCTGATAAAATGCGTTATCGGCTCTCCCTGTCGGGTTGTAGTATGCCTTGAAGGCGCCGTTGATATAGAGATTGGCGTATGTGCCTGTTTCCTGGGTTCCGCCCATTTCCTGGAATAGCCGTCTCATCCACTCGTCCTTGACAAACGGGGTGCAGGAATCGTTATGGCCCGCCCGCAGGCAGATACTTTTGAAACGTGCGACATCAATGAACGGGAAGAATTGGTATTCGAGCCGGCTGCTGCCGTAGTCGCTGCTGAAGAACACGTTGAAGCTGATTTTATTGCTGTTCCAGTTTGGCCACCAGTTTATCCAGCAGGTATTCCAGTCGTTGCCTCTGGTATAACGCGGTCGCGTATAGTCGCTGCCGTGGGTGCGAATACCGCAGTCGATTTGGAGGTCGGAGCTGGTTTGGGGGTCGATGATTTCGAGTGAGACAGGCCGTTCATAGGCGCTTCCCCGCTTAATCATATTATTGTAAGTGCCTGCGCCGCCAGATTGCCATGTTCCATCACTGGCATAGTAGCCGCCGACGATTGCCATAATACCGTTTGGCTCATAGAAGGTCTGGTTGGGGTCGCCGACAAGGGAAATAAGCGGCATTGCTTTGACGGCGGAGCTTGCGCCGAAAATGTAGGTATGCGTTTCTATGGGTGAAGGTTTGTAGCCGGTTTTGATGGCAGCCGCCCTGATACATTTTGTGCTGCTGATGGATATGGGCGAGGTATAACGGATACTGGTTGGAGTATTTACTTCGCCTGCGATGGGAGGACGACCGTCGGTGGTGTAGTAGATATTTGTGCCCGACGTGGTGCAGGCCAGGGTCAGCATAAAGTTGGTGTCATAGAAGCCGCGTTGTCGGCTTAAATCAACATTGTCTATTTCGCCAAGATAAGCGTTGTTGTTAGCGGCGCCGGGCGTTGCGGGAGAGAAGAAACGCCAGTTTTCTTCTGCGTCCGGGTAACGTCCATAAGAGATGTTGGTTGCCTGCGCACCAAAAACAACGGCGTCAATCTGTGTAACGCCATCGGTATCGTAAAGCCCTATTTCCTCGCCGTCGCCTGAGAGTTTAAAGTTGGTGTGAAGCGGGCCTTGTGTTGTTTCGTCATCGGCCCAGAATACGAGAAATCCACGGGCAGGGATGGTGGTTTGCGATGAATAGCCGGTGGGAATATGAAATTTGGTTGTGTTGGTGAGGTCGTCTGTCAGATACATTCCTGCCATATCGACTGATGTGTCGCCAAGATTATAGATTTCAATCCAGTCGTCGTAGTCACCGTGTGGGTCGTGGATGCCGCTTGAGCTGTTGTTGGAGGCCATAAACTCGTTAATGAAAAGCATGCTGCCGTGTGTTTGCCACTGATTTGCCAGGAACGCGAAATCGGCGAAATCAATGCCGTTCAGGCCGTCGAAGTCCGCGCAGGTGGATGTTTCTTCGCATGACTCCGCATCAAGCCACTGGTTGGCGAATATCTCCAAATCGTAGATGTTGACCCAGCAGTTACCGTTGAGGTCGGCTGAGGGACACCGGCCGGCAAATGCGGAGACGGTTAATATGCAGATTAGGACTGGAAGCGCAAAACAATATTTGTTACGGCTGGCTGTCAATTTCATCAACCTCTCAATTTAGACCCCGTTTTGGATGTGTTCTTTTATTTTAGCAATTTTGGGCACCAGGGGCAATGCCAACAGGCCAGGAAAATCCAGAAATAATGTAAAAATAGGGGTTTGGGTTTGTTATAGGTCCCAGTCGGCGGTTGGTTTTTCGGCCCGACTGATAAAGTGCAAACGCTGGATTTCGCGGAAGAGTTCGCCGCGTTGGTTGTTGCGAAGGCAGTCGGAGATGATTTTGACGTTTTGCTTTTGGTAATACTGCATCAGTGCCGCCTGGAGGCGTTTTTCGCTCCGGCCGCGAGGAATATGGATTGAATGCTCTTTTGTATCCCGCCCGCTTATGAACATCGCTGTTGAGAGCGTTAAAGGCACTGGGACGAAATCCTGGACCTGCCTGGGTCGCCAATGCCGTCGCACAAGGTATTCGGTAAGCTTAATCGCGTCGTCGATTTGACAGCCGGGATGTGCGCTTATGAAGTAGGGGACTAAATACTGCTCTTTTCCTGCTTTGCGGGTTGCCTCGTTGAAGCGTGCCTCAAATTCCTCAAAAATCTCGAAGCCGGGTTTTCCCATCAGGTCAAGCACATATGGGCAATAGTGTTCCGGGGCGACCTTGAGATGTCCACCGACGAAATGCCGGGTCAGGGTATCTATGTAGTCGCTGTTTTGCAGGGCCAAATCGTGGCGGATGCCTGAGGCGACGTAAACATTTGATTTTTTCGTCTCGGTCGTTTTCCATTTCAAAAACGCCTCGAACATTTTTAATTGGCTGCCATAATCGACCCGCATATTCCTACAAATGGCGGGGAAGAGACAGCTTGACCTGCTGCAAGTGCCTGCTTTGTCGCATTTCATCCCGAACATATTTGCGGTTGGCCCGCCGATGTCGAATATCGTTCCGTGGAAGTCGCGATGCGAGCGAAATCGGTCGGCCTCGGCAATCAGTGATTCAATTGAGCGTGAGGATATGTCTTTGCCCTGGTGGAAATATATGGAGCAGAATGCACAGCCGCCGAAACAGCCGCGATGGGTTGTTATCGAGAATTGCACGGGCTTTAACGCGGGGACGCCTCCTGCAGAATCATATTTCGGATGCCAGCACCTTGTAAAAGGCAGTTCATAAAGGGTGTCCAGTTTGCTGCTCTCAATCGGCTCGGCGGGCGGCAATACTACGATTTTGCCGGGGTCCTGGTCTTGGATGACAGCGGAGCCGGCGGGATGGGCGTGTTTTTGATATTCGAGTTGAGCCGACATAGCAAGCGATTTGTCTGCCTGCTGTTGTGCGAGCGAAGGCAGGCACACGGCATTGTCCGGCAGGGGGGAGCCGGTTTTAATCGTGTAGGCCGTGCCTGGAATGTCGGTCAGGCGGTCGATGGATTCGCCATTGTTTAATCGCTTTGCGATTTCGATAATCTGCTGTTCCGCCATACCGTGAACCAGCAGGTCGGCTTTTGCGTCGATAAGCACCGAGCGTTTTAGTTTATCTTCGATGTAATCGTAATGCACAAGTCGGCGAAGCGATGCCTCAAGTCCGCCGAGAACGATTGGCACATCAGGATATGCTTCGCGTGCCCTTGCCGAATAAACAAGTAAGGGCCGGTCAGGCCGTAAGCCCAATTGTCCGGCGGGGCTGTAAACATCTTCTTTTCGCTTATGTCCCAGCGAGGCATAAGCATTCAGACGTGAATCGATGCAGCCGCTGGTTATGCCCCAAAACAGCCGTGGTTTGCCTAATGCCCTGAATGGCTCAACACTCTTCCAATCCGGTTGCGCCAGAATTGCCACGCGATAATTTTTGCTTTCCAAAAGCCGAGCAATCAGCGCGACGCCAAACGACGGATGGTCAACATACGCATCGCCGGTAATCAGGATGATGTCCG
>JBEKAT010000143.1:0-5283 GCA_050015775.1 Sedimentisphaerales bacterium | reverse complement strand
CGCTTGCCATACATCAGGATACCTGTCCTGAAAATCTTGCCTGCCAGCCACATCATCAAAAGCACTGATGCAGCCAATAACCCCACCGAAGCAAGAATTTCAACGATGCCGACGTTTGAGCCGGCGGAGATTCGCAGGGGCATCACTAACGGCGACACGGGCGGAACAAGAGACAGCACCCTCGCAAAAACGCCGTCGGGACTTTGAACGAGCTTGAACCACGCAACCATCGGAAGCACCATAACCAGAATTATGGGCATCATAAGCTCCTGCGTCTCCTTGAGCGTATTGCAAATCGAACCAATTGCCGCCAGAAGCGAGCTGAACAGCAGGAATCCGAGAATATATAGTAAACCACAAAGCAAAACAGCAGCTTGCCGCTAATATCCACGCTGATGCCCTGCGATACAATCGAACCGTAAGACACTGTAGTCCACAGGCCCACAATTGTCAGCCCGATTGCCCCCAGACCCAGAATCTTGCCCGCCATAAGTTCAAACGGGCTTACCGCTGAAAGCAGCATTTCGATAATCCGCGAGTTCTTCTCCTCGATAACACTGCTTAGCATCTGCTGGCCTATGCCGATGATTCCCATATATATCATAAACATGAAAAAGAACGGGACCATCAGCTTGATCATAGTTTGATTCTGGCTTTGCACACGCTGCTCATTGGCCGCTTCGCCAATCTCGACCCGCTCGATGGGGACATTATGAATCTCATCAAGAAGCTTTTGAGAAACGTTCTGGACTTTGCACCTCTGCGAGACTACGGCGTTTCTGATAAATTCCTCGACAGCCCACGTCGCATCCATCGTGGTTGGCTTCGACTTATAAGTATAAACATGCGTCCTGCCGGCCCCGTCAATGATATTCTGGTCAATAACAATATAGGCCTCGGCCCTGCCCGAACGCAGTTGTGCCTTGCCCTGCTCTTCGATTGCGCTGGCATCATCATTAGCCGCTAATGACTCAAACAGGATTTGTCTTTTGGGATTTGACTTGTTGTATTTACTGAGCGCCGTTTCTATTTCGCCCGCAAGTTGCGTTGATAAGTCCGTTACGACCACTTTGACTGGAGGCCGGCCGCCCTCAACGCTGGAAATCCTGCTCGTAAAGTAAATTATGCCCACGGTTAAAACAGGAGTGAACAGCAAGCTAAGCAAAAACGTCCTAGTCTTGACGGTATCGATGTATTCACGCCGGGCAATTTCAATAATTTTACGCATTGCTCGCTCCGACCAGCGTTACGAAAATTTCGTGCAGCGACGGCATTTTAACCTCGAACTTCCGCACACGCACCTTCCCCACAATCGCCTTGAGCAGCTCCTGCGGGTCAGCACCTTTCTCCAGAGTGATTTCCAGCGTATTTTGCTGCGGCTCGACCTTTGTTACCATTGGCAGTGTTTTTATAAAACCAGTTTCACCCTCAACCTCGACAATAACCGCGTTGGACGCCTTCTGCGAACGAATATCGCCCAGTTTGCCGTCGAGAATAATTTTGCCCTTGTTTATGAGCAGGATATAATCACAAAGCGTCTCCGCTCCGTGCATATCGTGCGTGGAAAAAATGATGGTTTTGCCTTTACCCTTCATCTCCAGGATAATGTCCTTGAGCAAATCGAGATTCAAGGGGTCAAGTCCCGAAAACGGCTCGTCGAGTATCAGCAAATCCGGCTCATTGATTACCGTCGCCGCGAATTGCAGTTTCTGATGCATACCCCGCGAAAGGTCCTCGACTTTTTTATTCGCACGGTCGCTCAACTCGATTCGCTTCAACCACGCCGGGACAACTCGGCCCAGCTCGCTCGAAGACAGCCCCTTGAGAGCGCCGAAGAAGGCAAGTATCCCGCTGACCGTCATTTTTCGATAAAGCCCTCTTTCTTCGGGCATATAACCAATATGACTCTTGGCCTTTTCGGTTAAATTATTGCCGAATACGCTTATGCTGCCGGCATCCGGGCAAATAATGTTCATAATCATCCGCAAAGTCGTGGTCTTGCCCGCACCGTTAGGCCCAAGAAAACCATAAATGCTCCCGGCCGGAATCTTCGCCGTCAGGTTGTCAACAGCGCGGACCTGCCCGAACGATTTGCACACACCATTAAGTTCCAACGCATCCATCACCGCCAAAATACCAGAATTCTTCCCTCAACGCAAAGAATCTAACCGGGAATTGACAGGTTTGGAATTTTGTTTGGTATGATTGCCGGCACGGGTGTATAATCTGGGTAATATAAAAACAACGCTGCCCCGGCAATCCGGGGTAGCAGGTATTATTTTTGGAGGATGCAAAAATGGCATTTGGAATCGGGGATAGAAAAATCGAAGTCCGGAAAAGCACCGGGACAAGAATTGTCGAACTGGGCGGGCCGGAAGAAACTTCAGGAGAAACGACGATGGAAAAAAAGACAAGGAGCACGCGAAACCTGGCGGGCGGTATGGAAATGCTCGAAATGGATTTCCTGCTGGGCGTAATTGAAAACACCGACGGCGAAGACAAAAACGACGTCGCGATGCGCCGCCTGAGCTTTAACGAGGTGCTTCGCCGAAACCAGCAAAGCGAAATAGACAGTGCCTCGCTGACGGTTTACTCCGTGGACGAAAAGGACCTTTACGGCAAAGACATTCAGTGCGCGGCGATGAAGGAGCTTACCCGCCGGACTGAGCAAAAGGGTTAATCGGCGTATGCCAAGCGAGGGAGTGTGAGCCGGTGTCTTGCGGTTATTGTTCTGGGAGCGGCTGAAGACGAGGGGACATTCTGGATTCAACTGCTGATGGTGGTCATATTGGCCGCCAGCGTCGGAATCTACGGCTTAGTCAAATCCCGCACCAAACGTCTCGAACGGGAAACCCACGATGAAATAATCGAGACTATCATCGAACCCCCTAAACCACTCGTTAAAAAATGCAACCTTTCCGGCGGTATGGAGCTTTTAGCCAGAAACTTTTTAGTAGGCGTCGTTGAGCAAACCGACACGGCTGACCAGAGGGATATCGAAATGCGCCGGTTGTGCTTCGCCGAACTTGCCCGCAGGGGCGAGCTTTGGGCGGTGGCAAGCATCCCCCTGAAAGTATATACGCTGGACGAGGACGGATTTTACGGCAAGGTTATCCGCTGCGAAGCAATGGCAGAATTGGCCGGACGCACAGGCAAATCGCCACAGGATGCCGCCAACTTCCAAAACAGCCAGGGACTGGAAACAGATGTCCCCAAAGAACAAAAAGAACACACAATGTAAATCCACCAGCACCAGCCGCATCACCCATTCTCCGGATTATTTCCTGAAAGCCGTTAGGGACTTGGCGAGAAAATCGTGCATTACAAATTAGAGGAATACTGCCGTATTTACGCCCGTTCAAACGGGATTTTTCCGGACGTTGCGGACTTGAGTGCAAATAATAGCGATGGATAAGAAGGAATTTTAAGAGAGAGTGTGACAATGCCGATGGGTTAGTGTCGGCACATTGGGACACAGGACTTTGACAGGAGAGGTACGGACTTGTCGAAAACGCGTCTTTTGAACGACAATATGATCCGCCTGAATCTATGGATAAGAGCACAGTAAAATGGCTCGTGCTGGCGGCTATAGCCGTCTGCGGAATGTTTGGCTGGAAAATCGCCACACAGGCGTCGAAAGACGGCAAAAAAGAGGTGGTGGTTGAACGCCCCGAACCAAGGTTCGGAGTGGTAACCGCTATCCTGTATAGCAACGACACTCCGACTGTTCTCATCGAGGACCAGATGCTCCACAAGGGCGACACAATCCACGAAGTCAAGGTGCTTGATATAAAGGCGGACAAGGTCCAGTTCGACAAACAGGGAGAGCAGTGGGAGCAAAAGGTGCAGGAGCCAGCAAAACCGGCATGGTGGAAGAAAAAAGGCAAAGACAAAGGGTCCTCCACCTAACCTCGTAACGTTATCATTCGACTCGGCCCTCGCCGAGCAAAGCGACAATTGGCGTTCCCCAAAAATCGGGACTTCCAATTGTCGTTTTTTGCGCATACCCACGTCTGTTCCCTGCCGGATATGCCAAAAAGTCCTCGAAAACAAACCCAAGTAAGCTAAAATCATTGTAAAATAGGCGAAACATTAGCGGGTCATCTCCGCACGGCCTGTTGGCGAGACGGGATACAAAATATAGATATGCGAAAAAAAGTACTGGTGGCTGTCAGCGGCGGCGTTGACTCGGCGGTGGCCGCGGCGTTGCTGCTCAAAGAAGGATTCGATGTTACTGCCGTATTTTTGTGTTTGCAGATGGAGCGTGCTTTCGAGAGCAACTCACGCTCCTGCTGCACCCCGCAGGATGCCGCTGACGCCCGGCGAATCGCCGCAAAGCTCGGTGTGAAGTTCATTTCCCTGTCAGCGACAAAAGATTTTGAAACCATAATCAAAAATTTTACCGATGATTACGAAAAAGGCCGAACGCCCAACCCCTGCGTTCGGTGCAACGAGAAAATCAAGTTCGGCAAACTCTTCGAGCTGGCGGATTCCTTGGGCGCGCAATATATAGCGACAGGGCATTACGCCAGAATTATCAACTACAAAGGACAATGCGCTATCGCTCCCGCACTTGCACCAGGCAAGGACCAGTCATACGTCTTATTCAGCATACCACGCGAAAAATTAGACAGGATTATCTTTCCCGTCGGCAAGTTGAAAAACAAGCAGGCCGTAAGAGATATCGCCAAAGAGCTGGGGCTGGAAGTCCACGATAAACCCGACAGCCAAGATATATGTTTTGTCCCGGATGGCGACTACACAAAATTGCTTGAGGCACACAATAGCCAGGCCCTTCGGGCGGGAAATTTCATAGACACATCCGGCAAAATTATCGGCAGGCACGACGGCTACGGCAGATTTACTATCGGCCAGCGTCGCGGCACGGGTATCGCAGCGGGGCATCCGGTTTATGTTACCGGCATAAATCCGCAAACAGCCGACGTAACCATAGGCGAAAAAAACGACCTGCTGGCAAGCGGTTTGACCGCCGATGGCGCAAACTGGCAGGTGAACGTACCGACTGAATTCGGCGCAACGGTAAAAATCCGCTATAATCATCGCGGCGCCGCAGCAAAGGTTATTATTACCGGGAAAGACACCTTCGAGGTGTGTTTTGACAAGCCATTAGAGGCGATTACTCCCGGCCAGGCGGCCGTCGTTTACTCCGGGGATTGTCTTCTCGGAGGCGGGTGGATAAAAGAAAAATCGCCTCCCGCGTAACCGGACTCGTCGAATTAAAAAATAACGGACGTCAACCCCGCAAATGAAAAATCAGGATTT
>JBEKAT010000142.1:0-7668 GCA_050015775.1 Sedimentisphaerales bacterium | reverse complement strand
TTGGTCTGGGCCATAGAGCCCCTTTTTGGAAATCGGCCTTAAAATCTGACCAAAACAGCGCATTTATTTATGCTGGTCAAGCCGCTGCTCTATTGTCTCAATTCGTTTCGTCAAGTCCTCAACCGTCTTATGCTCAAGGATATATTCGATAACGTCCTTGCAGGCCAAGCGTTTGAGCCGGTCGTCCCTATAAATCACCCCATCTATCGTCATCAAACCTGCCAAAATACCTCTTTTTTTCTCTTGACAGCCATAGATAAAAGGTTATAGTCAAAATCGCCTTTGGCTGGGGGGCAAAGGGCAACGAGGGCCTGGTTGTGCAACCGATCGTTTAATATGGAAAATCCTATCTAAGAGAAAGAGGAGTTGCAGGAGGACACACTTACGAAACGCGTGTTTTTTGCACTTCTGGTTACTGTAATCGTCACATCGGCACAGGCCAAATACTCCGGCGGTTCGGGTACTCCCGAAGACCCCTACCTTATATCAACCTCTGCGGATATGAACCAAATCGGGCGCAATTACACCGACTTGGACAAGTGCTTCAAACTGACAGCTGATATAAACCTCTCCGCCTATACCGGCACACAGTTCAGTCTTATTGGCCTTACTGCCCAAAACGCCTTTAGCGGCGTCTTTGACGGCAATGGGCACACGATTTCCGGCTTCACATACACGGCAGAGAAAGGCTCCAATATCGGCGTTTTCGGCTATAACGGTGGGACAGTTGAAAATGTCTCTCTTGTCGATGTAAACGTAATCGGAAGCTATATTGTTGGCGGGCTGGTGGGAATTAACGGCGGCTATATCAGAAACTGCTATTCAACAGGTGTGGTCAGCGGTTCTACCTACGTTGGCGGGCTGGTGGGAGAAAATGGCGGCAGTATCAGCAATTGTTATTCGACCGGCAATGTCAACGGCCCAAATGATTCATCAGATCTCGGCGGTCTGGTGGGATGGAACTATATGGGACAGAGCTATAGCAGTATCAGCAATTGCCATTCGACAGGCACCGTCACCGGCGGAGATTATTCATCTAACCTCGGCGGGCTGGTGGGATACAACAGCGGCAGGATCAGCAACTGCTTTTCGACAGGTGCCGTTGCTGGCGGAGATAATTCAGGCGGCCTCGGCGGGCTGGTAGGATACAACTACTACGGCCCTATCAACAATTGCTATTCGACAGGCAGTGTTGTTGTCACCGGCGTATATGCATCATTGGGCCTCGGCGGGCTGGTGGGAGAAAGCTATGGCAGTATCAGCGACTGCTATTCGACAGGCGATGTCAACGGCGGATATTATTCATACGACGTCGGCGGGCTAGTGGGAGAAAGCTATGGCAGTATCAGCAGCAGCTATTTTCTTATCACCAGCGGGCCGAATTATGGTGGGGGAACACCGCTGACGGATGCTCAAATGAAACAGCAAAGCAGTTTCGCAGGATGGTCCTTTAGCGACGTATGGCACATCTGTGAAACTACCAATTACCCGAAACTCATCTGGCAGATAGTGCCCGGCTATTTTGTCTGTCCCGATGGGGTCGACTTTGCTGACTATTCGTCTTTTGCCGAACGCTGGTTGAATACGAACTGCGCAAGCAACAACAACTGCAACGGTGCCGACCTCGACTTCTCTGGTACAGTCGATATAGCCGACCTGGCGATAATGTGCGACTACTGGTTAAAGGGCTTTTAGCCTTTAATCCTTCGGCTCAGCTTGGGTGCGGTGATGGTAGCCAGAAGACGATAAAAATACCTCGTTTTTTTCCTTGACAGCCACCGGTAAAAGGTTATAGTCAAAATCGTCTTTGGCTGGGGGCAAAAGGCAAAGAAGGAGAGTAGGAATGACCGGAGAAGGGTTTCAGTTTCGTGTGTTGCCATTTCTGCGCAATTGGTGCATCTACAAATACCAACAATTTTTTAAAGGGGAGAGAAAAATGAAAAGTTTAAACCAGAAAGTTGTTATTTTAACTGTCCTTATTTTAGCTAATGTTTCTTTTGCCGGTACTTACAGCGGGGGAAATGGAAGTCAATCGCAGCCGTACCAGATTAGAAATCCTGGTGACTGGCAGGAGCTGATGACTACCTCTAACGACTGGAGCCGTTACTTCATCCTGACGGCGGATGTCAATCTGGCTGGGGTAACCCTGACGCCGGTTGGAAACGAGAGTACAAAATTTGGCGGTGTCTTTGACGGCAACCATAATATAATCAGCAATGTAGTTATCAATCAACCAAGCAGCAATAAAGTCGGCTTGTTTGGCTGGGTCGGCAACAGCGGCCAAATCCGCAATTTAGGCGTCGAGAATGTTAATATGACCGGAAGCATCTGTGTCGGCGGTCTGGTGGGGTACAACGACGGCGATGTTAACAATTGCTATTCGATGGGTTTGGTCAGCGGTTCTTCTGATGTCGGCGGTCTGGTGGGATACAACGACTACAGTATGAGCAACTGCTATTCGACGGGCGCGGTCACAGGCGGAGATGACTCGTGGTATCTCGGCGGCCTGGTGGGATACAACGACGACAGTATCAACGATTGCTATTCAACGGGTTCAGTCAGCGGAGGTTCTGGTTCTGATTATGTCGGCGGGCTGGTGGGATACAACGACTACAGTATGAGCAACTGCTATTCGACGGGCGCGGTCACAGGCGGAGATAACTCGTGGTATCTCGGCGGGCTGGTGGGGTACAACGACTACAGTATGAGCAACTGCTATTCGACGGGTTCAGTCAGCGGAGGTTCTGGTTCTGATTATGTCGGCGGGCTGGTGGGGTACAACGATGGAACTATCAGCAATTGTTATTTTCTTGTCACCAGCGGGATGGATAATGGTAACGGAACACCGCTAACAGATGAGCAAATGAAACAGCAAAGCAGTTTCGTCAGTTGGGATTTCAATGCCGTCTGGCACATCTGTGAAACCACAAATTACCCGAAGCTTAAATGGCAGATAGTGCCCGGCGATTTTGTCTGTCCCGATGGTGTCAACTTTGTTGACTATTCGTTTTTTGCCGAACGCTGGTTGAATACGAACTGCGCAAGCAACAACAACTGCGACGGCGCCGACTTCGATTTGTCAGGCACGGTGGACATAGCCGATTTGGTGATATTTTGCGAATACTGGTTAAAGGGCTTTTAGCTTTTAATCCTTCGGCTCAGCTTGGGTGGGCTGATGCTTAGAAGTAAACGCAGTTAAGCCGGCCTATATAATCTTGTAGAACCACTGTAGGATAGGTTTTTGGGCTTCAGAATCGACGAACTCGGCTCAGGGTGAGCCACAGGACTACTTTTTCTGAAACAGCCCCGGAGTATCGCCAAATCCCTCTTTTTATCGTGTCCGAAAACTCCGCCCCTGCTATTTCTTGCCTTTTTTATGGACTAAAGAAATACGTTTTCGCTTCAAAAACAGGGATCCCCCTCTGCCCTTATTTCCCGTGTTCGCCCGATATTGCATAATGGAAAAGCAGTAAATTTCGACTTTTTTTTACTTGACCGTCACCGGCAAAAGGGTATAATATAATCGCCTTTGCTGGGGGGCAAAAGGCAATGAAGGAGTGAGAAAATGCTTAGGCACGGAGGACGGTTCAGCAAATTTCACCAGAACAAAATTGTTGCACGCGTGCGCGCCGATTGAACATAACCTAATTTTGAGAGGATACAAAAATGAACACACAAAGAAACGTAAAAATGGTTGTTCTCTTGATGGCCCTGGTTGCCATTGGCGTCATCGTACGGAGCGCTCGGGGTGGCAGCCTTGAACCGACGATGGCTCCCTACCCGACCATGCATACAATCGAGGAAGTCTATAATGCTACGATGTTCGGTGGAGGCCCGATCCTGGGATCTGAAGACCGCTCAGCACTAAGCATGCAAATCCCAGGTGCTGATTTTCAAGGCAGTTATACTATCGGCTCGGACGCAAACGTAATGAAACTCGTGTCCTTCTCCTGCGGTATCAGCGCTTCGAAAGCAACAGGTGGGAGTGGGCGCGATGTCAACTCTTTGCCTATCACGGTTGTTATGAACAGCGACAAATGCTCGTGGCGACTTTTCAAGGCCTGTATTACAGGTGAACTGCTTGATACTGTAACGATTAAATATTATGGGCATGCAACGGATTCGTTCCCATACTTAATGATTACCCTCGGAAACGCAGAAGTCATACAATGTACGAGCGGGATGGTGGCTAAGGGCAGCGACAAATCAGCCCATCTTGACACTGTTAGCTTTAATTATGCGACAATTACCTGGTGGCGAGATTCTCAGAATCAATTTCAATGGACCAAGCAGTAAAAAAAACGAGAAAATCCATCAGGCTTTTTTATAAAATTTGGGAAGACTGTGCGATGACATATAATGGATGTATAGCAAAAATAATTCCTGTGGCAGTGCTTTGTTGGGCGATGTCCGTCTTCGCAAGGAACATCGACCCTTATAACGACGGCTCGAAATACGCCTATGGCGAGAACGTCGGCTGGTTTAACTTTAAGCCTTCCCAGGGGTCGGGTGTAAGCGTATATGCCGGAAAAATCAGCGGCTACGTCTGGCAGGAGAATATCGGCTGGATAAATCTTTCGCCCGCCAGTTATGGCGGTGTCACATATGACAGTCAGTGGAATCTGAGTGGTTATGCGTGGAGCGAGAATCTCGGATGGATAAACTTCAATCCAACTGTTCCAGGTGATACCACTCCCTATGGGGTCGTGATTGACAGCCAAGGCAATTTCAGCGGCTGGGCATGGGGTGAGAACATCGGCTGGATACATTTTGGTTCCACCACTCCTATTGTATATCAAGTCACGGTGTGTGTGGTGTCGATGGACGACCTGGCGCATTTTGCCCAGCAGTGGCTGATGAGTAGTCCAGATAGTGGTACAGGTTTTTTGGCGGCGGATTTGAATCATAACAACCAGGTTGATTTTGTTGATTACAGCATTTTTTCTTCGGCCTGGCGAGATTTCTGCCCGGATGGCTGGCAGTTGAAATAGCTCTGGTATTTGAATGCCAATATTTAATTATCAGGTCTTGTTGCCTAAAGAAATGCTATAACATTGGATATATAAAATGTTGACCTTTTCTGAGTTTTTTTTAAGTCTTTGATATTACTAACTTTATGGATTCATGATTTTTGCTGCTTCGGATGAATTTTTATACTACTACGGGACAGCCATAAATGAGCGTGTGCCTCCCTTCGTTTATATCACTAACCACACGCCGCCAATGCGGCCAAAATCCGGCCGCAAGTTTTAGTGATAGCGGTATAGTTTGACTTTCTGAATGCTGTAACCGCCGCCCGGAAATCGCCAACCTCTGCCGGAAATTATCTCGTCGCCGTTAAGCCGCCTGCCGGGCATCCATTTGCCGTCAATAAATATGACTTCTTCGACGGTTGCAAAACCAACAATCTCATCAGGCGTGCTCGTGGAAAATAAAATCATCAGACCTTTGCCAACCGCCAGAAACTCGTCCGGCCCCGTCGCAATTACAATTCCTGCGGCAACAGAACTCTCCGGCGGCCCGCTCACCCATCGTCTCAGTATCCTGAGTTCAAGGTTATAGCCGCCCAGCTGCGCTTTCTCAACCTGGTTAGGCCCATCCAGCATAGCTCCCGTGATTGTACCCTTGGCCTGACCTTCCAGAATAAACGGCGTAAGCTTTGACAGGACGCTGTAGCATTTGGCAAGTTCGCTGTTTGGTTCCGCTATTCTTTCGATACCGAAGGGCGAGAAACCCATTAAGTTGTGCTGCCCTATGGCATAAAATATATTAATTACGCCGTTTGGGTCTCCGCGTGTTTCAGGTATGAACAGGGGATTGCCAAGCCTGCTGTACCATTCACAGCGTGCCTCGAAATCCGGCACATAAAGGTCCGGACAAAGCATATCAATCTGTGCCGCGCCGGCCTTCCAGATATCCATAACTTCCGCCAGCGGGCCGCCGCTTGGAAATTCGCCGGGCTGGGGACACCCTTCCTGGTCAAGCCATGCGTTCACGTACATCGGAATCGGATATTCGGCCTTGCCCGCCTCGGCTACACGCCCGATGTAACGCGAGTATTGCCACGCCATAAAAATTTCATCTGTAAATGACGAACGATTCCGCCAGTCCTTCTCGTGCGGCTTATTGACGCCGAAAACCTCTTCCCATGTTCCCGAAGTTTTGAATCCGCCGGCCTGCCAGGCATTGTGAATCTCCGGCAGCAGCGTATCTTTATGTTTTTGAAGATAATCCATAAGCTCCTTCGGGACTGGTTTGTTATACGCCTCATTCGCTGCCTTGCATCTGTCGCGTGAATCGCCGAGAACGCCCGATTCGTTTTCCACCTGCATCATTATCACCGTGTGCTGCTGGCCATCGACTTCTTTGATATGCCGCATCAGTGCCGCGAACGCCTTGGCGTCAGCGGCTCTGGAGGCGTCGCTGAAAGTAGAGAGAATTTCGAGTGCTTTATCCTTAGCGTCCCTGGCGCGTGGGAAACGGATAAAATCGGTTTTTACCCAGACGGGGACATAAGTGGACACGCCGTTTTTCCAGCTTCCGAACCAGAGTAACACAAGACGCATATTATAGCGTCTCGCGTCTTTTATCAGGTCATCCACGAGTGAAAAATCAAATTTGCCTTCTTGCGGCTCAATCAAATCCCAGGTAACCACGGCCAAAACCGTATTGAGGTTCGCGTCGGCAAGTTTCGGCCATATCGGCTTCATATATTCAGTGCTAGATGAGCTTGAGTTGTGCAGTTCGCCGGCGAGCATAAGAAACGGTTTGCCGTCCACCATAAGCTGCGTAGCCGCGCCCTGTTTGCTGAGATGGGGTATGGTGTTGTCCTGGTCGGCACCGTAGGCCGGCACAGATAACGTGCCCGCGAGAACTAAAGCCGCGATTATTACCGGAGTGCAATAATTTACTTTCGACATAAAAATCTCTCCTGACGTTTTGGGCAATCCTATTTTTTGTCCATATTAAAAATCCCAACCTTGTTTATTTACAAGGACTTATGTAGAATTCCGCAATTTCATTTAGATCGGATTTTACAGAAACTTCAAGGAAGAATCAATGTCTAAGTTAATAGCAAAACTTATCTTCGGCCTTATAAGGCTCATCTTCAGAGATAAAACCAATCTTGTCCTTGAGAATCTTGCCCTGCGAACAGAGAAACCATTCTCCTTCCGGAAGCGATCAACTACCTGCCGGAGTTTCTAGAAGTTCGACGATTTGGGCTTTCGCAGGCCAGCCCCAATCGACATGAGGCTTCGCTTTCAGTTCGGCTATTTTATTCAAGAGCGGGAATTATAGCACAGAACCAAATGAATGTCGACCAATTTCAGCAAAGTAAGCTGCTTGTAAGATCAGCTTTACTAAAACGTAACATTGGATTAGTTTTTTTTATAGTACGCCTCACGGTTCAAATTTGACAGGGACGGAGAGATCGAAACCTGCCCGCTTCAACTGTTCGGCATTTCGGATCACTGCGCCGTCTATCTTGACATTTTTGAACACAACCGGAGCGACGTTTTTCCCCATCATCAAGCTTGGCTTGGTCGTCTTGTAAAAAACGCAGTTCTCGAAAACAAAGTTCGTCAGGGGCAAGTCGCCGCCGTCAATGTAAATGTGCCCACCGTCATTTTCGAACGAGCAATTGATGAATCGGAAATCGTCCAAAGC
>JBEKAT010000141.1:0-5360 GCA_050015775.1 Sedimentisphaerales bacterium | reverse complement strand
GTCTTGATCAGTAAACAAAGCGGCGTCGCCGAAATAGTCAGCCACGCTCTCAAGGTCGATTTCTGGGACATAAATGAAATGGCCAACAAAATGATAGCCGTTCTTAAACGCCCATCTCTCCAGAAAACTCTAAGCAGGAACGGCTTTCACGAAGCGAATAAGTTCAACTGGGAGGATTCTGCTATGAAAGTAAAGAAAATCTATGAGGAAGTGATTGCTCAGGCGCAAAGTTAAGGAGAAATAAATATGGCTTCGGTATGTTTTTACTTTCAGGTGCATCAGCCGCAGAGGTTACGGCATTATACCGTTTTTGACCACGGCACTAATTACTTTGACGACCAAAAGAACGCCGAGGTCTGCAGAAAAGTAGCAAATAAGTGCTACCTGCCCGCCAATCGGCTTATGCTCGAGCTAATCGAAAAATACAAAGGAAGATTTAAGATATCCTACAGCATCACCGGCGTATTGCTGGAGCAACTTGAGTTGTATGCTCCGGAAGTAATGACTACATTCAAACAACTGGCCGCCACGGGCTGCGTGGAGTTTCTCGCTGAAACTTATTACCACAGCTTAAGCTTACTGTACTCAAGGGAGGAGTTCATTGAACAAATAAAGGCCCACAAACAGATTACCAGGCGACTCTTTGGGCAAACGCCCCGCGTTTTCCGAAACACCGAGCTTATTTACAATAACAGTCTGCCGCTCATTATCGAACAAATCGGCGGCTTCGATGCGATAATGACCGAAGGTGCAGACCATATCCTCGGATACAGGAGCGCAAATTTTGTTTACCGTCCGACCAACTCAACCGGACTTAAACTCCTGCTGAAGAATTACCGGCTCAGCGACGATATAGCATTCCGGTTTTCCAACCGGGACTGGTCAGAATGGCCTTTGAGGGCGGATAAATTTGCCAGTTGGATAAACCAAATCAACGGCAATGGTTATGTGTGCAATCTCTTTATGGATTACGAAACCTTTGGCGAGCACCAGTGGCAGGACACCGGAATATTCGATTTTCTGCGCCGTCTGCCGGAAGAAATCCTCAGGTATCCGGACAATAACTTCAAGACACCTTCAGAAGTAATAAAGGCCTACAGTGCTGTTGGCACAATAGATGTCCCTCATACCATAAGCTGGGCAGACATCGAACGGGACCTCTCGGCCTGGCGAGGTAACCCTATGCAGGAAAATGCACTGACGGAACTCTACCGGCTCGAAGACAAGGTCAAACAAACAGGCGATATGGACATTATCGCCGATTGGAGAAAGCTCCAGACATCGGACCATTTCTATTATATGTGCACAAAGTACTTCGCTGACGGCGATGTGCATAAATACTTTAACCACTATGATTCACCGTATGACGCCTACATCAATTTTATGAATGTCCTGGATAACCTTAATTATAGATGCTCAAAAATTCCAGCACAACCCGAAGTGGAATCTCCGCATACTGCCCATCAGCAGATGGCAGTAGTTTGAAGGCGTGGATAAAGAAAACCATTAATAATTTTTTGTATCGGAAAGGAAGTAACTATGGACTTTGTTGGAACACAAAAGAAGGTGAAAACACAGACCCCAGCATCCGTGAAAATTACACAGGCACCCAAGGCAAAAGTGACGTCAATAGCCGAGCTCATCAGGCAAAAAGCCGTATCGTTAGGCATTCAGCCAGGCCAAATGAATAAAGTTGAACTTATTCACTCTATCCAGAGGGCTGAGGGCAATAATCCTTGCTTTGGGACGTCAAATGGCCGGTGCCCTTATACGGGCTGCTGCTTTATGGCGGACTGTCTGAAAGTTTAAGAGTCGGTATCGGCTGCTATGGCGTCGTGGTAGCGGCGCAGATTTGAAAGGGGTAGTCAGTTTTCACGGGAATCTTGATACCCCGCATTAAAATGCGTCGCTGCTATGAGGTCAGCCGTCAACGCGAGTTCATCAGTTCAGTTATCTCGGCAAGTGTCAGCGTTATTCATTTATAAACGGAATCACCGAAACAATCGTAAGCGACGATGGCGGGGAAATCGACGACTTCGAGACGCCTGATTGCCTCTGTGCCGAGGTCTTCGTAGGCGATTATCTGAGCGGAGGTAATGTGTTTGGCAAGCAAGGCCCCTGCCCCGCCGATGGTTGAAAGGTGAATGGCACAATGCTGCTTGAGGGCATCGCGGACTGCCTGATTACGATAGCCCTTGCCGAGCATCGCCTTGAGGCCTACGGCGATAAGCGCGGGGCTGAAGGCATCCATCCTTGAAGACGTAGTTGGACCGGCGGCGCCGATAACTTTGCCGGGAGGAGCGGGAGTCGGGCCGCAAAAATAGATGAGGGCGCCTTTGATATCAAAAGGCAGCGATACCCCTTTGTTAATCGCATCACAAAGGCGTTTATGGGCCACATCGCGGGCGGTGTAGATTGTGCCCGCAATGATGACCTCGTCGCCCGCTTTGAGCGAGCGGATAAACGCATCCGTTAACGGCGGTCTGATTAGTTTCACAGCCATACTCGAAGAAGTTTAACGCAGGTCAGCAATTATTTCAATTAGGAAGTATGCGCGGTATAATGATGTGTTATGGCGAAATATCCGATATTCCTGGATTTGAACAGCAGGCGAATCGTTATCATCGGCGGCGGCAGTGTGGCTACGAGAAAAGCGGAGGCGATTCTGTGCAGCGGCGCACGATTGGTCGTGGTAGCCCCGCGTCTCGACGAGACGCTTCGCAAGGTATGCGCAAAGGCAGAATTAATAGAGAGCAAGTATTCGAAAGATTACCTTGCGGGAGCGACGCTGGTCATCGCGGCGACGAATGATGAGGCGTTAAACAAACAGATTTACAAGGATTGTCAACAGCTTGAGATATTGTGCAACGTGGTCGATTCGCCGGGGCTTTGTGATTTTTATGTGCCCGCGGTGGTGCAACGAGGGGATTTACAAATTGCGGTGGGAACCGGAGGAAAAAGTCCTGCTTACGCGGGACACCTGCGAAAGAAACTTGAAAATATATTTACAGATAAACACGGCGAATTTCTCGCCCAGCTTGAGGCAATCAGAGCGTTCGTAATCGAAAAATTGGCAGACGCGGAGGAACGCAAAGCCATATTGGGTCAACTTGCGGGTGATGAGTCGTTTGAGTATTTTCTGCAAAACGGGCCTGAGCAGTGGCGCAAAAGAGCTGAAGAACAGATAAAATCCCATACGAGCAGTATGTAATGTCCCAAGGGTGCGCTTCAACACAATCCAAATCTATGACAAGAAGAATCGAATTATTGGCACCGGCGAAGGAGGCGGCGACGGCAATAACAGCAATACAATGCGGGGCGGACGCGGTCTATATGGGGGCACAACGCTTCGGGGCGAGAGAGGTAGCGTATAATACCATTGAATCAATAAAACAGGTCGTGGACTTCGCTCACCAGTATTACGCGAAGGTTTACGTTACGCTGAATACGCTTTTGAAAGATGATGAGCTTGCGCCTGCGGAGATGATGATTGGCCAGCTCGAAAAAGCAGGAATCGATGGGCTGATTATCCAGGACACAGGACTATTAGAATTAGATTTGACCCCCCTGCCGATAATCGCGAGCACGCAGATGAATAACGATAGTCCTGAGAAGGTTCGATTTCTTCAGGACGTCGGCTTTTCGCGTGCGATATTGGCGAGGGAACTGACGCTCGAACAAATCAGGCAAATCCGCAAGGCGACGACAATCGAGCTTGAGTGTTTTATACACGGGGCGCTATGCGTTGGGGCAAGCGGGCAGTGCTATATGAGCTACGCAATCGGCGGACGAAGCGGCAACAGGGGACAATGTGCACAACCCTGCAGAAGGATTTACAGCGTCGAAGACCAGCAGGGTAAAATAATCGTCAAAGACAGGCATTTGTTATCGCTGAAAGATTTGAATTTGGCTGATCATTTAGAAGAGCTGATTGACGCGGGGGTTGATGCGTTCAAGATTGAAGGACGATTGAAAGACGTCGCATACGTCGCGAATGCCGTGAGTTTTTATCGCAGGCGATCCGATGAAATCATAGCGAAAAAGAACTTGAAACGCGCATCGTCAGGAACAACGAGAATCGACTTTGAGCCAAATCCGGAGAAGACGTTTAATCGCGGATTTTCCGATTACGGCATCACAGGCAATAAAGCGAATCTGGGTTCGATTGATACGCCAAAATCGATGGGCGAATATGTAGGCACAGTAACGGAAACGGGCAAGGATTACTTCGTTATCGAGGGAGAGCAGGAGCTGCACAACGCGGACGGGCTTTGTTTTTTTGACAGACAGAAGAATTTGGCCGGGACGGTCATCAATCAGGTTGAGGGCAACAAAATTTACCCGCAAAAGATGCAGGATATAAGTAAGGGGCAAAAGATTTACCGTAATTACGATTACGAGTTTTATCGCAAATTTACTGGAGAACCAGCCCAACGTAAAATCGGATTGTCGATGGTTATGCGTGAGTCGGCTGATGGGCTGATTTTGACGGGGACGGATGAAGACGGCAATAAGGCAACGGTGGAAATAAGAGGAGATAAACAGCCGGCGTTGAAAAAAGAGCAGGCAAGGCAAACCATCATTACGCAATTAAGCAAGCTGGGAAATACTATTTTCGAATGTTCGGAGGTACGAGTAGAGACGCAGGACGTATATTTTCTGCCCGTATCGCGATTGAACGCTGCGAAACGGGAGCTGGCCGATAAAATGCTTGAGGCGAGAGAAACTAATCGGCCTTGCGCGGCGGGTCATATCCTGAAAAATGACGTGCCCTACCCACAGAAAGGACTGAACTTCAGAGGCAATATTCTCAACAAAAAAGCGGAGGAGTTTTATCATCGCCACTGCGTGCAGACAATAGAGCCGGCAGCGGAGTCGGGGCTGGATTTATCTGGGCAGGTTGTAATGACGACAAAATACTGCCTGCGACAAGAACTGGGGCTATGCGGCGGGCTATGGTTCGATAAACTCACCACAAAGGACGAAAAAATACCCGCGGAACCGCTTATTCTGGTGGACGAGGACGACAGGGAATACGAGGTGAACTTCCGCTGTAGCCGGTGCGGAATGGAAATAGCTTTTGGGCGCAAAAAACAACCCCTGACATAAAAAAGTCAGGGGTTATGGATTGTTTAGGATTCGATTTTGTCGATGGTAACGCGGAGGTATTTCTGGCGATGGCCGGTTTTCTTGTTGTAGTTTTTTCGCCTGCGAGTGTACTGCGACTGAATCTTCTCGCCTTTAACCACCGCTTCCTGTGCCGAGGTTTTGAATGACGCGATGACCTTTGCGCCTTTGAGGTATGGGGCGCCGATTTTGATGTCCGAGCCATCGCTGATGAGCAGGACCTTGTCAAGTTC
>JBEKAT010000140.1:0-6411 GCA_050015775.1 Sedimentisphaerales bacterium | reverse complement strand
AGCTTGTCGATATTGTGCATAACAGGCCTCCTTGCTAATGAGTATTGGACGGTTCACACCAATCTCATCGGGCAAGTAGGCCTTGTTTTTTGAGTGTTAATCGCTTAAGTTAGTGCCATTAGCTACTGCTGAGGCATTTCCGATTGCTTCATCGCCTGATGCCGCATTTCAGGACCTGTACAGAATAACGCTTGGCTGCTGGGGAAAAATAGCATTTTCTATTTCGGGACATCCGCCCAAAGTTGAGTAAAAAAACCGCTTGAATCGCCAGACTTCGGGGACATTCACCGGCAATAAGCCAGGCAGATTTTTCACAGCGGCAACCGCCTCACCCATACCCTCCGAACTAAATTTCTATTGCATCCCCCCCATCGGTTTTAGATAACCTGCTGACTTTCTATATTTGGTTTGGAGTGACATTGACTTTGGTGAAATGACTATTGAGGTTAATCCCAAAGATAACACTGAACAAACATGGGAATGGAAGATTAAGGACACCGATCGCAGAACGGTTCCTTTGAAAGAAGATGTCGGCCAGTTATTAGTCGCTCTTCAGAATCGTGCACCTGAAGGATACCCTTATGTTTTTGTTCCGCCCCGCCGATACAACTACATTCAGCAGGTTCTGCGTGGAAGTTGTAACTGGACGCTCTCAAGTGCCCGAGATAGTATAATTAACAATTTTACAAGACAGTTTGACAAAATATTATCAAAGGCAAACGTAGACGAAGGAACATTCCACGATATCCGAAAAACCGCTATCACTAACTGGTTCAGGCAAGGATTAAGTGAATATGATGTGATGACACTCGCAGGTCATGCGAACTTTACGACAACTCACAGATTTTATCTTGCCGTTGCAGACGATTTGATGGCACGTGCAAGACAGGCTACCACTCATCAAGTTAGCCGTGAGATACTTGAAAAATGTTGTCAAAACACCATGAATGAAAATAATCATGAGTAAAAAATTGGTGCAAATTGGTGCAACGAGTGTTTTTGAGGCCGACAGGCATAAGTCCATATGCTTGAAGGCCTTACAAAGGGTGAAAGACGGGATTCGAACCCGCGACCCTCGGAACCACAATCCGATGCTCTATCCAACTGAGCTACTCTCACCGCTACGATTGACTATTCTACACTCATTATCGATTATTTGCAAGTTTCGCTGTTTCTTCAAAAATAAAGGGAAATCTTAGCGCCTTAGGGTCCCGCCATAACAACGGCGGGTAAACTTCGTGGTTCTCGGTGTCCTTCGTGGTGAGAAACTACATTGGCCCCTTTTATTTCGCCGGTGCATCTTATACAATCGCTGAAAATGATTGTATCAGTCCGTATTTTTCTTTTTGGGGTTGTCTATGACAATTGTTTTTGGCAAACACAGTAAAGACGGTTACAAAGAACCCATTAAGGGTATCAGGCAAAAGACTCTTTGTTACGGCAGCAAAACATTGATGACCGAGTTTCTTCTCGATAAAAACAACATCCTGCCGGAACACAGCCATCCTTACGAGCAGACGGGCTACCTTGTGAAAGGCCATATCCTGCTGAAAATTGGAGATACTCAGCACGATACTCGCCCCGGCGATTCGTGGTGTATCCCCGCCGATGCCACGCACGGCGCACAAATCATCGAGGACTCCACCGCAATCGAAATTTTTTCACCTGTCAGGGAAGATTATATTCCCAAAGAAGCTGGTTAACTTTTACATTGGTTATTGGGTGTTGGATATTGGATATTTATTCACCTCCACCGATCTTATCCTGCCATTATATAGCTTCAACAGATTTTCCCAAAACACATTAAGGAAGATAGGTGGTTGTTTCAGGTTGTTCTTCTTTTTCGTAGCTCCATGTTTGTGATAATATACTCAATTGAAATACTTCTATGCCAAATACTATTAGCAAAATAATTGGAATAGCAATAGGTGCATAATTTAACAAATAAGTTATGGAAAATATGATATAGGAAATCTGGGATACAAATACCGCCAAAAACGAACCTGTTGCGTCAGGGCCTTCCGTGCTTGCCATATAGCTAAAGGGGCCTGTTGCAATTCCATAACCGAATAGCAGTAGAGCGATAATATTTATATTTTTTAATTCTGAAAAAAGTAGGGCTTTGTCCAAAACAAAGAAAACATAAAGTAGTATTGCCATGTGCCCTATTAAAATGCTGATAAATCCCGCTGTAAGACATAAATATTTTTTATTTTTGTTTTGTGCATACACTAAGAGCAATCCAAACGGTATCTGAAGAAGCGTAACAATCAAATACACATAAGGAATAAACAAAGAAAAAATGAAAGCTCCAAACGCTAACTTCCATTGCCCTAAAAATAACAACCAAATCCCACCGACCAGTTCACCGAAGAAATTTAAAAAAATAATGGGAATAATAACAACAGAAAGCACTTTAGGAAATATATCTTCAATGATGTTCAATTTGTCCTTAATGTCTAAATAAACGAATATGGCCATCAATAGTTGAACAACCCATCTAATTACTTCTGCGATTGTGCTGTTGAGGCCGTACAATAGCAGATTAGGCAAAAAGAATAAAAGAAAAGCAATCAGTGCCTTTTTCCATGAATAATATAAAAAACCAAGTGGGCCAAATATAAATACGAAGAAAGCTCCAAGCCATGGTTTTTTAGTTACTATATACGCCATCTTCCGCCATTAAAACAAAACATAATAATCTCCAACCCTATTTGTCACCAATTTAGTATGTTGGCGAGAAAGAGTCAAGAACGAACCAATTTGCGGTCAAAGCCCTCGCGGCAAAATAAAAAAGGCGCCGCCAAAGCCGCGCCTTTACTGAACGCTGTAACTGAACGCTGAACGCTACTTATTCACTACCGCCTGTGCAGCCGCTAATCTTGCGATTGGGACTCTAAACGGCGAGCAGGACACGTAATTCATCCCGACCTTGTGGCAGAACTCGACGCTTGCCGGGTCTCCGCCGTGTTCGCCGCAGATGCCGATTTCGAGGTCTTTGCGTGTCTTTCTGCCGCGTTCGATACCTATCTTAATCAATTCGCCGACGCCGACCTGGTCGATTGATTGGAACGGGTCTCCCGGCAGGATACCCTGCTTTAGGTAATCGGGCACGAATCCGCCGATGTCGTCGCGTGAGAAGCCGAAGGTCATCTGGGTAAGGTCGTTGGTGCCGAATGAGAAGAATTCCGCCTCTGTGGCTATTCTGTCGGCTGTAATCGCCGCTCTCGGTATCTCAATCATCGTGCCTAATTTGTGGCGAATCTTCTTTACGCCCGTCTTGGCGATGACCTGTTTATAAATCTCTCTTGCCATATCGAGCTGGTTTTTCAATTCCTTCACGTCGCAGACGACCGGAATCATAATCTCCGGATATGGTTTCTTCTTTTCCTTAATCAGTTCTGCTGCCGCCTCGAAAATCGCCCGAATCTGCATTTCGCTGACTTCCGGGTACGTGATGCCGAGTCGCACGCCGCGATGTCCCATCATCGGGTTGGTTTCGTGAATCGCCTCGGCCCTCTTTGCGAGGTCTTCGAGCGATATATGCAGCTCGTTTGCCAACTGCTCCTGCTTTTCTCTATCCTGCGGCACAAACTCGTGAAGAGGCGGGTCAAGCAGACGAATCACAACGGGCAGATTATCCATCGCCGCCAGTGTCCCCTTAATCGCTTTCTTAACATACGGGAACAGCTCATCGACCGCTTTTTGTCTTTCCGCTTTGTTCTTGGAGACAATCATCTTGCGCAGGATGAACAATGGCTCATCGGAACCCTTGCCGTAGAACATATGCTCCGTCCTGAATAGCCCGATGCCTTCTGCGCCTAATTGTTTTGCCTTCTGTGCGTCTTCGGGCGTATCCGCGTTTGTGCGGACGCCGAGTTTTCTGATACTATCGCAAATCTTCAGGAAGCTGCTGAGCAGGACGTTTTCCGCGGTGTCATCGAGCATTGGCAGTTTGCCTTCGTAAACCGCGCCCTTTGTGCCGTTGAGTGTAAGCCAGTCGCCTTCCTTGAGCATTTTGCCTGCGATGTGCAGTTCTTTTTTGGCGTAATCGACTTCGATTGCTCCGCATCCGACGATACAGCATTTGCCCCAGCCGCGTGCGACCAGCGCCGCGTGCGAGGTCATACCGCCGCGAGCGGTGAGGATGCCCTGTGCTGCCCGCATACCCTCGACGTCTTCCGGGTTGGTCTCTTCACGGACAAGAAGAACATCCTTGCCCGACTTTTTCCAGTCAACCGCGGCTTGAGCGGAGAACACAATCTGACCGACCGCGCCGCCCGGCCCCGCGGGTAAACCCTTCGCCATCGGCTTGCTTGCCTTTTCCGCCTTGGGGTCAATTATCGGGTGCAATAGCTCATCCAACTGGTCTGGCGTAACACGCATTACCGCCTCTTCCTTTTTGATGAGCTTTTCTTTGACCATATCTACTGCCATACGCACCGCCGCCGGGCCATTGCGTTTGCCCACTCGGCATTGCAGCATCCAGAACCGTCCGCTCTCGATTGTAAATTCGATATCGAGCATATCCCGGTAGTGCTTTTCGAGCCGTTTTTGGGTGGCGTATAGTTCCTTGTAAAGTTTCGGCATTCCCTTTTCTAAGGATACCAGTTCCTTGTTGTGTTCGCTCTTTGAATCCTCGTTGACCGGGGCCGGCGTCCTGGTGCCCGCCACGACGTCTTCGCCCTGTGCGTTGACTAAGTATTCGCCGTAGAAGAAGTTTTCGCCGTTGCCGGGGTTGCGCGTGAAGGCGACGCCCGTTGCGGATGTCTCGCCCATATTGCCAAACACCATTGTCTGCACGTTTACTGCTGTGCCCCATTCATCGGGGATACCCTCGATGCGTCTGTAGCTGATTGCCCGCTTGCCGTTCCACGACGCAAACACCGCGTCAATACCGCCCCACAATTGCGCGTTGGGGTCATCCGGAAATTCCTTGCCTAATACCTCTCTTACCCTGCTCTTGAATAGTTCGCAGAGGTTCTTGAGGTCTATCGCGGTCATATCGGTGTCGGATTTGTATCCCTTTTGCCCCTTGAGGTGGTCCATTATCTTTTCGAGCTGCTTACGAATCCCCTCGTCATCCTTCGGCTCGATGCCCGCCGCCTTTTCCATCACGACGTCCGAGTACATCATTATCAGCCGCCGATACGCGTCATACACAAACCGCTCATTCCCGCTTTTCGCAATCAACCCGGGTATCGTCTGGCTTGTCAGTCCGACGTTCAGCACGGTCTCCATCATTCCAGGCATCGACTTGCGGGCGCCGGAGCGGACGGACATCAGCAGCGGGTCCTGCGGGTCGCCGAACTTTTTGCCCATAATCTTCTCTATCCTGCGCATCGCCTCATTGACCTTTTCAGTAAGGCCTTTGGGATATTTTTTCTTGTTCTGGTAGAAATAAGTGCAGACCTCGGTTGTAATCGTGAAGCCCGGCGGGACCGGAACCCCGAGTTTTGCCATTTCAGCAAGATTCGCTCCTTTACCGCCGAGGAGGTTCTTCATTTTCGCGTTTCCTTCGCCCTTGCCGCCGCCGAAGAAGTACACCATCTTGTTCGCCATTCTATTTTTCTCCTAAACACTGACTGACACTGACATTATAATTAACACTAACAGACACTGACTGGAACGCTTCAGTCGGCGTCAGTCCGTGTTTTTGTTCGCGTAAGTCCGCGTCTTTGTAGCACGAAACAAAGCTCAGGATGATACATTTTCCGGGGGCCATAGTCAAGGGAGGACATTTATGATTTTTGATTTAGCTACAGAAGGCATGGATTTTTGTCCGCGAAATGATTAGCGCAAAAGGTTTGAAATGTGTATTAATATTAATATGGAAAAAGAAAATATAACATGATATAATATTATTGACTTCAAGGTGGTATTGGTATTCCTATTCTGTTTTATGTTGAGAAATAATCATTTTCTTGTATTGTGAGCATTTTTAAGGATGAAAGATGCCATTTCCTGAATCGCCACGAGTAATTTACAGAAAAAACCCTCTTGACCGTGTTATATGCCAGCTTAGATTTCCTCCTATCTTGAAAATTGATACTGAGACACCTGCTCAATTTCAGGAATGTATAAGAGGAAATTTCCCTGAGTTTCGTTTGAAAGAAGAAGCAACTCTATTGACCCCGGCTGGAATATCGCAAGAACTTAATGCAGAAATGTTTCGACAGATTATGCCTTCTGAAACTAAAAACTATGAGTTTTCATCCGAGGATAGTATATGGAAAGTAAATCTAACTCGAACGTTTTTGTCTTTATCAACAACAAAATATATCCGAAGAATATACCCCTACCCATTGTCAAGACAGAAAACAGGCGAATTTAAGATGGATTCACCGCCGTTTGTTACAGCAGTTGGGACGGAGGGAGCCCGAAGGGCGACCGGAGTACCAACTGCTACGC
>JBEKAT010000139.1:0-5440 GCA_050015775.1 Sedimentisphaerales bacterium | reverse complement strand
TCGGTAATCAGCACGCTGGTAGTCAGCATCAGCCCTGCGACCGAGGCGGCCGTCTCGAGGGCGGTCCTCACGACCTTGGCCGGGTCAACGATGCCTGCCTTGAGCATATCCACAAACTCGCCCTTGTTCGCGTCGTATCCGATATTCTTTTCACTGCCTAAACGTTCGAGCAGTTGTTCGGCTATGACGTCGCCGTGCTCGCCGGAATTATCCGCTATTTGCATCGTGGGCTTGCGCAGCGCCTGGGTGATAATATCGAATCCGATTTGCTCATCGCCCTTTGCCTTGCTCTTTTCTTTTTCGACCACGGCTATTGCCCGCAGGAACGCCACGCCACCGCCAGCGACAATACCTTCGGCCGCCGCGGCCTTTGTGGCATGCAGTGCGTCATCGAGGAGGTCCTTTTTCTCTTTCATTTCGGTTTCAGTCGCCGCTCCCGCCTTGATTACCGCGACGCCGCCGGTGAGTTTTGCCAATCGTTCCTGCAGCTTTTCTTTATCGTAGCTGCTTGTCGTTTTTTCCATCTGGCTGCGTATCTGTTCGCATCTTGCCTGTATGTCTTTTTTGCTGCCGGCGCCTTCGATTATCGTTGTGGTTTCTTTATCAATGACGATTTTCTTGGCCTTGCCAAGTTGCGACAACTCAATCTTTTCTAATTTTATACCGAGGTCTTCGCTGATAACCTCGCCGCCAATCAGTGTTGCCATATCCTGGAGCATCGCTTTGCGTCTGTCGCCGAATCCCGGTGCCTTGACCGCGCAAACCTTGAGGACGCCCTGCAAACGGTTAATCACAAGAGCTGCGAGCGCCTCGCCTTCCACGTCTTCTGACACAATTAATAACGAACCGCCGACCTGCGCTATTTTTTCGAGCAGCGGTATCATTTCCCGAATGTTCGAGAGTTTCTTTTCGTGCAGCAGAATGTGTACGTCTTCAAGCACGCATTCCAGCGTTTCAGGATTAGTCATAAAGTAAGGCGATATGAAGCCGCGGTCGAATTGCATGCCCTCGACGACGCTGACTTCATTTTCCGTGCCTTTGCCTTCTTCTATCTCTATGACGCCGTCTTTGCCCACTTTCTCCATCGCTTCAGCGAGCAGTTTTCCGACTGATGCGTTGTTGTTGGCGCTGATTGTCGCTACCTTGGCAATGTCATCGCCTTTCACCGGCGTCGAAATTGACTTTATGAATTCGCTTGCCTTGGCGACCGCCTTGTTGATGCCTCGCTGTATCGCCATCGGGTTGACGCCCGCGGTAACGTATTTGAGGCCCTCGGTGTATATCGCCTCTGCTAATATCGTCGCCGTCGTCGTGCCGTCGCCTACCTCGTCGGCTGTTTTGCTCGCCGCCTGGTTGACCATCTTGGCGCCCATATTTTTGAAGGGCTGCTGTAGTTCGATTTCCTTGCTGACGCTTACGCCGTCTTTTGTGATTTTGGGCGAGCCCCAGCTTTTCTGCAGTATCACGTTTTTGCCCGTAGGCCCTAATGTAACCTTCACGGCGCTGGCCAACTCGGACAAACCTTCCTTAAGCTGCTGCCTCGCCGCATCATCAAACATCATTTGCTTTGCCATATTTTCAACCTCTCAATCGAAAATCGATTTTCTTAAACAAGCCCTATTTCTCGATTACGCCAAGTATGTCTCCCTCGTGGAGTATGACGTAGTTTTCGCCGTCAATTTCGATCTCGTTGCCTGTATATTTGGCGTAAAGGACCTCGTCGCCTTTTTTGACGTTCATTTCGCCGCGTTTGCCGTTGTCTAAAATTTTGCCCGGCCCGACGGCGATAATTTTTCCTCTTTGCGGTTTTTCCTTCGCCGCATCAGGCAGTATGATTCCGCCCGCGCTTTTCTCTTCCGCTTCCGATTGTTTTATTACAACTCTGTCATCCAATGGCGCCAGTTTCATATCCAAATCTCCTTTTATCTTCTATTCTTTTTTTAATTTTACATTCCGTAATCGTCCATACCACCCATACCGCCCATTCCTCCCATGCCGCCGCCCATACCTCCCATACCGGGGTGCTGATGTCCCTCTTTTTTATCCTGCGGCTTTTCCGTAATAACGCAATCCGTCGTCAGCAGCAATCCGGCGATACTCACGGCGTTTTGCAGTGCGATTCTTGTTACCTTTACCGGGTCGATGACGCCTGCGGCTATCAGGTCTTCGTAGATGTCTTTGTCCGCGTTGTAGCCGAATGCGCCTTTGCCTTCCGCGACTTTGCTGACAACCAGGTTTGCTGTCGCTCCGGCGTTTGCCGCTATCCAGTAGCAGGGCATCGTCAACGCCTTGGCGACGATGGCGGCTCCGGTCTTCTCATCGCCGGTCAGTTTCAACGCCTTTATCGAGTCGATGCAGCGAATCAGCGCTACTCCGCCGCCGGGGACTATGCCTTCCTGTATGGCGGCCCTTGTCGCGTGCAGTGCGTCTTCGATTCTCGCCTTTCGCTCTTTCATTTCGGCTTCGCTTACTCCGCCGACGTTTATCTGTGCCACGCCGCCGGTGAGCTTCGCCAAACGCTCCTGTAATTTTTCTTTATCGTAGTCGCTGGTGGTTTTCGAGATTTCATCCTGAATCTGCTTGATTCTTCCTTTGATTGCTCCCTCATCGCCCGCGCCTTCGACGATAATCGTGTTGTCGCCGTCGATTGTTACCTTCTTGGCCTGGCCTAATTGCTTTGCGCTGATGTTTTCAAGTTCAATACCCAAATCTTTGAATATCGGGTCTGCGCCGGTCAATACGGCAATATCTTCCAGCATTGCCTTGCGTCTGTCGCCATAGCCCGGGGCTTTCACGGCTGCGCACTGTATAATCCCCTTTAATTTATTGACCACTAAGGTCGCCAGCGCCTCGCTCTCGACGTCTTCGGCTATGATGAGTAAAGGTCTTTTCGCTTTTGCTGACTTTTCCAGTAATGGCACTAATTTCGCCACGCTGCTGATTTTATCTTCGTAAACTAATATAAAGGGTCTCTCTAATTCGCAGGTCATGTTGTCCGGATTGGTTACGAAATGAGGCGACAGGTATCCTCTGTCAAACTGCATACCCTCGACGAAATCGACCGTCGTCTCGAACCCTTTGCCGTCTTCGATTGTGATGACGCCATCTTTGCCGACGCGCTGAAAAGCGTCCGCCATCTTGTTACCGATTTCGCTGTCGTTGTTTGCTGAGATTGACGCGACGTTGACGATGTCGGTCCTCTTGCTGATATCAACTGATTTGGCGAGTGTCTGCAATTTCGCTACCACAGCTTTTGACGCTTCCTGCATACCGCGGTTAATCGCCATCGCGTCTGCGCCGGCAGCCAGGTTCCTGAACGCCTCGGTGAACATCGCTTCGGTAAGCACCGTCGCTGTCGTCGTTCCATCGCCGGCGATTTTTGAGGTTTTGCTGGCCGCCTCTTTTACTAACTTGGCGCCCATGTTCTCGTTTTTATCGGATAGTTCGATTTCCTCCGCGACGGTAACGCCGTCTTTTGTGACGGTCGGCCCACCCCAGCCCTTATCGATAATCGCATTTCGACCTCTCGGCCCCAGGGTTGCCCTGACCGCCGCGGCCAATTTCTCAACGCCCTTCAATAATCCTTGTCGGGCCGCAACATCAAACGCCAATTGTTTCACTGCCATTGCCTGCTCTCCTTACTAATTTATCAACATTTTTACTTAGAGTATTAGTGTCTTAGTGGCTGTAAACTGCAAATGATATACCAACCGGGGCGATAATGCCAGTTATTTACTTTAACCCCTTTTCAAATAATAAGTTAGGTTGTTCGGGTTAATTCCGCTATCGTTACTGCGAAACCACTTTTGGCAGTCGCGGTGGCCAATCTGACAGTATGCCGCTATAATCGCATCAATGCTATCTGAACAACTGAAAGAGATTTACGATTTGCTTTTAGAGCGGTTTGGGCCGCAGGACTGGTGGCCGGGGGATACGCCGTTTGAGGTTATCGTTGGTGCGATACTTACCCAAAATACCAACTGGGCCAATGTCGAAAAGGCAATCACTAACCTGAAAAACGCCAAAGTGCTTTCGCCCGATAAATTACACAGTATCGATGTCAAAAAACTTGCTGAGCTTATTAGGCCTGCCGGGTACTTCAATATAAAGGCGAAACGTCTGAAAAACTTCCTCGACTGGTTCTTTGAGAATTACTCAGGCGAATTGAAGAATCTCGAAAATATGCGGACTGCCGAGCTGCGTCAAGAACTGCTTAGCGTAAAAGGTATCGGCCCGGAAACAGCCGACTCGATTCTGCTTTACGCGCTGAATCGACTTGTATTTGTAGTCGATGCCTATACTGCCCGTATTTGCTCTCGCCATCATTTGATTGATGAAGGCGCTGATTATTTTCAGATTCAGGAAATGTTCGAATCAAATCTTCCTTCCGATATCCAACTCTTTAATGAATACCACGCGCTAATCGTTCATTTGGGCAAGGATTTCTGCAAGCCGATGCCTAAATGCGAAGAATGTCCGTTGAATGGTTTGCCGCACAGCGTGTAATCTACTGACTGCTTTTTTGCCTGAGTTTGTCTGCGAGGGATTGGGCTAATTTGGCGGATTCGGTGATGGGGCCGGAGAGGGTGGCGTGCGAGAAGTTTTGGCTCTCGGGGTTGCTGAAGCAGGCGGAGATAGTAATCTGGTCTTCAAATAATTGTGCGAATACACCGGCGGGGGCGTGACAGCCGCAGCCCAAAGCGGAAAAAACCTCTCGTTCAGCGGTTGTTATTATGCGGACGTCTTTATCATCGAGTTTTGAGACGATTTCTTTTGTTTCGCTATCGTCAGCCCAGACCTCGATGGCCAAAGCACCCTGTGCAGGTGATGGGATAAACCGGGTCGGGTCAAAGATGATTGAGATTTTGTCGCCTAAGCCGAGTCGTTCGAGACCCGCTCTCGCCAAAACGATTGCGTCGAAATCGCCCTGTTCGAGTTTTTTAAGGCGAGTGGTAACGTTGCCTCGTATGGGGACACACCGCAAATCGTTTCGCAATCGTTTTAATTGAACAGTCCTTCGCAAGCTTGATGTGCCGACTATTGCTTCTTTGGGCAATTCATCAAGGGATTTTATTAGCGAGGCGGTTACGAGACAATCTTCGGGAAACTTTCGGTCGAGGACCGCGCCAATAGTCAAACCATCACGAATCGCGGTGGGTAAATCCTTGTAACTATGAACCGCTATATCCGCGTCTTTGGCGAGTAGGGCGTCTTCGAGCAGCGAAGTGAAAAAGCCGGTGGATTTCAATTCCCATAGTGTTGTCCGGTAGTCTTTGTCGCCTTCGCTTGCGATTTTTTTGATGCGGATATCGAGGGCAGGGAAAAGTTTTTGTATCGCGGCTACGACGATTTGGGTTTGGACAATAGCCAGCGAGCCGGTGCGAGTCGCGATGATGAGCGTTTTTTTCATTTCGGCTGCTCTTCGTCGAGAAGAAACATT
>JBEKAT010000138.1:0-5464 GCA_050015775.1 Sedimentisphaerales bacterium | reverse complement strand
TTTCCATGATGGTATTATTGACTATCTGAAAGTTGTGTTTGGCAGATAAGAAAGGATTCGCTTTAATATTTTGAAGGAGACACAGAAATGCAGTTCACAAAAAGTAAAGTGGCGTTGTTGCTTGCTCTGTTATCAGTCCTGACGTTCTCCGGCTGCACCGACTGGAAAAAGAAACACGATGCGCTGAACGTGGAGAACCAGAATACGAAAGGGTTGCTGGAACGTGAGAAGATGGAAAATGCGCAGTTGGCCGACCAGCTTGCCAAAGACCAGCAGACCATCCAGGACCTGCAAAGACAGATTGTTGACAAGAAGAGAAGTCCCGCTGACGCGACCGGTTTCGGCGAGGGTTATGATGTGAGCTTCGATGCCAACGCCGGGACGATTACGGTAACACTTCCGAACGCGATTTTGTTTGACCCGGGCAAGGCCACACTCAAAAATGCCACAAGCAAGGAGCTTGACCATATTTATTCGGTGCTGAAGGCAAAATACCCCGGCAGGCATATTGAAGTGGCGGGACATACTGATTCCGACCCGATCAAGAAATCGAAATGGACGGATAACCTTGAGCTTTCCTCGCAACGCGCAATGGCGGTTGCCAGGTACCTTATGCAAAAAGGTGTTGCCGAGAACAAGATTTCGGCGACGGGCTATGGCGAAGGAAGACCAAAAGAGTCAAATTCAACAGCGGCAGGCAAACAGAAAAACCGCAGGGTCGAAATCGTTGTTCATATGATGAAATAACATAATCGGCCTGTTGCCGAAAATTAGCAGGATTACTAAAGCAGCCCGTTAATAAGCGGGCTGCTTTTCTTTTGTGAAAGCGGTTGTATTGATAGCTCCCTGTTTGCTTACGCGGACTGTTACTGCCCCGTCTTTTCCTGTGTAGTATGACTTCAGGCCCTGTCGTGGTCCGATGACCTGTCCTTTTTCGTAAGATGATTCGCTGTTACTGGCGATGGTGACGGCGGCGCCGGTTTTATCCACGAAGGACGGTTCGGTGGTTTTGGCGGAGCCGTGGTGAGGCATTATTAAAACGTCAGCTTTCAGGTCGGGGTAAAGCCGAAGGATTTCTCTTTGTGCGAATTTTTCAATATCCGAACATATCAGGACTTGTCTGCCGGCGTATTCAATCAACGTTACTACCGATTTGTCGTTGTCGCTGATTGAATTATTTTCCTGTATATCCGGAATCGGCCAAAGCACCCGTATTTTAGATGAGCCAAATTTTTGCGGGAGGTCATTTATTTCCGCTATTTTTTGCAGCTTGTTCCGCAGGAATTTTGCTGTTTGCCGATTGTCCTCAAAAAAAGCTTTGCTTGCATAGACAGTTTTTGTTTGGATGTCCCCTGTTACTTCCGGCAGGCCATTGATGTGGTCAATATCGCCGTGGCCTATAACGACCGCGTCAATTTTCCTTATGCCGCTGTATCGCAGGAATGGCGTCACCACTCTTGTTCCCACGTCGGACCTGTTCTGTGAGCCGGCATCCAGCAGGATGTTGCTTCCTCCAGGCATTTGAGCAAGTATTGCCTGGCCGTGACCGACGTCGAGGATGGTAACGGTCAGATTGTCCTCGTGAGTCCTTTGCCACCAGGGTATCGCCAGCGAAGCGATGAGCGTCAGAATCGCCGTTACGCAAATTGCCTTCTTGATTGCCGGATGCCGCAGGGGGAAGAAGAACGCGAATACTATCAAGCCGTAAAACAAAAGAATTACCGCTATATTCGTTTTACCCGTGAGTATTTCGGATATATTCAGGCCTGCGAAAAGCTTGACAATCCAAATCAGCAAATCTGAAAGGTGGTTTATTACTACTCCCATCAATGCTGAAACCGTCGGCAAAAACATCGCCACAATCAATTTTAGATATCCTAAAAGCGAAACCAGTCCTATCAATGGGGACACAAGGACAGTCCAGACGCTTGTGAGCCACTGGATGCCGTAAAAGTGATAAAGGAGTATGCCGACGTTTGCAAACCAGGCGGCCACGCTTACCGCGCAGGCAGATGTGATAAGTGATACGATTTTGAAAATGCCGCGGCTCAACAGGCCTCGTTTTTCCGGCTCGACGAACCAGTTGGAAGTCATTTCGGTGAGAAAGTTTTGAATTGGTTTTGAAAACAGCAGGATGCCGAGGACTGAAACAAAGGAGAGTTGCCAGTCGGGCTGGAAGATGCCTGTTGGTTTCATAAGCAGCAGGACTATCGCCGCCAGGGCGAGCGAGTTAAATGAGTTTGAATTTCGACGGAATATGAACTACGCACAAAACGCAAAACAGATTATCGCCGCTCGTAACGCAGGTGCGTTTTCCGGGACAACCATAAGGAAAAGTACGGCGGCAATGGTGCAAACAATCGCCCGGCCCGGTTTCATAAGACCGGCTGTTTTGCAGACCCACCAGACAAATCCAATGACCATCGCAAAATTCATTCCCGAAAGACAAACAAAATGCAGCAATCCTGTCTTGCGAAACGCTGTGTATGTATCCTTGTCGATATTGGTCCTGTAACCCAGGACAAGGGCGAGCAGCAAGCTTTCGGATTGTGTCTGCGGATATGGCCCGCCCAAAAGCGCGTTAACAGCAACCCTGCCCAACCACGATTTTGCGTTGGTGAACAACCCTGTAGCATCGCTGCTTAATAGTTCGATTGCCTGTCTCGAATCGGCTGAACCGGCGACAAAAACACCATTGCGGGCCATATATTTGGCCATATCAAACTCGCCGGGATTAGTGGGCGGATTGAATTTGTTGAGCAGGCAATACATTTGGACGCGGTCGCCTGCCCGCAGGTCGAAAATTGGTTCATTGACTCTTACCCGAACAAGCCCGCTTGTATTTACCCAGCCGGTGGTTGCTTCGGCTTCTGTAAGTTCCAGGTAAAAACTGCTGCTTCGGTCGGCGGGTGTGAATTTTGAGAATTTCCAGTTGTTGCTGTCGATATACGGCTCGGTGACAATCACGCCGCGGACAGCGGCCGGTGTTGCTTTGCTGCCAACTAAATTGTGAATGTCATTCGGTGATGCGTTATTGAAACTTGCCAGGCGAATCACGCCAAGACAAGTGAAAAGGACAACTGTAAGGAGAGGCAGGATATGTAATTTTCGGGTTTGTGCTGCGGGCCAAAATAAATAAATTGCAAGCGTTACGATTAATATTGCTGTGCAAATACCCAGCAGTGATAACCAAACCCCAATCGGCGTGGGTAAATGGTCTTGTATGATTATTCCTGCAATCAGACCTATGGCGCAAAACACTAACGGGGCGGTGTAACGGATTGCTTGTAGTAATATACCGGGCCCTGCTCGAACTGTTTGTCAATTTCAGCTAATCTTCGCTGTATGTCGTTCAAGTTCTCATCTTCCTAATAATGTGGAAGTTGGGAAGGGTGTTTATAACTGGATATATTCCTTGGGTTTGAAGTTTGTCTCCATCGTCCAGGTCGTCGCCTTGCCGTGTTTGAGGCAGTAAACGACGAGGACATCATAGCCCTCTTTATCGACCCATTCCTTCAAAAACGGAAAATCCTTTACGATTTGTTTCTTTAACGAGAGGTCTTCAATTTCTTCGACAGAGCCGGATACACGAACTTGTAAACCCTGTTTGGCGGCGTAGAAGCACAACTCAGCGTTCTCATTTTTTGAAAGCTGTCTGTGCAGGTCTTTGTTCTCGCCTGTATTGAATATGATGCCGTTTTCGTCGGCACGATAGAGCATCATCATTCTGACGTGCGGCTTGTTGTCCTCAGCGGTGGCCAGCGCAAAAACAGGATTGTTTCTCATCAACTCGAAAACCTGTTCTTTTGTCATAACGATTGTCCTCTGATTATGTTTTTGTGATTTGTTCTTGTCCGCCCATATAGGGCTGCAGAACCTTCGGCACTGTAATTGACCCGTCGGCGTTCTGGTAAAGCTCCAGTATCGGTATCAATACCCGCGGGCTTGCAATCACCGTGTTATTCAGCGTGTGGCAAAACAGGTTTTTCTTTGTCGCTGTGTCCTTATAGCGCAGGTTCATCCGTCTGGCCTGGAACTCGTAAAATTTGCTCGCGCTGTGCGTCTCGCAGTAATTGTTCCGCGAAGGCATCCACGCCTCGATATCGTATTTTTTCGCTTGGCCTCTGCCTAAATCGCCCGTGCAGACAACCACCACGCGGTAGGGCACCTCCAGCGCACGCATCACAACCTCGGAATTACTCAAAATCTCCTCGTGGTATTTATTACTTTCCTCGACGTTGTTTTTGCAAATCACCACCTGCTCGACCTTGTCGAACTGGTGAATCCTGTAAAGTCCGTATGTGTCTTTACCCGCGGCGCCCGCCTCGCGTCTGAAACAGGTTGACATCCCCGCGAACTTAATCGGCAAATCCTCCTCGCGCAACAATTCTCCGGAATGATAAGCCGTCAACGGCACCTCCGCTGTCCCTGCCAGGTTTAGTTCGTCGCGTTCCATCCGATATGTCTGCTCTTCCGAGCCTGGATAATATCCCGTTCCGCGCATCGCCTCATCCTTCATCAAAAGCGGCACCGACATTGGCGAATAGCCCCGCGCCACCATCACGTCCATCGCAAACTGCAATACCGCCCAGTGTAATCTTGCGCCGTCGCCCTTTAGGAAATAACTTCTCGTCCCCGCTAATTTCACCCCGCGCTCGACATCGATTATTCCCAGGTCAACGCCTAATTGAACATGGTCTTTGGGCTTGAAATCGAACTTGCGAACCTGTCCTTCTCTTCGTATCTCGACATTTTCTGTGTCATCTTTGCCAAGTGGCACCTCATCATCCGCAGGTTGCGCCACAAGCAGCATCAGCGAATCAGCTTCGGGCTGTAACTGCTTTACCTTTTCTTCGGACTGCGACTCGTCGGCTTTGAATTTCGCTAATTGTCCAAGAGCGTTTTGTTTTTCTTCACCTGTCAGTTTCGGGATTGATTTGCCGATGCGATTTTTTTCTGTAGCGATTTCCTGAAGCCGCTGTTTGGCAGAGAGCAGCTCCACGTCAATCGCCATCAATCGGTCGATATCGACCTCGATATTTTTGTTTTTTGCCGCCTGTTTGAATCGCTGCGGATTTTCTCTTATTTCTTTAATATCAATCATCGTCTTTCACCTTTAGTCCTGATACTTTTTCACAATGACGACGTTATTTTGTCCGCCGAAGCCGAACGACTCTTTCATCGCGACATTGACCTGCATTTTTCTCGGCGTGTTTGGGACATAATCCAAATCTAATTGCGGGTCGGGGTCGTTGAGGTTTATCGTTGCGGGCACGATGCCGTCACGAATTGCCAGGACGCAGGTAATCAGTTCAGCTCCGCCTGCTGCGCCGATCAGGTGGCCCATCGAGCTTTTGATGCTGCTGACGACTATCTGTTTTGCCCGTTCTTTGAATACGGCCTTAATCGCCTTTGTCTCTATCGAGTCGTTTTCCGCGGTGCTTGTGCCGTGCGCGTTGACGTA
>JBEKAT010000137.1:0-5514 GCA_050015775.1 Sedimentisphaerales bacterium | reverse complement strand
GTGCAAAAGCAACTCATCGAAAAACACGGTGCGGTCAGCGAACAGGTCGCTTCCGCTATGGCGATTGCCGCCAGAAAAAAAGCAAAGTCGGATTTTGCTATCGCTATAACAGGCATCGCCGGCCCCGCAGGCGGCAGCAAACAAAAACCCGTCGGCCTTGTGTATATCAGCGTCTGCGACGGCGATGATTGCCAAACGAAAAAATGCCTGTTTTCTTATACGAGGGATTTGATTCGCACTAGGGCCGCTCTCACCGCTCTAAATATGCTTCGCTTGTGGTCTTTCGCGTGCTCAAAGGTCAAAGCTTAATCGGGGCGACAGGATTCGAACCTGCGACCCCTTGCACCCCATGCAAGTGCGCTAGCCAAACTGCGCCACGCCCCGTTGCGGCTATTCTAACATCATCTCTTTGGTTCAACAAGTTTTTTCCTCACTGTTGCCGTCACCCGCTCGGAAAACAGCTCCTGGTTCTGGGCCGCCTTTCAGTTTGTTCCCCTCACCGTGCTGGCCTATATCATCACATTTGCTGTTTATCAAATTGGCTCACTCGTTATAGTTTTATAACTGCTTCAATATTGATAGTAGAGGGGATCGATTTGCAGCCAGTCCTGCGTCAGTATCGCGAAGTCGGCAAAATCTATAATGCCGTTGGGCGACAAAAGCGAATCAAGCGGCGAATCATCCGACAGCCAGTCCGCGGTCAAGGTTGCTAAATCGTTGTAGTCCACAACATAATCTATTGGCGGCAAATCGCCAGCCATAATCGGGTGAAGTTCAAAAGCAAAGCCATAATTGGCTGTCTCGTTGTTCGTCGAGTTATTCGCAATTGTGATTGTATAATCGCCCGGCGTGAGTATGGGCAGGTCGCATTTTATAAGATTGTCGTTGGTGTTGTAGCCAAACATGGTTTTTTTAAAAACCGCATTCGGCTCATATGGCGAATAGACCGTCATGTCAAGATTCGCCAAATACGCCGTGAGATTACTATCCAATCTTCGCTGCCAGGTAGTCGTTGCTATAAGCCGGCACCTTGTCGGAATATGAATCGTGTAAACATTTGTTGCCCCTTGCCCAATCCGACCAAGTCCCCAGCCCCTGTTCTGTGTTGTTGTCGTCCCCGGCTCAAACTCATTTGTATCCAGCGTCTGATAAGCTCGAAGACAATCAAGCCGGCCATAACCCCTGTCCTTATGCCAGGTATTGTTCGGGTCCGCCGGATTTGTGCTGATGCCCGTTTTGCTGTTAACGTTCGGCATCGCAGAATTAACCAGCACCGCCTTTATTACCACGCTGTTATTATCATTCGGTCCCGGCGTTGTGTCCGCAAGCCCCAGTAACAGCGCAGCCGCCCCCGCGGCATGCGGTTCCGCCCAGCTCGTTTCCCCGCCTGTCGGACCATACGTTGTTGTCCACGCAGTATCACTGCTCGATGTCGGCACCCACTGGTTTTGTGACGGTGCGGTTATGTCCGGCTTTCGTCTGCCGTCCGTTGTAGGCCCTGAACCGCTGGCAGACCCGACCCTGCGATAATCATACTGGTTATTCTGGTCAGTAAGTCGAAGCCCGCCTGTGGTTATGCCGTTATACGCGTCGCCGAATATCGCGACATAAGTATTTTCGTTGCCCGCGGCGTTTATAAAAATCACGCCATACTGATATGCGTAATAATCGTAAATCTTGGTCCATAAGCTATTGCCGTTAGGGTCGGTTCCTGTTCCTGTAGTAAATTCAAAGCCGGTAACTATAACCCGGCAGTTATAAGTGTTTATAAGCGTATTGAGTGCATTAGCAACCCAGGTGCTTGAAACGCTGCTGCTATTGTTCACAACCCGTGCACAGTAAATATTAGCACCGGGGGCGACTCCGATATCATTCGGATACGCGGCTCCGCCTCTGCTCGCGATTATTCCCGCCAATTGCGTGTCGTGTGCGTAAATCAAATTACCGTCGTTGTCGTCTGTGAAGTTGTAATTGAAAACGTGGGTAACGCCGTTGGCGTCTTTGAAGGCCTCATGTGTGGTTCGTACGTTGTAAACTGATATGAATCCGATATTAACGCCTTCGCCTGTTTCACCGAGCTGATGCACCGCGATAGAATTAGACCCGCCGGGGCCGGTCGATTTTGCCAGACCATAAACCTTCGACGTTAGCACAAAACATAGTGCCGCAACGACAATACGCCACATCGCCACTATTCGGGCGTATCTGCTCACACCGTCCTCCATGGACAATCAACAAGAAAACGACGTCCTATATTATATGTTGGGGCTGGCCCAAAATCAATCAAAATCGCCTATCCGAACGGTTAAAACCGAAACGATTTGTGTATTATTTTGCGGTTTTTACTGCCGGAACCACTCTACGAAACGCTTCAAACCATCGCTTATACTGGTATTCGGGTTATACCCCAAATCCCTGCGGGCTTTTGTAACATCTGCGTATGTACGCTCAATGTCCCCCGGCTGCAAAGGCATATGTTCTATTTTCGCCTTTTTGCCGAGCGCCTTTTCAATTTCACCAATGAGTGCGTTGACCGTTATCGGTTTTGATTCGCCGAGATTGTAAATGTTGTATCCCGAGCATTTTTTGATGCTCGCCACCGTGCCGTCGATTATGTCGTCAACGTATGTAAAATCCCGCATCATACTCCCGTCGCCGTAAACGGGTATCGGCTTGCCATCCTCGATTAACCTGGCGAATTTGTGAATCGCCAAATCGGGTCTTTGCCTCGGCCCATATACCGTGAAAAACCGCAGGCAAGTCATTGCTATTCCGTTGAGGTGATGGTAGGTATGACAAATCAGCTCGCCCGCCTTCTTCGTAGCCGCGTATGGCGAAATCGGAAAATCGACGTTGTCGTCTTCCGAGAAGGGCACTTTTCTGTTGTTGCCGTAAACGCTCGAACTTGAGGCGAACACAAACTTATTTATGCTGTTCTTTTTGGCGGCTTCGAGCAGTGTAACCGTCCCGTTTATATTCACGTCCGCGTAAATCGCCGGCTGCGCAATCGAGGGCCTCACACCCGCTTTTGCCGCGAGGTGAATCACGACGTTTGCGCCTTCGCCTGCGACCTTATTCATAGCTGCCGAATCGCGAATGTCTGCCTCGACTAATTTGAATAGCTTATTTTTCAGGCAGTTCTTGATGTTGTTGCGTTTGACCTGCGGGTCGTAGAAATTATCGAAGTTATCTACTCCGAGGACTGTCCATCCGTCTTTCAACAGCCGTTCGCACAAATGCGACCCGATAAAACCCGCCGCTCCTGTTACTATCGCCTTCATATTAATATCTCACAAAACGATTGGCCTGCCTACGCTATGATATTCTATTCCCGCTCTTTTGGCGATATCGAGGTCGTAGAGGTTTCTGCCGTCGAAAACAATCGGTTTCTTGAGCTTTTTGACGATTACCTCAAAATCGGGATTACGAAATTCCTGCCACTCCGTCAGAATCACCAGCGCATCTGCGCCATCCAGCGCATCATAGCCGTTTTCGAATATCTCGATTTTTCCGCCCAGCGCCGTCTTTGCCGTTAATCCTGCCTCAGGGTCATAAGCACGAATTTTAAAACCCTGTCCTAATAGTTTATTCACGCAGTTGATGGCCGGCGACTCCCGCACGTCGTCGGTTTTCGCCTTGAACGCGAGTCCCCACACCGCGAGTGTCACACCTTTGCCTTTGAAATAGTCGCTTATGTGTCCTGCGAATCTCTCTTGCGACGCCTCGTTGGCCTGTTGGGCCGCCTTGGCCATCTTCATTTCCATTTTTTGCTTCTCGCCTGTGTGTATCAGCGCGCGGATGTCCTTCGGAAAACAACTCCCGCCGTAACCGACCCCGGGGAATAAAAACGCTCTGCCTATTCGCGAGTCGCTGCCGATTCCCTGCCGAACCGATTCCACGTCCGCCCCCATTTTTTCACACAGACCGGCTATCTCGTTCATAAATGATATCCGCGTCGCGAGCATCACGTTGGCTGCGTATTTTGTCATCTCCGCCGACGCAGGGTCCATAAATATAATCCGGTTGCCTTTTCGCATAAATGGGCCGTAAAGCTGCTTCATCGTTTCCCGCACCGATTGCTTCTCTGTTCCGATTATGATTCGGTCCGGGCTCATAAAATCCTCAACTGCAGAACCTTCCTTCAGAAACTCCGGGTTGCTCACATAGTCGAAGGGCTTATTCGTTTTGGCCTTCATCACTTCAGCTACCTTTTTGTGTGTCCCCACTGGTACCGTGCTTTTCGAAACGACAATCCGGTAGTCGGGCATAATTTGGGCAATCTCGCCTGCCACCGCCAATAGCGCCAATATATCCGCCGACCCGTCCGGTTGCGATGGCGTCCCCACTGCAAGGAATATTATCAGCGTGTTATCAACCCCGTGTTTCAAATCCGTCGTGAATTCGAGACGTTTTACTTTCTCGTTGCGCTGCACTATCTCGCTTAGCCCCGGCTCATATATTGGTATTACGCCTTTTTTAAGCCCGTCGATTTTTTTCGCATCGTTGTCAACGCAAACGACGTTGTTGCCCGCTTCTGCCAGGCATCCCGCTGTCACAAGCCCCACGTACCCGATTCCTACCACGCAAACCTTCATTTGATTCAACTCTCCTTTTCAGTTTCCCTCGGTTTCGTCAACAACCTCTATCATATCCGTGCCTATCTCGACGCTGGCCGCCTGGCCCAACATATCTATCTGCAGCACAAGCCGCGTCTCATTCCTGGTCTTAACGACTATTCCAACCAGCCCCGCCAGCGCACCGCCAATCACTTTGCATCTTTGCCCGACCTTGATGTAATCGTGAGGCGACAAATTTGCGCCGCCCGCTATCGCCTGCTCTATCTGCGACAGCTCTTCGACTAATCGCCGTTGGTCTACGACATCTATCAGGTTCGCGACCCTGTTTGTTTTTAACGTCTCTACTCGCTGCCTTTCTTCTCCGCAGAAAAACAAATACCCGCCAAATAAAGGCAACAGCGACTTTGTCGTCCTGCCACGAATCTTTTTCACCTTCCATGTCATCGGCAGGAAATAGCTTATTTTCTTGCTCGCCAAATCGTCCGCAAGCGCCTTTTCATTCCGGCTTTTAGTATGCGCAACCCACCATCGACCCGCGAATTCGCGAAGTGTTTTCCCCTCGGGCCAAATCATCGCCGGATTGTCGCTGGGCTTAAGCAAGTTGTGTTCTCCAAGTCCTATTTATAAAATTTAAGCACCGTTTTGCCAACGTGCTCAACCTGTTCAGTCGTCAGCTCTTGATATATCGGCAGCGATAAAACGCGCTCTGTGATCTCTTCAGCAGCCGGGAAATCGCCTTTTTTATACCCAAGCCCTTTGAAGCAATCCTGTAAATGCAGCGGCTGCGGATAAAATATCCCGCTGCCTATGCCTTCTTTCGTCAGATATGCCTGCAGCTGTTCTCTTTTCGGCACAGTGATTGTATATTGGTGATAAATGCTCGTATTGTTTTGCTCAATCTTCTGCGGTTTCACAATGGTTCCGGAAAACATCCTGT
>JBEKAT010000136.1:0-5520 GCA_050015775.1 Sedimentisphaerales bacterium | reverse complement strand
CCCGCAAAGCGATAGACAAGGGTAAACGCGCGGAGGCGTCCTGGAACCGGTTATTCAAAAAATACGCCGAGGCATATCCCGAACTTGCAAAACAATTTCAGGACGCCATAGAGAACAAAAACGCGGTCGATATCGATTCGCTGCTTCCGAAATTTGACGTAGTGAAGGAAGGCAAGCCCAACGCGATTGCGACGCGTTCGGCATCAGGGAAAACGTTAGACGCACTTATGCCGCATTTTCCGTTTATACTGGGGGGCAGTGCAGACCTGACGCCATCCAATAATACGCGATGGAAAGACGTTAAGGATTTTCAGCCGAATTCACGCGACGGCAGATACATTCGCTTCGGCGTTCGTGAGCATGGTATGGGCGCGATTATGAACGGCATCTCGGTAAGCGGGCTGACGCGGGCATTCGGCGGGACGTTTCTGGTATTCAGCGATTATATGCGCGGCGCGGTGCGGGTGGCGGCAATATCGCGCTATCCGACGATTTTCGTATGGACGCACGACAGTATCGGCGTCGGCGAGGATGGCCCGACGCACCAGCCGGTGGAGCATTTCGCGGCACTGCGTGCGATACCGAACCTGCTCACTATCAGGCCGGCAGACGCATACGAGACGGCCGCGGCGTGGAAATTCATTTTGCAATACCGCGGAGGCCCGGTTGCGTTGTTTCTTACTCGTCAGAATCTGCCAGTTATCGACCAGACCAAATGCGCGCCGGCGGACAATCTCGCCAAAGGCGCTTATGTTCTTACAGGAGCGGACAAGCCGGAAGTTTTACTTTTGGCAACCGGCTCGGAGGTTTCTTTGGCAGTCGAAGCATATAACAAACTTTCATCTGAAGGGATTAAGGCGAGAGTGGTTAGTATGCCCTGCTGGGAATTGTTTGAGAAACAAAGCAAGGAATATCGCGACTCAGTGATATTGCCTGACGTGAAGGCAAGGGTCGGCGTCGAGGCGGGCGTTGAGCTTGGCTGGCACAAGTGGATTGGGGATAAAGGAATCTTTATCGGTATGTCCTCATTCGGCGCTTCGGCTCCCTACAAGGTCTGCTTCGAGAAATTCGGGATAACAACCGATGCCGTGGTAGCAGCGGCAAAGAAGTTGCTGGGTAAATAGTACCCGAGCAATTAGTGCGATAAGAGCAGCATAAGGACGCCGATGAGAACACCGAGGAGAGCGACGGCCTTGTGGCGGATTTGGACTTCGCCGAAAATAAATGCGCCACCCAAAAAGGAAATCACGACGCTTCCGCTACGGACGGCGGTTACAAGCGAAATCATCGCCCCCTGATAACCAAGCGCTTTGAAGTAAGCAACATCGGCAACAGCCAGTAAAGCACCGATAAGGATGATACTCCAGCGCCATTTGAAGGGAGTGTGTTTTGCGCGGACCGGCCACCAGAAAACAAACAGGGTAAAGGTCGTAACGGGAACCGCATACATCATAAACCAGACCTGGACGCCTACGGCGGAAAAGCCGAGGGTGTGGACGAGATATTTGTCGTAAAGGGCGCTGCCGGCGCCAATGAGCACCGAGAGGACGAGAAGGATAACCCATTTATTAGTATGAAAAACAATGCCTTCGCGGCTGCCAACGAGAGAAAAGATATAGTAGGAGACAAAGAGCACGCCAAAGGCGGCCCATTGAAATGGGGTGAGGCGTTCGCCGAAAACCAGCATAGCACCGAGCAGCGTCCATGCGGGACCGGAAGCCCCAATAGGGGCATATATTGAAATAGGCAGGTGCTTGACGGAAAAATAGCCCAGCAGCCAGAGCGAAACAACGATAATGGCCTTTATGAAGCAGCAGAAATGCGCCAGCGGGCTAAAAGGCGGGATATATATTCCCATTTGAGTCAATAAATCCGGCCATACAGGGGAAAGGACGATAATGGGCGAAAGCATCACCGCTTCCACCAATACCGCGAAGAACAACAGCGGGATTACGGCATTATTGTTGATTGCTCTTTTTCTGCATACATCATACAGCCCTATAAAGACAGCCGAAAGAGCACTAAGATATAACCACATACTGCTTCACCAAATAATAATAACGGACCGACTCGTCAGGGCGAAGGCCCCTGCCGGAGCACGGTACAAAAGGTGGTCTTTCTACCATAATAGAATATCGTTTGCACACTAAAAAATCTGCAATGAATTCATATCTACGCCGGGGGCTGGCTTAATGAGGCAAACAATCGTAGAATAGCCGGAAGCTCTGCCTGTGATTTGCGATTTATGGAGCTTGGTAACGACAAGTCGATTAGTGAACTGACCTCACGACTGGCCGCCACTGGGGGGGTGGTAAAAGTCGCTGGGACATGGGGGTCTTTTGCGCGCCTTTTGGCGGTTCACCTGTCAAAACAGCTATCCAGACCGATTATTTACGTTTGTCCGCATATTGATGACGCGGATAACGCGGTCGATGATTTGCAGACGTTCGGAGCCGACGATGTTCAATTACTGCCTGCGTGGGAAGGTGAGGAGGAAATAGCAGACGCGACCGATGAGATTCGGGCGGACCGATTGAAAGTCGTCGTTCGTGTATCGTCAAAAAAAGAAACCCCCAACAAAAGAGAGGGGGCTTATGAGCAGGGAAATATCATCGCGGCGTCGATGCAGGCGATAAGTCAGTCAATACCGAAACTGTCGGCCATCGAAAGCGGTTCGCTGTCACTTCAAACCGGCAAACAAACGACACCTGAGGAGGTGAGCGCGTGGCTGATTGACAATGGCTTCGAGCGAACGGACAAGGTTGACCTGCCGGGGCAATTCGCGAGGCGTGGCGGAATCGTGGATATTTACGCGCCGCTGATGGGGTTTGCGGCCGAGGCCGGCCAGACACAGGCGCTGCGTGTAGAATTTTTCGGCGACACAATCGAAAGCATCCGGACAATTGATTTGGACACACAGGTATCGACGCATCAGTTATCGGCGGTCAGTATCATATCGGCGACCTGCGGGGACAAGGAGGAACAGCGGGAGCTATTCCTGAATATACTGCCTGCTGATACGATTGTGATTTTAGATGAGCCGGCGGACTGCCAGGAGGTGGCAAAAGTTTATTTTGAACGAGCAGAGCAGAAAGAGCGGCTTTACAACTGGCCTGATATTCATAAATCACTCGAACGATTCACGCAGCTTCACATTTCCCGATTCGCGACCGAAAACCCGGACGAATTTATCAAATTAGATATAAGGAGCATTCAGCAGTATCAGCACAAGGCAGCATCGCTTTGGGCGGGACACAAGGAGGCGCTGGCTGAACTGGTCTCGCTGGCAAAGGAGCAGGAGGTTTTGCTTTACTGCGAGGCGGAAGCAGAGATTGACCGGGTGAGCGAAATCATCAGGCAAGAACACGGTCATATTCCGCCGAGATTCAAATTGCTCAAGGGATTCATTCACCAGGGTTTCGCGATACCGTCATTGAACACGACGGTTCTCAGCCATCACGAGTTATTCGGGCAATTCGCGCTTAGGCGAAGGCAAAGGCCGATGCGTGCGACGACGCCGATTGATACGCTTGAGGATTTGCAACAGGGCGATTACGTCGTGCACAGCTCTTACGGCGTTGGGAAATTCCTTGGTATTGAGACCATCAGGGAAAAGACAGGCCCCGGCGAATACCTCACAATCGAATACGACGGCGGCGTCAAGGTGCAGGTCTCGGTGAATAATATCGGGCTGGTACAGAAATACATCGGCACAAGCCCGAAACGGCCCAAATTGTCGAAGGTCGGCTCGAAACGGTGGCAAAACCAGAAAGAAAAAGTCGCGCAATCCGTCAAGGACCTGGCGGTTGAATTGCTGGAGCTTCAGGCGAAACGCCAGACGATTGGCGGCTTCGCGTTCCCGGCGGATTCGAAATGGCAAAACGAATTTGAGGCATCGTTCCCATACCAGGAGACACCGGACCAGACAACAAACGCGGCGCAGATCAAACAGGATATGATGCAGCCCACGGCGATGGACCGGCTGCTCTGCGGGGACGTGGGATACGGCAAAACGGAGCTTGCGATGAGAGCGGCATTCAAGGCGGTCGAGAACGGCAAGCAGGTCGCGGTGCTTGTCCCCACGACGGTGCTTAGTATCCAGCACGCCCGGACGTTTACAGAACGCTTTGCGGATTTCCCGGTGGTAATCGAATCGCTCAACCGGTTCAAAACGACCGCGCAGGCAAAGGACATTCTTTCCCGCACAAGAGCGGGCAAGGTCGATATCCTGATAGGGACGCATCGGCTGTTGAGCGGCGACGTTAAGTTCAAGGATTTGGGGCTGGTCATAATCGACGAAGAGCAGCGATTCGGCGTCGAGCACAAGGAAAAACTCAAGAAGCTCCGCGTAAACGTTGATATCCTGACGATGACGGCGACGCCTATTCCACGGACGCTGCATATGGCGATGCTGGGGCTGCGGGACATAAGCTCGCTTGCGACCGCCCCGCTCGACAGGCGCAGCATCGTAACGAGCGTTACAACCTATAACGATGAACTGATACGCAAGACCATCATCCGCGAACTGAACAGGCAGGGACAGGTTTTCTTTGTTCATAACCGCGTCAAGTCAATCGAAAAGAAATGCTGGGAGATTCAGAAGCTGGTCCCCGACGCCAAAGTAGCGATTGCCCACGGGCAGATGACCTCGCACGAGCTGGAGAAGGCGATGATTGCGTTTGTTCTGGGGCAGACCGACGTGCTGGTCTGCACGACGATTATCGAATCGGGGCTGGATATCCCCAACGCCAATACGATGATTATCAACGACGCGGACCGGTTCGGCTTAGCGGAACTGCACCAATTGCGCGGCCGGGTTGGCAGATATAAACACAGGGCATACGCGTATATGCTACTTCCGGCGTCGCGACCCATTACGCCAATCGCCTCAAAACGGCTCAAGGCCATCGAGGAATACTCGCATCTCGGCGCCGGCTTCAGGATTGCGCTGAGGGATTTGGAGATTCGCGGCGCGGGAAATATACTCGGCGCGGAACAGTCGGGGCATATTCAAATGGTGGGTTATCAGATGTATTGCGAGTTATTGGCCAACGCAGTGAGGCAAATGAAAGGCGAGCCGACGGAGACGACACCGACCGCCAACGTCGATTTGGGATTCGCGGCATATATCCCCAAAAATTATATTCCAGCGGACAGAATCCGGCTGGACGTGTATCGCAGAATAGCTGTGGCTAAACAAGCCGAAGAGCTGAGTCATCTCGAAACTGAGCTTGCGGACGTGTATGGGCCGCCGCCCGAGGAGACAAAATCGCTTTTGAGCATCGCCGGGCTTCGCATCGCCGCGGACAAGCTGGATATAAACAGTATTGTGGCGCACGGCGGCAATCTGGTATTCTCATTCGCGGCAGATGCCGCTAAACACGCCAGCCGGTTGTTTAAGAACGTCAAGGCCAAACACACCGTCGCCGACGAAAAAACCGTTTATCTGCATCTGCCGGAAAGCTATTTCGAACAGCAGACACTTATAAACTTTGTCCGAAAAATTTTAGGAGGAATAAA
>JBEKAT010000135.1:0-5536 GCA_050015775.1 Sedimentisphaerales bacterium | reverse complement strand
GGGGCGGAATTAAATCCCCTCGACTGCTCAAATTTCTCGCGCAAGCGGGGGGTTCTTAAGAACCGAAAATACTTGTTTTCTTTCCAGTTTAACAATATACTGCCGCCTTAAGGATGGATGATATGGCTTTTGTGCGGCAAAGAAGATTATGCTGTCGCCAGATTATAAATAGAGTCTCAAAATGACCGACAAGAAGAACACAACCCATAAGGTGTTAAAGCTTCGTATTATCAAGCCCGCAGATAGTATGTCACGGGAGGAGCTTGGCAAGATGTTGCGGGATGTTCGTTACAGAGTTTTTCGCTTAGCGAACCTTACTGTTAGTGAAGCATACCTGAACTTTCACATGTTTAGAACCAAACGCGCTGCCGATTTTAAGCCAGACGCCATAGGCAAATTGAATCAGCGTCTCCGAAAGATGCTTCTTGAGGAAGGATCAACTGAGCAGGAGCTGAACCGATACTCTCCAATAGGAGCTATCCCCGATTATGTAGCTTCTGCTTTGTCCCAATATAAAGTCAGAGCTTTGACCAACCCAGCAAAATGGAGAGACGTTGTTCGCGGTAAAGTATCATTGCCTACATTCAGGGCGGATATGCCTATTCCTATCCGGTGTGATAAGCCCGCTCACCGCCGGATGCAAAAATCTCCATCTGGCGACGTTGAACTCGAACTTATGCTCTGTAAACGTCCATATCCCAAAGTCCTTCTCCAGCGATTTGACCTCGGCCCAGGTCAGCAGGATATACTCGACCGGTTGCTCGATAATAAGGAAAATTCACCGGAAGGATACAGACAACGAGCTTTTGAAATTAAACAGGATTCTTTGACAAAACAATGGTGGCTCTATGTTACCTACGAATTACCTCTCCATCCTGCAAAGCTTAATTCTGACATTGTAGTTGGCGTTGACCTCGGCTTTTCCGTTCCCCTTTATGCAGCAATCAACAACGGTCACGCACGACTTGGCTACAAACATTTCAAACCCCTTGCTAATCATATCCGCTCGTTGCAAACACAGGTAATCGCCCGCAGGAGAGCAATGCAGCGCGGTGGTGCGCGCGACTTATCCGCACCAACCGCTCGCTCAGGTCACGGCATAAAACGTATTCTCCTGCCTACTGAAAAGCTTCGTTCTCGTATTGATAATGCTTACACTACCCTCAATCACCAACTTTCATCTACCGTCATCGCCTTTGCTAAAAGCCAAAATGCCGGTGCTATTCAGATGGAGAATCTCGATGGTCTCAAAGACCAGCTTCGCGGGACATTCCTCGGCGCAAGATGGCGATACTTCCAATTGCAGCAGTTTATAGAATACAAAGCCAAAGAAGCCGGTATCACAGTAAAGAAAATAAATCCCGCATATACCTCGAAAAGATGCAGTAAATGCGGTTTAATAAACACCGTCTTCACAAGACAATATCGAGATGAAAATAAACCCGAAGGTATGACAACCAGATTCGTTTGCCAAGACCCAAACTGCAAATATGAGGCAGACCCGGATTATAACGCCGCTCAAAACATTGCTACCATTGACATCGAAGGTAAAATTCGGTTACAATGCAAAAAGCAGGAAATTAAGTCCAACGTTCTTTGACAATATAAAAACAATTGAGGTCGTCACCATTGCACTGATAGTCCGCCTTGTGCGGGCAATCTCAGGCAGGCGACTGAAGCCGGGCCTGTTCCGGCTGAAGGTTGAGAAGGCGCATATAAGTGGAAAATTGCTTCCCTTTGCGACCGCTCATCAAGTCATCCGCGATTTTTTTCTGGGCGAATTGACTGTATCGTCTTTTGCAGCAAGTAATTAAGATATATATGGTGTATGAGCCACTCTTTTGCGGGGGACATACAGGTGCCAAGCAGATAGTCCTCAATCATCGTGTGGTGTATGAGCCACTCTTTTGCGGGGGCGTAAGCCCTTTTTTTAGCGTAAAAACGTTGTTGGCCGCGCTTCGCGATAAAATTGACTCCGGCCCCGGTTTAATTTCCCCCTGTTTTTCTTTGTTGTTCGGAAATTTGCAGTTTGGTAATTCGAATTTGTTTCGGATTTAGGGTTTAGTGCTTCGGATTTTGACCTGTACGCTACCCGCTACACGCTGTCCGCTAAGCATGGTAAGCTGCCAAGAGGAGATTGCCCATCTTTACAATTAATTCCGCTAATATATCGAACTCAAAAAAGGGTATCAAAACCTATCAAAACGCGCGCATTTCGGCTCACTTTTCATTCAAAACACCCTCACTTTTATCAATTTGACCCCATTTTGCCTCACTTTTTGAGTGCTTTTTGAGATGAAATTTTTTTTTCACCCTCTCCCTTCTTCTCCATTTTACCCTGAGCTTGTCGAAGGGCTTGCCCATATCACCCATCTTCGTTAACTTAGGCTAACTGCCTGCCCCGGCGTAGCCAAAGGCGAAGACGGGTAATGTTTATCCGTAGATTTCTTCCCAAACTTTTTTTCGTTTTTGGTTGAATGATAAGTTTTCACTAATACTATTTTCTGCAGCGAGGTCAATAATCGTTGAGTTTGTATTTGCAGGCGGGGTCAGGAGTGTAGCCGATAACGCCCCAGCATCGCATCTGCACATTGTAGAGGTCGTTTTTACCTGTGCAGGTTGTCGGCGTATAGTTAATAGTATTATTTTTGCCCGCTTGGATGGTTTCGTCGGCTCGCCACATCAGGCGGGCGGCGTGCCCATCGGCATAAGAGGCGTTGGTCCCATTGATGTGGCGCATCGCGGGGGCGTCGAACCATGTCGGGCAGTAGTAGTTGACGGCGTAGCTATCGGGGGTGAGGAAGCCCTCGTCGATAAAGACAAACCTGTCTGATGGGTTTTTTACATTGGTGAGCATTTTCAGACAGAGGTTTTGTGGAACCGTAGTTGAGCCAGCTACAGAACAGCCGCTGAACTGATATTTGCCGTTCATCGAATCGAGGATTGCATATGAGACGAGGGCGTTTTTTTCGCCGGAAGGGCAGTGGTATGTTTTTTCCTCTTTGCTATATCCCCACAATGCGCCTGTCTGGATAGCAACTTTCTGGAGACATTCATTTTGATAAACCCCGAGAACTCTATTCCCGGCGGGCGTAAAGGCCCAGGCGGGACCGACCCAGGGCAGTTCATCTTTGTGAAGGGGGTAACCCCAATTTGTGGATGGCGGCGGTAGAGGCGGCATTGCCCTGGTTCTGTTATCGAGGCCGGCAGGCGCAGGTGGGCATTCTGCTCCGGCGGGGGGTAAATCGCCGGGAGCGATGGGGCCGCCGTTGACGAGTTTCTCGCTGTTCATCTGGGCGTATGCTGTCCAGGCGACGGTTAGCTGCCTGAGATTGCTCAGGCATACGACGCGTTTGCCCTGCTCGCGTGCTTTGGTCATCGCCGGCAATAGTATGGCCATAAGCAGCGCTATGATGGCGATGACCACCAGCAATTCGATGAGTGAAAATGCCTTGTGTCTTGTCATAGCGAACTACTATTATAAAGAGGAGCAAGGCGGATTAACATACCCCTGTAATTTATTACCCTGCTCATTTTCGCCCAAGGCAGGCGAGAGACAAACGAATCTGCCAGAGGGTTGGGGTTAAATAGTTTGATTTTGTTGTTGAAAAGGGCTGGGCAATAGTGTAAAAGGTAGCGGATATAAGGCGGCGACTGCGATGGTTCATAATACGAAGAAAAAGGCGCTGTACGAGGTGATAGGCAGGACCGGGTTAAGGTCGGGCTATGAGCAGTTGCACCCGAATAGCACGGCAGGAACCAATGCAGGGCAGACCCCTTCGGCAAGCCCAGGGCAGACGCAGGGTGTGGTGCGGTGGACGATAAAGCCGAGCGCGGTGCAATTTAACGCGGGCCGGATAGAATTTTCGATACCGTATCAGGTTGGTATAGCGGTTATGCTGGGTGTGCTGCTGGCGGCAGTGGTATTATTCAGATTAGGTGAGCGGGTTGGCAGCAGAGAGGTTGTGGCGAAGGCACCGGCGGCAGCAAAGCTGGCAGAGTTAAGGCCGGTGTCGCCGAAGCCGGTAACGCAGGATACGCTTGTTGTAAAGCAGCCGACGGCGCAGGATACCTCCGCCGCAGCGGTGACGGCTACTCAGCCGATATCGACCCCTTCGGTTGGCTCGGTGCAGGGCGGCAGGAACCGGATAGTGTTGAAGATATACCAGGTCCGGTCGCATTTAGAGCCGGCGAAAGAGTACTTTGACAAGATGGGCATCGCCACAGAAATTATAGAAAAAAATAACTGGTATTATTTAGTAACGAAAAACAAGTATGATAATCCCGAAAAAGCGGGAACTGACGGTAACCTGGCCAAGCAGAAGATAATTGAGATTGGCTCGGGATACAAGGCGCCGGCTGGGTTCGAGAATTTTGGGCCGAAGCCATTCAGTGACGCTTTCGGGATGAGATTTGACGAATAAGTTTTAGGAGAAGAATTGATGTCGATTGACCGGTCGTTGAAGTTGAAGGATGCACTTGTGAGACACCGCAACGTTTTGACACGAGCGGAGCGAATAGACCGCCTGAAGGACGAGGATAAATGGGAAGACGACAGGTCAGTGCTGGGTCTTCCGAAAGTGTCGCACAGAAAAGCCCGCGCGAAGAAGGCAGAGAAGAAAGAGGTTGCTGCAGAAGGAGCAGTGGGTGTGGAAGGCGCAGTGGCAGCAACGCCGGGTGCGGAGCCGGCGGCAGCAGGCAAGGCAGCTCCTGGAGCGGCAAAGGCGCCAGCCAAGGCAGGAGCAGCGCCGGCGGCGAAGGCAGCAGCCCCAGCTGGAAAGCCCGCCAAAGAGGCAAAGAAGAAATAGAACAGGTAACTGGATGATACTTGAGAAGGCCGGTGATTTGCCGGCCTTTTTTTATTGTGTGGTTTTCAGGATTTACGCCTGCGGGAATTCAGTTGGCTTGCGGGGGAAAGGGGGGTATATTATACGGCTATGAAGAAAATAATTGCAGACAGAATGAAATGTATCGATTCGAGCGGGATACGGAAGGTTTTTGCGCTAGCCGCGAAAATGAAGGACCCGATTAATTTTTCGATAGGTCAGCCGGATTTCGATACGCCCGAAGCGATTAAACGGGAGGCAATACAGGCAATAGAGCGGGGCGTCAATAAGTATTCCCAGACGGCCGGCGACGAGGAGCTGCTTGCCAAAATCACGGGCGGCCTGAAAACAGAATTCGGGTGGGAAAAACAAAGGTTGATGATAACCAGCGGCGTCAGCGGCGGGATACTATTGGCGTTTCTTGCGCTAATTAACCCCGGCGATGAGGTGATTATTCCCGACCCGTATTTTGTGATGTATAAGCACCTGGTAAATATGCTGGGCGGCAAATGCGTATTTGTGGATTGCTACCCGAAATTCGGGCTTGACCCGGGCAAAATAGAAGACGCCGTCACGGACAGGACGAAGATGATAATAATCAACTCGCCGTGCAACCCGACGGGGGCGGTGTTCGGCGGCAGGCAGTTGAAGGAAATTGCCAATATTGCCTCTAAGAATAATATTATTGTATTGAGTGACGAAATATACGA
>JBEKAT010000134.1:0-5661 GCA_050015775.1 Sedimentisphaerales bacterium | reverse complement strand
AGAACAGTGGACCTTGGTGCGGACAAATATACCCAGAGCAGACGCTACATCCGGGAGCCAAACCCGTTTCTGGGACTGCGCTCGATAAGATTTTGCCTGCAAAATCTGACGATGTTCAAAACACAGCTTCACGCCATTATGCGCGCGTCGGTGCTGGGGGACCTCAGAATAATGTTCCCCCTTATAACCAACCTGCAGGAGCTGATGCAGGCCAAGATGGTCCTGGGCGACGTAATGGAAGACCTCGACGAGGAGGGCGTACCGCATAACAGGAACATCAAGGTCGGGATAATGGTTGAGACGCCTTCGGCGGCGCTAACGGCGTCGATGCTGGCCAGGGACGTTACCTTTTTCAGTATAGGCACAAATGACCTGACCCAGTACACGCTCGCCGTTGACAGGGGCAACGAGCTTGTCTCCACGTTATATTCCTCGGTTGACCCGGCGGTCCTTCGGCTTATCAGAACGGTGATTCAGGACGCACACAAAGCACAGGTTGATGTCAGCGTCTGCGGAGAAATGGCCTCGGAGCCGGAGTCGGTAATGCTGCTGCTGGGTCTGGGCGTGCGAACGTTGTCGATTGCGGCGCCGATGATACCCGAAATAAAACAGATTATTCGTTCGGTCACTATGGAAGAGTGCAATAAGGTCGCCAGAAAGGTGCTGGGAATGAATTCCGAAAGACAAATATCCAGCTTCCTTCGCGACGCGGCCAGAAAGATATTGCCCGAAGCGTTCTAAAGAAAAGCGTCGGCTTTGAACGTGCCGGGCGGCGAAAAATTGGAAAACAGATGTTAGCTGAAATTCGATTCCGAATAGGGGGGAGTTTGCGGTTTCTGTCGCATGCGGAGACGATGCGCCTCTTCCAGCGCGCCTGTGTGCGTGCCGGGGTTAAAGTGGCGTACAGTCAGGGATACAACCCGCATCAACGGATGTCGCTGGTGCTGCCGAGAAGCGTAGGCGCCGAATCGGACGACGAGCTGCTGTGCCTGTGGCTTGAGGAGGGCCAAACGGGCCCCGTTAGAAAAAATCGTAATACAGAACTTTCCAATAAATCGCAGATTTCTAACGGGGCGGGGATTGACAACGAAGCGTTGAAAGACGAGCTGCCGGATGGCATCGAAATTGTTTCGGTGGAGACAAGTCAAGCCAAGAACGTCCCTGAACCGATTTCATCAAGATACATAATGAAGGTGCAGGGGCAATACGTTGATGATAATGCCAGGCGACGAATTGAAGAGATATTGGCCAGCGACAAGGTTGTGGTTGACAGGCGAACCGGTGAGGATTCCAGAACCAGGCCAGTGGACGTAAGGCCGTTTCTGGAGTCAATCAAAGCCGAACAAGGCCAGGTCACCGTTGACTGCAAAATCAGTCAGGCAGGCACAATAAGGGTTGACGAAATTCTTGGTTTGTTACAGTTGAAAACGGCGGATTTAACAGGGCCGGTCAGGCGGACGAACGTGCAATGGAAAGGGTTTTAACGGCGATCGTCAGGCCGGTAATTTTTATTATATAGCGTGTGAAAGACGGGACAAATGGCAAGAGAAATGCTTATTAATGTGGCCGAGAGCGAAGAATGCCGCGTAGCGGTTATGGAAAACGGCTCGCTTGAGGCGTTATACATGGAGCGGACAAGCTCCACAAGGTATGTGGGCAACATATACAAGGGCAGGGTCGTGAACGTCGAGGCGGCGATACAGGCCGCCTTCGTCGATTTCGGAACCGGCAAAAACGGCTTTCTGCATATCAGTGACCTGCACCCTCGCTATTTCGCCGGCAAGTCCGCCATCGATACCGAGGAAATCGGCAAGCGAAGGGCGCTCCACGAACGAAAACCAATTCAGGCCTGCCTGCACAAGGGGGACGAGGTGGTAGTCCAGGTTACAAAGGAAGGAATCAATACCAAGGGGCCTACACTGAGCACGTATCTCGCCCTGCCGGGAAAATATCTCGTTATGATGCCCTGGATGGAAAAATCGGGCGTATCCCACAAGATTGAGGATGAGCAGGAGCGGATACGGCTGCGAAACATCTTTGAACAGAGCAATCCCCCCAAAGACATTGGCTTCATTATCCGAACGGCCGCCCAGGGAAGCTCCAAGCGGGATATCCAAAATGATATGAAGTATCTACAGCGCCTCTGGGCCGCCATTGAAAAAAGAATAGCCGGCGCCAAGACGCCCACGGAACTGTATCAGGAATCGGACCTGGTCATAAGAACACTACGCGACGTTTTCAACAACGACATAACCAGGATAATGTGCGACTCCGAAAGTATGGTTAAGCGGATTCGCGATTTTCTCTCGATAGCGTCGCCCCGGCTGAAACACCGCGTCGTCTTTTATGACGGCAACGAACCGTTGTTTCACAAATACAAGATTGAGCAGGAAATCGCCAAGGTCCACTCGCGGACCGTGCCACTCAATACAGGCGGCTCAATTGTCATTGAACAGACCGAGGCACTGGTCGCAATCGACGTCAACAGCGGAAGCTTTCGCAAACACCAGGACGCCGAGGAAACCGCCTTTAAGACCAATATCAAGGCGGCCGAGGAAATCGCCAGACAACTACGCCTCAGAGACCTCGGCGGGCTGATAATCTGCGACTTCATCGATATGCGAAGCCCCAAACACCGCAGGGAAGTGGAAAAGGTCTTCAGGGCCGCGACCAGAACCGACCGTGCAAGGTCGAGAATTCTGCACATAAGCAACTTCGGCATTGTCGAGATGACCCGGCAGAGGATGCGGCCGAGCTTGCAGTCCAGCACCTATCTGGCCTGTCCAAACTGCGCCGGCAGCGGCTACGTAAAAAGTCACGAATCGTGCGCAATTGAGCTTATTCGACTCCTTCATCTGGCCGCCTCAAAAGAACAAGTCAAGAAGGTGGAACTGTTCGTTTCGCCCGACGTAGGGGACTACCTGCAGAACGAAAAAAGAGTAGCGATTGCCCATATAGAACAAACCAGCGATAAGCGGGTTATTATTCATTCGTCTGCCGAATACGCCGGCGAAAGGTCTGAAATTGTCTGTTACAACGACCGGGGAAGCGTGGTCAAACTGTAACGCCGCAGCATAACAGAGCACTGCGGTAAATCTTGACGGTAGGCGGCATTTCAGCGATACTGATAGCCCGACTCGCCTGGCTCGCAGGCGAGTCGAGGCGGGCCCGTTTCGATATCTCAGGGCTTCTGGAGCAGTCAATAATATGAAATTTGACCTTGAATACGCAAAGCAAGTAATTGAAAGCGAAAGCGAGGCTATAAAAGGCCTGGCGGAGGTGGTGGGACAGGACTTTGCGCGGGCGGCGGAGATGATTTACAACTGCTCCGGCTCTTGCATAGTCAGCGGAATCGGCAAGGCCGGCATCATCGGCCGAAAAATCAGCGCGACTCTGGCCTCCACTGGCACACCGAGCCATTTCCTGCACCCAGCCGAAGCGGTGCACGGCGACCTCGGCCGGCTCCGAAAAGAAGATATCGTCCTGGTCCTCAGCTACGGCGGTGAAACCGATGAGATTCTCCGGCTGATTAACCTCGTCAAGCAAATACAGATTCCCCTCATCGCCCTTACCGGCGAAAAGGACTCCACCCTCGCCAAATACAGCGACGTCGTCCTCAGTATGGGCAAACTGAATGAGGCCTGCCCGCTGGGCGTCGCGCCGAGCGTCTCGACGACCTGTATGCTCGCGCTGGGCGATGCCCTTGCGCTAACAGTAATGAAGGCCAGAAACTTCAGCGTTGAGGATTTCGCGCGGTTCCACCCGGGCGGCTCGCTCGGCGCAAAACTGATGACCGTCGAGCAGTCGATGATGTTCAGGCCCGGCGAAAAGCTGCCCGTCGCCGCCGCCGCAGACACCATCGGGGCGATTCTCAAGAAGACCAGCGACGTGAAACGCCACGGCGCCGTAATGGTTGTTGACACCCGCGGTAAGCTGACTGGGATAATCACCGACGGGGACATTCGTCGGCTGATGACAAAAGAAGGGCCGAACGGCTTTGAAATAAAAGCGGCCGACGTGATGACCAAAAACTGCAAGCGCGTTCGCCTTGATGCACTGGCGGCGGAGGCGACTGCCATTTTCCACAAATTCAGAATCGATGAACTGCCCGTCGTGGACGCCGACGACAAGCCGGTGGGCCTCATCGACGTGCAGGATATTGTAACAATAAAAGTTGTCGGGTGAGCCCCGTTAGAAAAAATGGTAATACAGAACTTTCCAATAAATCGCAGATTTCTAACGGGGTGAGTCGTGCGGAAAAAACTCGACGCAATAAAAATGCTTGCTCTCGATGTTGACGGCGTCCTTACCGACGGGACAATACTCGTGGATTCCCGCGGCAGAGAAACCAAATCATTCAGCATTATCGACGGGCACAGAATCAAAATGTGGAAACGGGCAGGCCTGAAAATCGCGTTCCTGAGCGGACGGGCTTGCGCCACCACAAAACATCAGGCCAAAGAGCTTGCCGTGGATTATTGTCTTAATGGCCGACGAGACAAATTGAAGGGATTAAAAGAGCTGATTAAAATGAGCAAAACGCCCGCCGGGCAAATCGCTTACGTCGGCGATGATTTACCCGATTTGCCGGTGATTCAGTGCGCTGGTTTTTCCGCAGCGGTCGCCAACGCCGTCGATGAGGTCAAACAGGCCGCCGATTATGTTACCAAGCAAAAAGGCGGCGAAGGGGCCGTCCGGGAAGTTATCGAGCATATTCTCAAAAAAACCGGCAGATGGGATGGACTTGTGAAAAGATATATGGCGGATTCGCCTCGGCAACGCGGCACAGGCCGGCAAAAGAAACAATCTGTCACACCAGGAAAGAGCAAAACATAAAATGCTGCTGTATTCGCGAAGGTTTACAATCTGGCTTGTTTCATTTCTGGCGGTGCTGGTCGTCTATTTTATTTACAACCGGGTGAGTAGGACGCCGACGATACCAACGGACGCATCTATGACCCCGGCCGGACAACTTGCCGACGTGTGCGATTCGAACGGCAAAGTCGGAATGGTCGGCGACGTGGGCGTAGGCGTCGTGAAAAACGCCCGTTATACCACGCTCAACGCCCAAAAACAGGTCGAGCGGGAATTCGGATTCCGAGAGCTTTTGCACCAGGACGGCAACGACTGGGAAATTGAAAAGCCCTATATGAATATCTACCGCAGAAGTTTCAATTGCACAATAACTGGCGAGCGGGCAATAGTCACGGTGGAAATCGCGGGCGGCCGGGTGACGCCCAAACAAGGAATGCTGATGGGCAACGTTACTATCCGGATTTTGCCCAAACAAAAAGACGCCGGCGGCGAGACGACCATTTATCTCGATGACATCGCCTTTTCCGCGGACAAGTCGCTGTTTTCGACGGCCGGACCAGTCGAGCTGGTCTCGGATAACATCAAAATGACTGGCACCGGGATGGAGATTGTTTATAACGGCGACGATGAACGCCTGGAACGCCTGCAAATAACGAACCTCCAAAGCTTGCGAATCAAGCGGTGGTCAGAAGGAACGGTTTTGCGGTCAACGCCCGACGCCGACGCAAATAACCAAAAACAAAAAAGTGAAAACGAACAAGCGTCGAAACAAGGAAAATACTACCAATGCACGTTCGACAAAAACGTCAGGATTGAAACGCCGAATGAACAACTCCTCGCCGACGC
>JBEKAT010000133.1:0-9775 GCA_050015775.1 Sedimentisphaerales bacterium | reverse complement strand
CAGACGTTTATGATAGCGGTGGTTTACATACTCGGCGCGATTGTCGGGTTATTCGTTTTATACAAGAGGTAACCTCGATATGGGTTTAGTTCAGAAAATAGTAACGTGGGCGAGAATCAAGTCGCCGTGGATAATTCACTTTAACACGGGGGCGTGCAACGCCTGCGACATTGAGATTATCGCAGCCCTTACGCCAAGATACGATGTGGAACGGTTCGGGGTGATATTGAAAGGCACGCCGAGACACGCCGACGTTTTGGTTTGCTCAGGGCCTGTCACCAGGCAGATAAAAGACCGGCTGATAAGGATATACGAGCAGATGCCAGAGCCGAAGTTCGTCGTGGCGGTCGGGACCTGTGCCTGTTCGGGCGGGGTATTCAACGGCTGTTATAACGTCGAGGGCGGCATAGACGAGGTGATACCTGTTTCGGCATACATACCGGGATGTCCGGCAAGCCCCAAGGCGATTATAGACGGGGTGGTTAAACTTTTGGCGAGCGTGGACAACGCAGCAAAGCCCGCCAAGGAATTAGTGGTTAACGGAACATAATTGGGAGTGGCCCGTGTTAGTCGAAGAAGAAAAAATAAGGCAGCAGTTAGTCGAGAGATTCGGATTGCCGGCGGAGAAAATTACGGTCCAGAGGGAAAGACGCATCTGGGCGGATGTGCCGGCGGCTAATTTTGGTGAGATTTTTGACTACGCGGCGGACAAACTTGGATTTGTAATTCTTGCGACGATAACCGGCCTTGACGAGGGGCCGACGCTCGGCGTGATTTATCACATAGCGAGAGAAAGCGGGATAATACTGAATTTACATATCAGTGTCCCGAAAGATAAACCGGTAATAAAAACGGTCAGTGCGAGATTTCCGGCGGCGGACGCTTACGAAAGGGAGATGGTCGATTTACTGGGTATGCAGGTAGAGGGCCTGCCCCCCGGCAACAGATACCCCCTTCCCGACAGCTGGCCTGTGGGGCAGTACCCACTCCGCAAGGACTGGAAATCGGACACAATCGGTAAAACGCCCGTCTCGCCCGAATCGCAGGCAAGCCGAGGCGAGGAGGTAACAGAGAATGCCTGAACGTGAAGTTAAATTAACGATAGGGCCTCAGCACCCGATGTTGAAAGAGCCGGAAAGCTTTTTGCTGACGCTGAGAGGCGAGAAAATCACGGATATGACCGTCCGGCTGGGTTATAACCATCGCGGCATCGAAAAGGCCTGCGAACAGCGGACGTATATTCAGGATATGTACCTTGTCGAACGGGTGTGCGGAATATGCTCGCACTCACATTCGACGTGCTTTATTCAGACGGTCGAGGAGATAGCCGGTCTGCAGGTACCCAAACGGGGACTTTATATCCGCACACTGATTGCCGAGCTTGAGAGGATTCACAGCCATTTGCTGTGGGTAGGCGTAGCGGGACACGAAATCGGATTCGATACGCTTTTGATGTACACATGGCGAGACCGGGAACTGGTGATGGATATACTGGCGCTGATTTCCGGCAACCGCGTCAATTACGGGATGAATACCATAGGCGGAGTGAGGCGAGACATAACCACCGACCAGATACCGCAGATATTAAGCGCAATCGACAAACTTGAAGAGCGGACAAAATATTATATCCAGGTGGGGACAGAAGAAATTACGCTGAGAGAACGGCTGTCTGGAGTTGGGAAGCTGTCGAAAGAGGACGCGATTCACTTAGGCGCGGTAGGCCCGACAGCAAGAGCATCCGGTGTCGATAGAGACGTCAGACGCGATGACCCTTATGGGGCATACGGCGAACTGTCATTCGATGTAATCACCGATAACCATTGCGACGTTTATGGCAGGACGCTGGTGCGGTTAGGCGAGCTGATGCAATCGTATAAGCTTGTCCGGCAAATCCTGCGCCAGTTGCCCGAAGGCCCGATAGTGGTGAAGGCGCCGCGCAAAATTCCCGCGGGCCAGGCAGTAAGCCGATATGAGGCACCGCGAGGCGAGGACGTTCATTACGTCAAGGCAAACGGCAGCGATAAGCCCGAACGGGTGAAGGTGCGGGCTCCGACACTTGCGAACGTGCAGGTGGTTGCTCATATGTTAAAGGATGGGTATCTGGCCGACACGCCGATTGTAATAGCCGCGATTGACCCGTGTTTTTCGTGCACCGACAGGGCCATCGCGACGACGAACCTTGACAACGGCCGGACGGACAGAATGGACTGGCCGACGCTGCGGACATACGGCATTGAGTGGTACAGCAAACAGGGAATTGATTTTACGGAATTGAACAGAAAATTGAGGACTATGAGAGAGTCGAACTAATGGCACAGGCGTTGTTCAATATCTTTGTGTTTCCGGGGTTTTTGTTCGTTGCGGCGTTCGGGCTGGCGGCGGAATACATCGACCGCAAACTATACGCGCTGATGCAGAACCGGATTGGGCCTCCGTGGTTTCAGCCCCTGGCTGATTTCATAAAGCTGGCGTCAAAGGAAGACATCGTGCCGCAGCACGCCGACGCGCTTGTTTTCAAGCTGATGCCGATTATCGCGATGACCTCGATTCTCACCTCGTTTCTTTATATACCGATGTGGGGTTCAAACGCGTTATTCGCGTTCAAGGGCGACCTTGTCGTCGTGATGTATCTGCTGACTGTCCCCACGCTGACGTATTTTCTCGGCGGGTGGTATTCACGGAGCGTTTATTCGATGATTGGGGCGGCACGTTCGCTGACACAGTTGTTCGCATATGAGATTCCGCTGTTTTTGAGCATACTGGCGCCGGCGATGCTGGCGGACACATGGTCGTTGAGCGGAATATCCGAATACTTCAGCACGCATCCGTGGGCCATTCTGTTTAACATAGTGGGATTTGTAATCGCGATAATCGCCCTTTTAGGGAAACTGGAAAAGGTGCCCTTCGATATACCCGAGGCAGAAACGGAAATCGTCGCGGGGGCGTTTACAGAATACAGCGGGCGACTGCTTGCGATGTTCAGATTGGCGATTGATATGGAGCTGGTCGTCGGCGCGTCGCTATTGGCAGCGGTATTCCTGCCCTTCGGTCTGCACTATGGGCCGGCGGCGGGATTTGCCTTATATCTCGTAAAGGTGCTGTTCGTAATAGGACTCATCTCGCTGGCTCGCACGATTGTCGCCCGGCTGAGAATCGACCAGATGATTAACTTTTGCTGGAAGGTCATCGCGCCTCTGGCGTTTTTGCAGTTCCTCTTGGACCTGATTCTTAAGGGGGTTCACAACTAATGTTTAGACCGGGAAAAATGACAAGCCAGGTGCTGCGATCGCTTTTTAAGAAGCCGGCGACGTCTTTGTATCCGTTTGTGAAAACGCCGATGCCGAAGAATTTCCGCGGCAAGCTGCGGTTCTACCAGGAACGATGTATCGGCTGCAAAATGTGTATGAGGGATTGCCCGTCGGCGGCGATTACGATTAAAGCCGTCGGTGAAAAGAAATTCATCGCCGAGATAGACCTTGCCAGATGCTTGTACTGCGCCCAGTGCGTTGATACCTGCCCCAAAAAGGCGCTCGAGGCCACGCCTGACTTCGAACTGGCCCAGCTCGAACACGGCAAATTAAAGGTGGTTTTCGGTGACACCTCACCAAGCAGCCCTAAAACAGAAACTAAATAACGCCCAGCGGGTCGCCGTATTAGGCGTCGGGTCGGAATTACGCGGCGATGATATCGCGGGGCTTCTGGCGGCACAGCAAATCGAGAAAACAATCACAGAGCAAACTACATCGCCGGAAGTCCGGGTCTTTATCGGCGAGACGGCGCCTGAAAATCTCACGGGCGAGATAAAAAAATTTCAGCCGACGCATTTGATAATTATTGACGCCGCCGAACTTAATAAAGAGCCGGGGCATATCGAGATAATGGAACCCGGCACAATCGGCGGAATCTCATTTTGCACGCACTCACTGCCGCTGGCGGTAATGATTGGTTACCTGCTCGAATCGTTCAAGTTTCAGGCGATAATCATCGGCATACAGCCAAAGACGCTAACCTTCGGCGCACAGCCGACGAAAGAGGTTGTCGCCGCCGCCAAACACATTGCCAAGGCAATCACTGCATTATTCAAAAAAGCAAAATAAAAAAGGGGATTCGCTAAACCGCAAATCCCCTTGTGTTTCGATTTATAACACGGGCTGGAAGCCCGTGCCACATTAGTGTGTTAATCCTCGTCCCTAATTCTCATTCCGTAGAAGGAACGTGCGACGAAAAACGCTGAGATGGCAAAGAAGACAATCGCCAGGGTGATATCGACCTTCCTGCTCGATACGAGTGCAAGCTCGATAGCCAAAACGCCAAACAGGGTGCTGAACTTGATAATGGGGTTCATCGAGACCGAGGAGGTATCCTTGAAGGGGTCGCCGACGGTGTCGCCGACAACTGTTGCGGCGTGCAGCGGGGTGCCCTTTTCCCTGAGGTCAACTTCGACGTATTTCTTGGCGTTGTCCCATGCGCCGCCAGCGTTTGCCATAAAGATTGCCTGATACAGGCCAAACAAGGCGATTGAAATCAGGTAGCCGATGAAGAAATAGGGGTCAAGACAGGCAAAGGCGAGCGTGCTGAAGAATATGACCAGGAACAAGTTTATCATACCCTTCTGTGCGAACTTGGTGCAAATCTCGACGACCTTGTTGCTGTCTTCGCTGGATGCCTTGGTCGTGCCTTCAAGTTTGATATTGTCTTTGATGAACTTCACGGCGTGATACGCACCGGTCGATACGGCTTGCGTCGAGGCAGCTGTGAACCAGTAGATGACCGCGCCGCCGGCCATCAGGCCGAGCAGGAACGGCGGGTGCAGAATCGACAGGTTTGCCAAAAGCTCGGGCTTGAGGCCCTGTGTGAGAATAATGATGATCGAGAAAATCATCGTGGTCGCACCGACAACGGCGGTGCCGATGAGAACGGGTTTTGCGGTCGCTTTGAAGGTGTTGCCTGCTCCGTCTGCTTCTTCGAGAAATCTCTTGGCCTTGTCGAAGTTCGGCTCGAAACCGAATTCCTTTTTGATTTCCGCTTTGATATTCGGAATACTCTCAATCAGTGAAAGCTCATAGACGGACTGTGCGTTATCCGCGACCGGACCAAACGAGTCAACGGCGATTGTTACAGGCCCCATACTAAGGAAGCCGAACGCTACGAGACCGAACGCAAAGACCGACGGAGCAATCATCATTACGTCTAAGCCGAACGTGCTGACGCCATAGGCGATTGCCATCAGGCCCATAATTGCCAGGCCCATCCAGTATGCGCTGAAATTGCCTGTGCAGAAGCCCGCGAGAATTGTCAGGGGCGCCCCGCCCTTGCGGGAGGCGTTGACAATGTTCTGAACATAAGCCGATTTGACGGCTGTGAACATATTGACCATTTCGGGAATTACTGCGCCGGCGATTGTGCCGCAGGTGATAATCGAGGCGAATTTCCACCACATTGAGCCGTCGCCGAGATTCGGCAGGACCAACCACGAAACGAGGTAGGTCAGGCCGATTGAGACAAACGAGGTCAACCATACGAGTGACAGCAGCGGCTTCTCGAAATCCATTTTGTCAACGTCCTGGAACCGGGCTTTTGCCGAGACGGCGTTGAGCCAGTAGGAAACGCTGCTTGTGAAAATCATTACAAGCCGCATAACGAAAATCCAGACAAGCAACTGGACCTGAATAGCCGGGTCTTTTACTGCCAGCAAAATGAATGAAATCAGAGCGACGCCTGTAACGCCGTAAGCCGTCGGCGGTCGGGCCGACTGAGTCACCTGCGTTATCGCCCGCGCAGTCGGCTATGACACCCGGGTTGCGTGCGTCGTCTTCCTTGATATTGAAGACGATTTTCATAAGGTCGGAGCCGATATCGGCGATTTTAGTGAAGACGCCGCCTGCGATTCTAAGGACGGATGCGCCGAGTGATTCGCCGATGGCGAAGCCAATAAAGCAGTAGCCGGCGTAGTTAGGGTTAATGAACAGAAGGATGCAGAGCATAACGAACAGCTCGATACTGATGAGCAGCATGCCGATGCTCATACCTGATTTGAGCGGTATTTCGTAAACCGGGAATGGTTTGCCTCTTAAGCTTGCGAAGGCCGAGCGTGAATTGGCAAAGGTATTGATTCTCATTCCGAACCACGCGACGGTATAGCTGCCCGCGATACCTATCAAGCTGCATACGAGGATTATCGCAACCGTGGGGTTCGGCATTTCACGCAGCAGGTGGAAATAGACCCATATAATTACTGCGACGAGTGCCCACAGGATAAGAATAAATTTACCCTGCGTGAACAGGTATGTTTTGCAGGTGCCGTAGATAAGCTCGGAGATTTCGAGCATCGACTTATGCACCTTCATTTTCTTAATATGGGAGTACTGCACCATGCCGAAGACCATACCGAATACGCATATCGCCAGCCCCCAGATTAATAACGACCAGCCGTCAATCCTGTCTCCGAAGAATTTGACTGACTTGAGGTCGGGCAATATCAACTCTGCTTCGCTGGCCATAGCCGCCGGCACGCCGCACAACAAGGCGGCCACCGAGGCCAAAACCACCCTCATTGGCGTTACAGCACTTTTCAACCGTGTTTCCACTGTGTTCTCCTTAAAAATCCAGGTAATAAGACATTACACCATTGCTAACCAGAAACATAAAGCCAAGTAGTTTAGCAGGAAAATCAGCAAATGCAAGAGTTTTGCTGAGCTATAATAAAATCGGCTAACAGCACTGAAAAGCTTGATTTTTTGGTATAATACAGTTTGGCGTCGGCCGAAATACCCTATCTTGAACTTGAACACTTTTGCCGAGGGTTACGGCGACGCGGTTATAAAATGACAAGGAGTTGAGTTAATAATGCACTCGCTATATCGAACGCTACGGACGGCGATACGCTCTTTAAGACGGCATATTATGCGGTCGGCGTTGACCTGCTTAGGAATCGTCATCGGCATCGCTTCCGTCATCGCGATAATTGAAATAGGTCAGGGGACAAACTACTCGATACAGCAGACAATCGCTGCGATTGGCGCCAATGTAATACAGATTGACCCCAGCCAGGTGATTGTTGGAGGCGTGAGCACCGGGGCGGGAGGCAAGCCGTCGCTAAGCCCCGATGACTGCGACGCGATACTTCGCGAGTGCAGCGCGGTTCGCTGCGGCTCTCCGAGCGTCGATTGCCATATGCAGATTGTTTACGGCAATCGCAACTGGTCGCCGATGAGGATACTGGGGACATCGCCTGATTACTTTGTGGTGCGCAACTGGACGAACCTGGCCGAAGGAGAGGTGTTTACAGAGCATGACGTGCTAAGCGGAGCACGGGTGTGCTTGGTCGGGCAGACGATTGTCAGGGAGCTTTTCAAAGGCGAAAGCCCCATCGGCAAAGAGATTCGCGTCAGAAATGTGGCGTTGAAGGTAATCGGGGTTCTCAGCGCAAAAGGCGCGAATATGATGGGCAGTGACCAGGACGATTTTGTCGCCGCGCCGTGGACGACCATCAAATTCCAGTTGTCGGGCCAGCGGCAATCGCAACAAACTGCCGGGACGGCTGCTCCATCAACAACGGCACAAGCAAAAGCCCTTGGCCAGATATACCCGACCCAGCAGGTCCAGCTTTACCCGCAGAAATCAGCGGTCCAGGCGGCAAACACGCCGCAAGCGGTTCGCTTTAAGGACCTTGATGATATCTGGGTATCGGCTACCTCGCAGGAAGAGATTCCACAGGCCATCCAGCAGATTACGGACTTACTGCGTGAACGTCACAATATTCAGCCAGGCGCACTCGATGACTTTAGAATCCGCGACCTGACGGAAATTTCACAGACACTTGCCTCGACGCAGAAGACAATGATACACCTGCTGACTTGCGTGGCGTTGATATCTCTTATAGTCGGCGGTGTCGGTATTATGAACATAATGCTGGCTTCGGTAACGGAGCGAACGAGAGAAATTGGTATCCGGATGGCGATAGGCGCAAGAGCCAGAGACATACTCCGCCAGTTCCTGACCGAAGCGGTAATTCTTTGCCTTCTCGGCGGCGCGGCGGGCATATTGCTTGGCCGGGGCGCTTCAATCGCAGTTACGATGTTTCTGAAATGGAAGACAATGTCATCGGTGCCGGCGATAGTGGCCGCTTTCGTAGTCGCTGCCAGCGTAGGAATTATCTTCGGTTTTTATCCGGCGTGGAAGGCCTCCCGCTTGGACCCGATTGAGGCCCTGCGTTACGAGTAGCCATATCCTATTTGCCTATGGCTTTTAACCTGTGTATCGTCTCCAAGCAGGTTCGCGTGTTGTGATAAGGGCATTTCCATTCCGAGACCTTGGGGTCGGTTAAATCGGGCGAGCCGTCGCGAGAGACCTTCATAAACCATTCGCCTTTTTTGTGGTCAACGATGCAACGGTCGATGAAATTCCAGCTATTCAACGCGGCCTGGAGGAAATAGTCCTTGCCGGAAAGCTGATAGGCATTTAGAAACCCCACAACAGCTTCGGCCTGGGGCCACCACTCCTTGTCTGAATTGATTATCTGCCCTCCCCTGCCCTCATAGAGCAATCCACCATCTTTATCAAGACCTTCCTTGAAAACCACTTCCGCCATTTCAAGGGCAACTTCCGCGACTTTTTTACTTAGCGCAGGTTTTTCGAGAATTTCCGCTGCCTCATAAAGCAGCCAGCTTCCCTCAATATCGTGGCCGAAGGTGTATGAATCCGATTTTGGCCGCCAAAGCTCATCGAAAAAGTGATTGAAGTGAAATGTTTTGCGGTCAATGATGTGCCGGGTAAAGTTATCTATAAGGCCGAGAATTTTCTCTACAACTATCGGCTTACGTTCGCAGCGGTACAAATTCGTATAGCTCTCGATTATGTGGAGGTGGGTATTCATCGACTTTTTCTCGTTCATATCCTTGTCACTGAGGCGTGCGCCTTCGGCCACAGTCCAGTCGCGGTTGCATATTTCAAAGTAGCCGGTATTGGCTTTGTCGAAGCTGTGCCATTCGATAAGCTCGAATATTTCGTTGGCCCGGTCAAGTGCGCCTGCGTCTTTAGTCGCGAGATAGTATTCGGCAAGCGCGTAAATATAAAACGCCTGGCCGTAAATCTTTTTCGAGTCATCCACGCACCGCCCGCGATAATCCAGAAGCCAGAACACCCCGCCGAATTTAGTATCCCAGAAATACCTGTTCAGATAATCATACGCCCTTTTTGCCAGTTCGAGGTGTTTGGCATCGGCGTCGAAACGATGCATCGCCGCAAACGTCCAGAGTATTCTGGCGTTGAGTATCAACCCTTTGCCTGCGTGTTTATCTTTTACCAGGTCACGGCCGACGTGGCCCGCGAAACCGCCGAATTCATTATCAACAGTATGCTTTTGCCAGAACGGGATAATATTATCATACAATTCGCTTCTGACTCGTTTTTGAAATGCCTCTAAATCCTTTTTAATCATAGCTGTCCGCATCCTTAACTCTTCCAAGTTTCGTTCAGAAACAACCTATGTTAGATGTTATCTGCTGACACCAGACGAAGCAATCGTCTTGCCCCCACCCTTTGCAGAAAACCTTGATTCGTAAGGGGCGATTTTGGTATTATAATTATGCGGATATCAGCCCTCTGCCGCTGTTCTATTAGAACAAGGCCCACCAAACAGCGTAAAGTTTCAGATTAGCTGTTAATTTGGGGAAGATTGACGCAATATAAGTTAAGAGTGAAGCGTCTTATAACGATAGTATCTTAAAAGAGTTATGTGTTTTTTTTAGGAATATACCGTGAAGAAGGCAATTTT
>JBEKAT010000132.1:0-6003 GCA_050015775.1 Sedimentisphaerales bacterium | reverse complement strand
CATTAACTATGCAAAGCAGGTTAAGCAGCCCCGCTGTGCTGGTATATATCTGGCCCATTTCGCTGGGGCGACCGTAAACCGGGAAACCGCCGCCTTGAGTGTGATCCCCGATAATCGCCACTAACGGCGAACTCATCATCTGGACCACATACCACAACTTGTAAGCGATGGGGTCAACAACGCCAATAGAGCCGATATACAGCCCCGCTACAAACGTTGCGGTTATCATCACAAATATTATCAGCGCACGCCACGTCTCTTTCAGCACAAAGTATCCGCCGCCCGGCAAAAACCACCCCGCCAGTCCCACGAGGAACAACAATGGCATGCACCACCCAATCCAGAAGAAAATGCACGAAGCAATACCAACCACAATACCTTGGCCAAGTCCGAGAGGATGTCCTGGCGTAAAGAACCTGAATATGGTGTGAAAAAATATGTAAAGAAGTATGAAATCACCCACCACAACAGCAGCGACCCCGCCGAGAATTTTCTGTAGTTTTAACATACTGCGTCTCTTCCTTTCTCATTCGGTGAACGCTCAAGGTGAGGCTTCCGGTTTGCCTGCTCGATTGGTATCGGCAGGAACCGAATTGGGCCCGGCCACGTCCTGCCGCTCTTGTATTTCCACAAACTTCATACGCTTCACTATGTTCTTCGGGTTGTAATGTATCACCGCCAGCGCCTGAGAATCGACAAATTCGTCCCTGACAACCTCCGCCGCCTTGGTCATATCAAACCCCTCCTGATAAAGCCGGTGAATAGTCATACTCTCAAGACAGTAATAGCACATACCGGCTTTGTACTCAACAATTGTCCCCGGCTTGGCCAGCGTATTGCTGTCCTCCGGCACAAGAGCGTAAAGCTTGTCCACAAGCATGCCTTCCCGCTTTGCCCCGTTGATAAGAACGCGGGCCATCGGGTTGCCCTCGTAGCGGGTCATAAGGGTTTCAATATCCAAATTATTGATTCTGCGAAGCCCGCTTTGCGTGTTAAGCGTAAATGTATGTTTTTTGCCCGATATCGTGTTGGTGTCGTCTTTGCCCTTGCCGTAAATCCTGTTGAACTTATCGCCAGCATTCTCCCATCCGTCCTTCGCCGCCAAGGCAACAAACTCCTCCGCCTTGCTTTTGGCCTTATCCATCGCCGCGAGCAGTTTCAGGTCTTCAATTACAAATTCTCTTATTGTGTTTGAGTCCTCACCGGCCGCATCCTGCCGGTCGAATCGAATGCTGCGTTTATTAATCTTTTCGTTTATATTCTTCGGCTCGGCCGCCTTTTCAGCCGACACAATCCTCATCAACATCATATTCTTGCCGGCATAACCATCCGTCATCTCGCGGGCATCTTTCAGTGGACCGATGTTCTCATAAAGCCGAGGCGCCTTCACATCCATAGGACCAAGCTCGCTTGTCTTCAACTGCTCGACCGCGAACACCACTCTCGCTAAAGGCGATTCCGTAACGCCTGCCCCTCCAACGTATAACGGGGCGAGACTCTTATCGCCCTGGATATCCGATGAACTCAACAACCCCGTCCTGTCGGCGTACACCTTGACTTTGTACTTCTCGCTAAGTTCCGCCGCCACCTTCGCGTAATCAACCGACCCCTTCTTAATCTGTTCATCGGTCAACTTGCTCTGTTCAGCTTCGATTCCCGACAAATTGGCCTCGGTAATCGACTTGGCCTCAAGCAATATCCGCTCCGCTTTGGAATCAACCCTTTGCTGGTAAAGCCCCTTCGATATCACCGACGCCACTTCCGCGTAACTGCGGGTCTTTGCTACCGGCTCCGAATTAGGGTCATTCGGGTCCGATGGAACCATTCGTGTGAAAATCTGCAAGTGCTGCTGGTAATACTCTTCCGCCTCCTGCTGCGTCAATGGATTCACTGTTGAGGCCACGTCATTCAGCCGCACGGCGATATACTCAAGACGCACTCGCTCGGGCAGCTTGTAGCCAAAACCGTATGGATTGCCTTCGCCTACTCCGCCGGCGAAATTCCCTTTATATTTCTCGAACTGCTCCTCCACCTTGTCCGCTCCCGGCTTAAACGACTCATCCAAAAACGCGTTCGCTCCACATACAACGTAGTTGACGTCGATGGTCTCCTGCCGCAGACTTGTCTGGTTAAGAACCTGCTGAATTGTCCTGTTCTCCGTCGCGCAAATCGTCCTGCAGTATTCGATGACCGATGTCATATCACTAAACGCATCAAGCACCTGCTCCTCAGAAACTCGGCTTCGCTTCTCTATCGCACTGATAACCTGCGAGTATGTCGCCCCACGGTGCAGCCGCGGCATAATCAGCTCGAGTTGCGATTTTGCGTACTCTATCGGCGTTCGCACCCCCGCCTCATGGGCCTCCCTGGTCAGCAAAACCCAGTATATACTGGCAGGGTGCTGCTTCGAGTAAATTTCATTTATCTGTTTATCGGACACGCCGTAATTGTCCATACTCACAATTTGCTTTATCCGGCTGATTGATTCGACGGCGCTGGAACGCTCCGGGAAAATCAACTCCCCAAGTAAAGCTATCCGCAGGTCCTGCGTTGACGCATAACGCGGGTCCTCAGGCCTGAGTAACGACTCCATATTAAGCATCCTCAATATCTCAATCTGCTGATTCGCCATCGCCACATCCTGCCTGCTTATCTTTTTGCCGTCGCCGTAATAGGCGATTACCTTCCCCTCGCCTGTCCTCGCCGAGCTGAAGTAATTCATCACCGGCTGGATTGTAAATACAATCATCAGCACAATGACAACAACCGCCATTATCTTCTTGTTATACTTGCGAAACCATACCATCAAACTCATTTTGTTGCTCCGAAAATGTTAACTCACGGTTTTTTTAAGTTGCACAAGTATAAAGAATGGTATTGTTTTTTACAACCAAAAACAAGCTGGCCTGCCTTGGCTTCTGTTATAAATATTTCCCCCACCAAAACCATCTCCCTCATTAACCGCCGCCTCACGCCTGCACGGATTCTCCGCCTGTTTTACTTGACTTGGCAGGAAATTTCAGGTATAATAAAGGCGTTGCATGTGCATACAGGCGATATTCGCCAACCCCGTTAAATCGGGACAAAAAGACACGTTGCAACAGGGAGACGGGTGACAAAAAACGATTAAATCGCCGTGTCTCCCTTTTTTATTCCGGCCTTTACTGAACTTCCACTATATTCGTGAACTGCACCACCGCGCCGCCCAATTCAGTGTTCGCCTCGGTTGTTCCAACAAGACCGACTTTTTTATCGACAAACTTGCTCAAATCCACGTCCGCAATCACGCCGGTGGGCCGGGCGTAACACAACGTCTTGCCGTTCTCGTCAACCACACGGTAATACTTCGCGCCGGGCGTCTCCGCGAACAAAGGCGATTCCAGAAGCTTACCGACAGCCGCGAATATGCCCTTGTCTTCGAACTTCGAAAGCTGCTCGCTTTTTGCGCTCTCTATCTGCTGCTGCGTCTTTCCGAACTGCTCTTCCTGAACCTTTACCGCCTTGGCAATCTCCTGCGAAAGCTCGAACCTCTCAATCACCTTCAGCAAACTCTGTGCGTTATGCGCCGCCCTGGGGCTTTGCTTGTCGCCTGCAACCTCCATAAGCTCTTTTTTGATATCCGCGAAATTCTGCTGGTCCGCCGGTTTTGCGCGTTCCGCATCGACCTTCTCCTTCAGGGCATGAACCTGGGTCATTCTCTGCTCTTCCAGTGTCACAGGAGCCGGCGCCGGTGCCAGTGAAGGCATATTCGAATCATTTGGCTCATTCGGCGAAGACACCTGTGGCTTCAGCGAACCGGAATTCGTCGGGAAAGGCGTCGCCGGCACAGGATGGGTCGTCGTCGGCATTACCGAGGTCGTGGTCTGGGCCGGAGCCATCAGCGTCCCAAGCGGCTTGGCATTCTGACTGCTCACCCACAAATATGCCCCCTCTGGAGGAGCTATCTTGCAGTAGCCGTCCTTTTCCTCGCCGACTATCGTTACCTTGTCGCCCTTGTTGAGTTTTACCTGCATCGACGTCGAGTGCATCGGCTGAACCTCGTCCGAACCGGCGTAAACTCGAACCGCGTCCCCGATAACCGTCCCGCTTGTATTATTACGCGGGTCGATTTGGACATACTGCTTGGAAATCCAGGAATAACTGCCCGCCGGCGCAACTATCTGAAGCCAGCTGAACTTGTTGCCGACAACCTTGACCTTCTCATCTTTCCTGGCCTTGCCGCAATTATAGTATTGGGTGCCGGGGCCTGACCGAATATACACGTCGTCGCCTGTTATCTCCGCCAGGAACGGAAACGCCGGCAGATTCAGGGCATTGGCTTCTGCCGCCGGAGCCACATCCCCCGGGGCGGTATTACCCGGCCGTGCCGCGATTACAGGCAGACAAAGACCGCATACAAGAACAATAATTGAAAATCTCAGATAAGATTCCATTCTTCGACCTCCTAACAAAAGGTTTTTCTCCATAAACTCCTACCGCCCCGCATAATCCTTCACACCAACGGGGCCACAAATTTTATTGCTCACAAAACTATCACCACCGCCCCCTCTTGTCAACTTTTTTATGTCATATTTATACTGCCAACTTTGTTATCAGCCGGCCAGGCGCGCGTATGCCGCTTCCATCATCAGCAAAAACGCCTGCGCCTCGGTGCTGGTCCCCGACCGGTCAAACAATGGCGACCCGCACGCCCCCTGCACAACACCATACTCGTCAACCTTGGCGTGTGCCCCCGCCCGCATCTTGTCCGCTGATTTGAGATAACTGTTTTTCAGCCAGCCGGACTTTACCCCCTTGTAAATCGAATACGCCAGCATTTGCGACAAATTGGTCTCGACAAATGTATTCGTATCGTCAACCACGTCGTGAAACAGCCCGTCAGGCCGCATATAAGAAATACAGCCGCCTAATAATTCCTCCGTATAACCAATCAGCTTTTTGCGGTCATCTTCCCTGTCCTTCGGCAATGTATCGATTATCTGCGCCATCCCCGCCGCGCACCAGCCGTTGCCCCCGCCCCAGCACGCCTCATGCTTGAAAACCTTCTTCTTGTCATCCCATATATGCGAAAACAGCTTCTTGTCCTTGTTCCACAAATATCCCCTGTAACAATCGACCTGCCGAATTGCCTCCTCGAAATCGCCCATAAGCGCCAAAAACGGCGGCGTCATAAACATCGCGTCGCTCCATATCTCTCTGCCTGGTGTAACGTGACATATCGCCCCGTTTTCAGTCCTCGGCGCCCTCTTTTTGAGATATGTATATAACGCGTCCGCCGCGTCTTTCAGTTTCTTGTCACCGGTAACTTTATAGGCATACAGAATCGCCGCCCCATTGGAACCGGGGTCTGTCACCGCATTTTCCGTTCCAAGCATCGCCACACGCCCGTCTTCTTTCCTGCGAACAACTGCCTCCTTACCCATCAGCACAATAATATCTTTTTCCCCCAGCTCTATCATCGCGTGCGATGCCACCCCCTGCTCCCAGCTTGCCCGCTGCATACATAGCATCGCTATTTTGGCTTTCTCAACCAAATCACTTTTCACGGGTTTTCCTGCCTCCGCCAAAACCATCTTCGAGCTATATCCCCCTGCCGCCGCCAGAATCGGCAACGCCAAAACGTCCCGTCTTCGCATTGTCCTTACCTTTCAAAAACATATTGTTCGCCCTTGCTAAAACCACCTCATAGTAATTATAATTACCCAACCGGCAAAAAACAGTTTATTTCATTTGGCTAAAAAGGAGAATAGCATGCGAACCATAAGAAATCTCACCGTTGCAATAATAGTAATGACCTCCATTATGACACAGGGATGTAATGAAAGCCAGCAGGCCTCGCCCGGCCCAAAGACATCCGCTAAAACCGAAAAAACAGTCGCGATGAACTACGATTTAAAAGACAAGGATGCATTCACCATAATGGGCATACAGACCCGAATTACTTCGGCTAACGAGAAAAACCCTGACGCATACACTAAAATCTGGGATGCCTTCGAGCCATAC
>JBEKAT010000131.1:0-6054 GCA_050015775.1 Sedimentisphaerales bacterium | reverse complement strand
CCGGTATGTGCTATTACTGTCTTGAGAGTATGACTATTCACCGGCTTTATCAGGAGGAGTTTGATATGGCCAAGGCGGCGGAGGTCGTCAGGGACGAATTTGTCGATTCTCAAGCGTTGGCGGTGATACATTATAACCCTAAGAACATAGTGAAGCGTATGAAGTTCGTGGAAATACAAGAGCGGCAGGATGTGGCCGGGCCCAATTCGGTTCCTGCCGACAATAATCGAACGGACAAATAGCCGTGACATACCGTAAAACAGAGGAAAATCCGTGGCCGCTTATGTTTTTGGTGGGACTGGCGGGGTGGTTTTTGCCGGGCGGCGGATACCTTGTGCTGAAAGAGACCGGCCGTGCGCTGATAATATTTGTGGTGATAACGGCAACGTTTACAGCGGGGCTGTATATCGGTTCTATCGGTGTGGTTGACCCCATCGGTTACAAATTGTGGTATATGGTACAGATGATGAGTTCGCCGTTAGTGGCGATTATCGGGTATCACACCCAGGGCGGCGGTTTCCCTGTTTACGGTCGCCCCAACGAAATGGGACAGATATATACCAGCACAGCGGGACTGCTTAACCTGCTTTGCATAGTCAATGCCGTGTATATGGCGTATATTCGCAAGACACAGGACGTGGAGCAATAGGCATGCTGGCACTTGCGGCGATTGTGATGGCGGAGTTCACTATACCTGAGGAGATTGGGACCAATCCCCGGTCTTTACTGCTGCTTTTGCCCCTGCTGGTGTCGATAGCAGTGGTATATAAGGCGACCAAAGTATCGAGGGTTTCGGCGGGCAACTTTCTTAAAGAATCGGCGCTGTTGTTCGGCTCGATACTGGTTTTTATAGTGATAACGGCGCTGGCGCTGGCGGCCGTGGCGTGGTTTGTTGTCGGGTAATCGCAGGCATAACCGGATTATTCGGCTTCCTGGCAATAATTCTTGATTACACCAAGCTCAATGAGGGCGTTGAGAGCGGCTTTCTGCTCGGCCTCTTTTTTGTTGTTGCCCCAGGCGCTGGCAAAATGGCGCTGGTTTATTACTACCTGTGTTTCAAAGCATTTGTTGTGGTCCGGTCCTTTTTCGTCCAGAAGCTCATAAGCGGGCGTTGTGTTGAAGTGTTGCTGGGAATGTTGCTGCAGGATTGATTTGAAGTTGCCCTGTGCCTGCTCGATGTGGGCTTTTTCGATTATGGGGTCGAAGTTTTTCAGGATGAAGTTTTGTGCCGGCTCAAAACCCCCGTCGAGATAAATGGCGGCGATAAGGGCTTCAAGCAGACCCGCCGCCAGCGAATGAGTAAGCGACTGGCTGCCCGCCATACCCTTGCCGACCTTGAGGAATTTGTGCAGGTTAATCTGGCTGGCGACCTGGGCGCAGGTCCCGCGGGAGACGAGCATGCTTTTCATTTTTGTGAGGTCGCCTTCGAGATAATCCGGCGAGCGGTCAAAAATGGTTCTGCAGATTACCAGTGCAAGGACGGAGTCGCCGAGGAATTCGAGGCGTTCGTTGCTCATTGCCCGCTTATCGACCGAAGAGGCATGCACAAAGGCCTCGGCCAACAGGTTGCGATTGGAAAACCTGTAGCCGACAATCTGCTCGATTTGGTCCAGAATTTCCTGTTCCATCAAAAATAATCCTGTTTTTGAGTATCATCGCGAGCAGATTACGAACGCCGCTGGTGCAGGCGACCTTCGTAGCCGGCTCAACGATGTTATAAAAATATACTACAAACAATGCGGCCGTTTGTCAAGTTTTTTATCGCCGGCGACAAGCAGGGACGTTTTTTGCTTGCGTTATGGGCTGGTTTGGGTAGATTTTAGGTCAATAGCCGAATAATTTTGCAGGAGACCTGGTTATGATAGGCAAAAGTGTTCGTTTAGAAAGAATAATGGACCGCAACAGCGGTAAAACTGTGATTATCCCGATGGACCACGGCGTGACGGTGGGGCCGATTAAAGGATTGACTAACCTGCGTGATGCGGTGAGCAAAGTCGTGGCCGGGGGTGCAAACGCGGTGCTGATGCACAAGGGTTCGCCGAGGTTTTGCCATCGCGGCCGGGGCAAAGACGTCGGGCTGATTATTCATCTTTCGGCGGGGACGACGCTTAGCCCGGACCCCAACGCCAAAGAGCTTGCCTGCACGGTAGAAGAGGCGTTGAAAATTGGGGCAGATGCCGTATCGGTGCATATCAATCTTGGAGCGGATACCGACAAGGAAATGCTGAGGCAGCTTGGATATGTCGGTGAACGGTGTATGGAATGGCAGATGCCGCTTCTGGCGATGATGTACATTCGCGGGCCGAAGATAAAAAACGAGTATGATGTAAATAACGTCAAGCATGCGGCGCGAGTGGCGGCGGAGCTCGGCGCGGATATTGTCAAGGTGGTTTATACGGGCAGCCCGGAGAGTTTTGCGGAAGTAGTTGAGGGGTGTCATTTGCCTGTGGTAATAGCGGGCGGAGAGAAGATGGAGACGGACGAGCAGATTGTCGAAATGATAGAAGGGGCTTTGAAGGCGGGGGCGGCGGGGCTGTCGATAGGCCGAAACGCGTTCCAGCATAAAGACCCTACGAAAATAGTATCGGTTTTCAGCAAAATGGTGCATGATGGCCTTTCGAAGGAAGATGCGCTGAAAATGCTGAAAGAATGAGGAAAAAGGGAAGGAAAAAGGGGTCAGGCCCCTTTTTACGTTGAGTATTTGGAGATTTGAATATGATAGGCAAGAAGATACGATTGGAAAGAATCATAGACCGCAACAGCGGTAAAACCGTAATTATCCCGATGGACCACGGCGTGACGGTGGGGCCGATACCGGGCCTGGAGGATATGCGTGAGGCGGTCAGCGGGGTTGTGGCAGGCGGTGCGAACGCGATTTTGATGCACAAAGGGATTGTTCGCGCAGGCCATCGAGGGACGGGCAAAGACGTGGGGCTGATTATTCATCTTTCGGCGGGCACGTCGCTTAGCCCTGACCCCAACGCCAAAGAGCTTGTCTGCACGGTGGAAGAAGCGGTGCAGCTTGGGGCCGACGCGGTGTCGGTGCATATAAACCTGGGCGCTGAAACCGATAAAGATATGCTCGGCCAGCTCGGCTTTATAAGCAAGAGATGTATGCAGTGGCAGATGCCGCTTGTGGCGATGATGTACACACGCGGGGCAAAGATTAAAAGCGAATTCGACGTAACTTATGTTAAGCACGCGGCCAGGGTGGGCGCGGAATTGGGCGCTGATATTGTCAAGGTTCCCTATACCGGCAGCGTTGAGAGTTTCAAAGAAGTGGTAAGGGGTTGCCCTGTGCCGGTTGTGATAGCCGGCGGGCCGAAGATGGATAGCGACGAGGACATATTCAATATGGTTGATGGCGCGTTGAAGGCCGGTGCCACTGGAGTATCGATTGGCAGAAATGCCTTCCAGCATAAGAACCCTGAAAAAATGGTCGCTGCGCTTTGCAAAATGGTGCATCATGGCGCCAGCGTTAAAGAAGCAATGAAAATGTTGCAGGTCAAATCAAAATGAAAAAACTTTGGGTAAATGCGACGCCGTATGACAAGAAGATAGTAACGACCGCATTGGAAAGCGGGGCGGAAGCGGTAGTGCTGCCGGAGGGCAAGGCGGAGACGGTGCGGCAATTGGGCAAAATCAAAATCGTCGCAAAAGACGGCGATATCGTCCCGGGCAAAGACGTTGAATTTGTCGATATAAAGGGCAAAGCAGACGAGGACAGGGCGGCGGCAGTTCCAGCGGATAAAATAGTTGTGCTGCGGATGCTGGACTGGACGATTATCCCGATTGAAAACCTGCTTGCCAGGCGCGGCAAGAATGTAATGGTTCAGGTGGCCGACAGCGTGCAGGCGAAATTGATGGTGGAGATACTGGAAAAGGGCGTTGACGGAGTGGTTTTGAGTACCTCGGACCTCAATGAGATTAAAAAAACGGCTGAAGTATTGCAGGGGATAGGCGACAAGATTGAGCTTGTAATCGCGACGATAAAAACCATCAAACAGCTTGGTATGGGCGACCGGGCGTGCCTGGATACCTGCACGCAGATGTCGCCGGGGGAAGGGATGCTGGTGGGTAATACCGCGTCGGGATTCTTCCTGGTTCATTCTGAGTCGATTGAGAACCCCTACGTTGCGGCAAGACCCTTCCGCGTTAATGCCGGGGCGGTTCATGCATATACGCTTGCCCCGGGCGGCGGGACGAAGTATCTTGCGGACCTCAAGGCGGGCGATGAGGTGTTGATTGTTGATTTCAAAGGCAAAGGCCAGGTTGCGTATCTGGGCAGGAACAAGATTGAGAAACGTCCGATGATGCTCATCGAAGCAGAGGCGGAAGGTGTTTCGATAACTCTTGTGATGCAAAATGCCGAGACGATTCGATTGGTCAGCCCTGAAGGGCAACCCATCTCGATTACCTCGCTCAAGGCGGGTGATAAGGTTTTTGCCCATATCGAAAAGGGCGGCAGACACTTCGGAATGAAGGTCGAGGAAACGCTCGTAGAAAGGTAACTATGGACTGGACAAGCGATATAGTCCCCGTGCTGTTGGCGGTGGGATGTGGGGCAGTCGTCGGTTTCGAGCGTCAGCTCAAGCACAAACCGGCGGGGCTTCGGACAAACATTCTGATATGCCTCGGCGCGGCGGTCTTCACCTTAATCTCGAAAAGAATGGCTGGTGAGCAGGATTCGATTACGCGAATAGCCGCGCAGATAGTTACAGGCGTTGGTTTTCTTGGCGCGGGTGCGGTCATTCAGGACAGGGGTGGAGTCCACGGCCTGACTACTGCGGCGACAATATGGCTTGTGGCAAGTATCGGGATGGCGTGCGGGGCGCGATTTTATTATCTGGCGATTACTACCACCGTGCTGGCGATATTGGTGCTGGTAGGTCTTTGGCAGGTTGACAAGTACATCGGCGTTGGCCGGGACAACGGTCGAAAGAAAGAGATAAACAACCAATAGCCGATTATGAGCCGGGGGTAGGCGTCGCGGCGGTCCAGTTGTTCGGGTCGTTGCCATATTGCGTTGTGCTTGTTCGCGTCAACGATTTACCCAAACCATCAGCTCCCGTCGGCCAGAGGTCAACATCGCATGGTTCACCGCTTGGATGCGACCCGTCGCTGTAATCAACCCGCTCAACACGAATATATTGTCTTATGCCCATGTCGTTAACGTCGCCCGGCTTCGACAATTCAATCGTTTCGCCTTCGTTGGCGAGCTTCCCGCTGTAAGGCCCGTAAATAATGCCGGTAGATACGGACGGATATCTTGCCTCGAAAGCCGTGACATTCTTGACGACCAAGATTTTGGAGCCGGCGGCGATAGTGACGGCATTTGGCGAGGCTGGGAACGTGTAATCGATGCCATTAGTGAATTTCCAGGGGGTGCTTACATTGGAATCATAGAGCGTTACGGCCGATGATGATGCGTTTAAAAGCTCGATGTATTCGTATTCGCTGCTGGAATATGAGCCGCTCGCCGGCCAGTCGGGGTGATACATAATCTCGGAGAAGACAATCGGGCCGACTTTTGGATAAGAATTTGCTGCGCCGGGGGTGTTTGTGCTCATCGAAACAAAGTCGTGGCTGTTGGTGCTGGCCTTGTAGTATCTGCCAAAAGAAACATCTGTCTCGGAGGCGCCGAAATCCTCTTTTTCGCGATAGCCGGTGAAGTTGCCATTGGCATCGAGCGCCGAGGTCAGGCATGCGGATTCGCCGTTTTCGCTAAGGGCGAAAGGTATAAGCCGACCGGGGTCGCTGCTGGTTGCGCCGAAGTTGTTGCTTTCATAAACGACCAGATAGCCGTTTGCAGGTATGGTTGTTCCCGATGCGAAGCGATACTTCATCAGATTACTGTCGTCGTCGCTGAGAAACCAGCCGCCGATGTTGATTGCGCTTGTGGTGGTATTTTTCAGCTCAATCCAGTCAGAGGCGGTATTGTGAGAATGAGCCAACAATTCATTGATGACGATTGCGTTGGGGTTAGGGATGATGTTTGAATCGTCCCAGCCGGGTGAGCCATTGATATATGCACTTGCCCGCCAACTGTCTTTT
>JBEKAT010000130.1:0-6093 GCA_050015775.1 Sedimentisphaerales bacterium | reverse complement strand
GGGCATAGAAGTTGTCGTCGGCCCCGAATCGGGCGGCGATGGAGGTGATGAAGATGCTGAAATTACGTTTTGCACTGTTAGCAGTGACTTCCCAGATTATTTTCGCGTCGATGCTTTACGCCGAGGACGAATTACGCTGGCTGATTCCGCGGGCAATGGTTGCTTCGACCGAGCTTAAAATCGTCTGGCAGTCCAATCTGCCGATGGGCGAGGGAGAATCGTTTGACCAGTTATTTTTGTGCGGCAATCGACTTTGTGCTTTGTCCAGCCGGAATTTTCTGTCCTGCATTAACAGGGCGGACGGCAACGTGATGTTCGCCAACTCTATTGCGCCGGCCGGGCTTCCGGTAGCTGATTTTGAATCTTATAAGGGCGAGCTGATTACCATAGTCGGCAATAAACTTGTAGAACTCAGCGCCGACTTTGGCACCGAGAAGGCAACCACAAACATCACCTCCGGGGCGGTATGTCCGGTTGTTCGCAATGACTCCTTTTTCTATATTGCCGGCCTCGACAAGCGCATTCACGTCCTCAAGGCCGACGACAAGGTACAGGTTTTTGAGGTTGCCGCGGAAAATGACTCTCGTATAACGTCGGTCCTGGCCGAGCAGGAGTTCGTTGTATTCGCCACTGCGGCGGGCGACGTGATACGTATAGCTCCCGACAAGTCCGTGAAGGTTTGGCAGTTTAACGCCCCGGCGGCCATCATCGGCCCCGTTGTTCACGACGCGAATTCGTTGTATTTTGCCTGCCGCGACACGTGCGTTTACCGGCTCGAATTATCTTTGGGCAAGCTATTGTGGAAATATCAGACGCAGGGGATTCTCGATGCCGCCCCTCAGCTTGGCGGCAAACTGGTTTACCAGCGCGTTCCCGATATGGGGCTGGTCGCGATTGATAAGACAACCGGTAAATTTGTCTGGCCGGTTAAAGACGGGGTCGGCTTGCTGTCTGAATCGGGCGATAAGGCGTTTGTTATTACCAAAGGCGGGCTTCTGACGGCGATGGATAACGTAAAGGCGAAACAGCTTTATTCGGTATATTTAGGTTTGCCCGTTAAATACGCGACCAACACCGCCGATGCGAAGATTTACATTGCCGACGCAGAGGGGCGAATTGCCTGCCTTGAGCCGGCCAAGTAATTGTCTTGCCGATATGTGACCTTGAAAGGGGACATTCGAATGGATGTGAAAATCAAAACCGCACTGATTAGTGTCTCCGACAAAACAGGCGTTGACGATTTTGCCCAGACGCTTGCCGAGATGGGCGTCAAAATCATCAGCACGGGCGGCACCGCCAAGGCGCTTGCCGAGGCCGGAGTGGACGTTACCCCAATCGAGAACGTTACCGGCTTTCCGGAAATGATGGATGGCCGTGTCAAGACCCTTCACCCCAAGATTCACGGCGGGCTGCTTGCGCTTCGCGACAAGGCCGACCACAAGGCCGCGATGAAACAGCACGGTATCGAACCGATTGATTTGGTTTGCGTGAACCTTTATCCCTTTGAGCAAACCGTTGCCAAACCGGGCTGCAAATTCGAAGAGGCCATCGAGAATATCGATATCGGCGGCCCGAGTATGATTCGCTCCGCGGCAAAAAACCACAAGTTTGTTGCCGTTGTTACAAGCCCCGACCAGTACGACAAGGTCGTAGAGCAAATGCGGAAAAATAACGGCTCAGTAAACGAAGCGCTTCGAGGCGAGCTGGCCAGGGCCGCATTTGCCCTGACCGCCGTATATGACGCGGCGATATCGCGTTACCTCAACAAAAAAGCGGACGTTCAATTTCCGGAACGGCTGTCGATTCCACTCAAAAGAGAGATGTCTCTTCGTTACGGCGAAAATCCGCATCAGCCGGCGGCGTTTTATAAGCTTGCCGCGAGCGGCGAACCCTGCGTCGGCGCGGGTAAAATTATGCAGGTCGATACCGAAATAAGCTTCAATAACCTGCTGGACTCCAATGCGGCGTTCGAGCTTGTAAAGGAATTCGATGAACCGGCGGCTGTTATTATTAAGCATCTCAATCCCTGCGGCTGCGCAATCGATGACGATATTTGCGTCGCTTACCGCAAGGCATACGAGGGCGACGTAACAAGCGCATTTGGCGGAATAGTGGCCGTCAACCGCAAGGTCAATATCGAACTTGCGCAAACGATTATGGAATCATACAGCAGGTTCGGCAAGGCCCTCGGCGCAGAGGGGTTCTTTGCTGAGGTAATTATCGCGCCGCAATTCGACCCTGAGGCAATCGAGATAATCCGCACGCTTAAATCGTGGGGCAGCAGGGTGCGTCTCGTTGAAACGGGTGCCATCGATAAAAATAAAATCGACGCAGGCGAATTTGACCTTCGCTGCATAGTAGGGGGAGTGCTTATTCAAAAACGCGACCTCGTCGGCTGGGAGCCGAAATTGCTGACCGTTCCAACGAAAACAAAACCCACCGATGAACAACTCGCGGACCTTCGCGTCGCCTGGCTTGCCGCCAAGCATACTAAAAGTAACGCCATTGTGCTTGCCAAAGGCCGTAAAATCATCGGCATCGGCGCGGGTCAGATGAATCGCGTGCAGTCAGGTTTTATTGCGGTCAAACACGCAGGTGAACAGGCGAAGGGTTCCGTTATGGCATCCGACGCGTTTTTTCCGTTCCCGGACAATGTCGATAACGCCGCACAGGCGGGAGTCGTCGCAATCGCCCAGCCGGGTGGCTCGAAGAAAGATAATGAAGTCATCGCCGCCGCCGACAAATACGGCATCGCTATGGTCTTCACCGGCAAACGACATTTCAAGCATTAAGAAGTTTCGGCTGTGTTTACCACGCCAATAATATAAAAAGAAAAAGCCCGACGAAGTGTCGGGCTTTTTTTGTATTTTCTATTTGTGGCTGATTTTACTATAGGTCTGCTGCTTTTCGGAGTTTTGCGGCCATATCGATTTTTTCCCAGGTGAATTCGGGAAGATTTCGGCCGAAATGTCCACCGTGGCTTGTCTTTGAGTAAATCGGCCTTTCGAGTTTGAGATGCGTAATCATCCCCTTTGGAGTGAGCGGGAAAAGTTTGCGGACGATATCGCCGAGTTTCCTGTCGCTGATTTTTCCGGTGCCCTTGGTATCGACGAGGACCGAAAGGGGGTCGGCGAAGCCGATGACGTAGGATAGTTGAATCTCGCAGGCATCGGCAAGGCCCGCTGCGACGATATTCTTTGCGACGTATCTGGCCATATAGCTTGCGGTTCGGTCCACTTTTGTGGGGTCTTTGCCACTGAAGCATCCGCCGCCATGTCTGCCACGGCCTCCGTATGTATCGACGATAATTTTTCTGCCCGTCAGGCCGCAGTCGCCCGCGGGGCCGCCGATGACAAATTTGCCCGTAGCGTTGATGTGAAAGACCGTGCGTTTATCGACTAATTTTTTCGGCAGGACCGGCAGCACGACCTTTTCGATTATTTGCTTGCGTAACTGGGCGTGAGATATATCGGGGTCGTGTTGCGCCGCGACGACAACTACCGGGATATGCGATGGTTTGCCGTTGGTATATTCGACTGTTACCTGGCTTTTGCCGTCGGGTCGCAGCCAGGGGAGTTTCTTTGTCTGTCTCATTTGCTCCAGGCGAGTTGTTATCGCGTGTGCCAGTTGAATCGGCATCGGCATCAATTGCGGCGTATCTTTGCAGGCGTACCCGAACATCAGGCCCTGGTCGCCCGCTCCCTGCTCCTTGTGCAGCCCGGCGCCTTCTGTTACGCCCTGTGAAATATCCGGGCTTTGCTGACCTATCGAGACCAGCACCGCGCAGTTTTCGTAATGAAAACCAACCGCTGGGTCATCGTAGCCAATGTCTTTAATTGTTTGGCGAACAACCGCAGGTATATCGACTAACGCTTTTGTTGTGATTTCGCCTGCCACAACCACCATATCGTTTTTGACCAGCGTTTCACAGGCGACCCTGCTTTTCTTGTCCTTGGCAAGACAGGCATCCAGTACCGCGTCGGATATGCAATCCGCGACCTTGTCCGGGTGTCCCATTGTTACTGATTCGCTGGTGAAAAGATACTTTTCCGCGCCGATGCTTGCTTTTTGTTTTGCCATTTGTATTAGCCCCATTGTTAATGTGTCGGATTGTGCCTAGCCTATTGGCTGGCGCCTTCGTTAAGCGTCCAGTCGTACCTTAGGTATCCAATTGTATAGTTGCCCGTCTCAAGATAATCGATATCCTGCGGCGAGATATACTTCGTCAAAAAGTGAAGTACCGCTCTTACAGCCGGTTCCTGCTGCTTGAACTTGAGGTCGGTGCCGTATTTGGCGACGAACTGTCCCCCGTACCACGTGGGATTCAATATCGACGACAGGGACACTGTCTGGTTTTCACGGTCTATCTTGAAGGCGTGTGAGCCGGCGATAAATTTCTTTACCTGGTCGTCAAGCTGCGCCGAGAGATTCTGGCCGCAATACGCCTCATTTCGCAAAGGCACTCCTGAAATCGAAGCATAAGACATTGCGAATAATACCCGCGGCTCGCCGAATTCATTTTGGAAGAACCGCTGCTCAATTTCCCGCAGCGTAAACTCCTCGTCCATTATGATGAATTTGTGCTCATCCCATATTCCTTTTATGTGCCTGATGCTGTTGGGGGGCCAGAAAAGCCGAAGCATCCTGTTTGACTCTATTGGGTAATTCTCCATGATTATCCTGATAAGCTCGAGGTTATACCCGTTTATCCAGAACGCAAGCTTGTCGTCATTTGACCACGAGTTGTAATCATTGCGGTTCAATCCCCTGAATTTGTCCAGCAGTGCGGCCAATTCGAGCTTCTTACGGGCAAGTGTCTTGTAGTCAACCATACCATCCCGGTTGACGTACTTTCCCAGAAACTCCGTGCATTTACCGCAGAGTTGTGTAGCAGTTGCGCTGGCGACGGGCGGTGTCGATTTTGGTTGTTCTGTAACGTTCTCAACTGGTGTTACTTTTTGTGGTTTATTTGGTTCGGCCGGCTTTGCCGCCTGCACGTTTTGTTCGGTTGCAGGGACTTTTGGTGTATTCGGTTCCGGCGGGGTTGGCTGCGAAATCTTGACCGGTTCCAGCTTTACCGCAACGGCTTGGGCAGGGGGGGTCGGCATCGCAACATTTGCCGATTTCTGTTCACAACCCCAGCCAACCAGCAATGCTACCATCAATACTGCCGTAAAAACGACATACTTGCTCATATTATGCTTTCCATTATTGCCATGCAATATTTCTGTGCTAATACCAGCCCAAAACTCATAACGATAAAATAATTGACCTATAAATGCAACAGTTAAGTGCCTGATTTTTCTATCGTTGGCGCCTCAAATCTTATCCTTTCAGTACCGCCAGCGGGACCATCCGCGCCACGGGCCTTGCCCAGCCGCACTGGCTGACAATCCGCACTACCTCGTCGATGTTCTTGTAAGCCGCGGGGGCCTCTTCCTTTATCCGGCGTCTGTCGCCGGTAATCAGTTTTATCCCAGCCATACTTCTTTTGAATTCGTCGTCACTAATCAGTGCTTCACCGGCGTTTTTGCCGTGTCGGCCTTTGCCTGATGCCGCGGTCCTGCTCATCACCCGGCCCGCGCCGTGATTTACTGAGCAAAGCGACTCATCCGAATCGCCCGTTCCCACCATAAGGTAGCTGGCCGTGCCCATCGAGCCGGGCGTGATTATCGGCTGGCCCACCTGTTCAAAAGGCGTCGCCGTCATAAGCCCGGGCCCAAACGCCCGTGTTGCGCCTTTGCGGTGGACCCACAGCGATTTGCCCTGATGCGTTTCCAGTTTCGCCATATTGTGCGGCACATCATATACCAGCGGCATAGGCGTTGGTCCGAACATCCGCGAAAAGCACCGCCTGACTAACAACGCCATAACGTGCCGATTCACAAACGCGAAATTCGCTGCTGCCCCCATCGCGGCAATATATCTTTTACCCTGCGGACTACCTGTATCGAGGAAACTGAGCATTTTGCGTCTGCCTTCCATTTCCGGCTGATTGGCCGCAACGCTCATATATTCGTCCGCTACCTCATATCCAAAACGCCGAGACCCTGAGTGTATCATCACCACTATCTGGTTTTCGAAAAGTCCGAA
>JBEKAT010000129.1:0-6099 GCA_050015775.1 Sedimentisphaerales bacterium | reverse complement strand
AGACAAACTATACGCCGTCGAACCCGTCGGCGTCGAAACCACAAGGCCGTCGCTCACACACTCCCCTAAATGCTGCCCATCCACGAACATCTGCAGGTCTATCATCCTGAATGGTGGGCCGGAAGTAATGAACACATCATTGACTGCCGCCGAACAAAAACGCTCTTTGCCTTTTTTAATCACCCGACAAAGCAGCATCATACGCTTCTCTATTCTCGCCTTACCCCTCATCAACTGCGGGAAAAATTCCTTCAGCTCCTCGACGCTGAACTCCGCCAGATACCCAAGCTTGCCGAGATTCACCCCTATAACCGGAATCCCGATTCTATCGGGACTTCGACTCAACTGCCTGGCTGCCGCAATAATGCTTCCGTCGCCCCCGAAGACCACCGCGTAATCCGCCTCACTCAAACTTTCCGGTGTGCACTCCTCTATCCCGCAATTGACCACTGTTTTGGCTTTACGCCTTACAAAATCCGCAAATTCCGATATCGCCTCCGCAACGTGACCCTTCCTGCGGTCCCCGAAAATCGCCAACCTCAACATTCTCTTGCGACTTGCCCTTGCCATTATTTTAGTATTCTCACTTTTAATTTCATCCGCCTTGGCGGACTACCGATTTAGCATTTGACACACCGTCTCCGCTATTTTATCGGCATTTATCCCCGCCTCCATAAGCTGATTGGTCCGCGAATTGTGCCTGACAAACCGCTTCGGCACCCCCAGCATCCGCACCGCCCCACCATCCCGCCGGGGCACAAATCCGCCGCTGTGCTGACCAGCCGCCTCCATCACCGCTGAACCAAATCCGCATGCTACCCCGTGGTCCTCAACCGTAATCACCGGCCTGCCCGACCCCAGAAGCTCAACTATCCTGCTGTCAATCGGCGCCGCAAACCTCGCGTTTATCACGTCAACCTCTATGCCTTCCTCAGCCAGTGCCCTCGCGGCAGCTATCGCCTCGACAAGAATACTCCCATAACTGATTATCACGGCAACCGACCTGTCGCTTCTTCTGGCGACCACGCTTTTACCAAGCAAAAATGGTTCGCTGCTTGATTCTGCAATCTGCTGGCTGGCGATTATTTCCTTCGGATACCTCACGCACACCGCCCTGTCCGCGCTCAACGCGAATTCCAAAGCGCCTCCCATCTCTACCGCGTCCGCCGGCGAGATAAGTGCAAGATTCGGCATCATACGCAAATATCCGATATCCATAAGACCATGATGCGTTGGCCCATCTGTCCCAACCATCCCCGCCCTGTCGATGCAAAATACCACAGGCAGGTTCTGCAGCGAAACCTCTTGGAATATCTGGTCAAAACTCCTTTGCAAAAACGTCGAATATATGCAAACCACGGGCCGTAATCCGCTCTTTGCAAGACCCGCCGCTATCTCCACCGCCGCGCTCTCAGCTATACCCACGTCGTAGAATCTGTCCGGGAATCGTTCGCGGAACTTCTTAAGCCCTGTCCCCTCGCACATAGCGCTGCTTATCGCTACAACCTTCTTGTCCTTCTCAGCCAACCTCACCAGCTCGTCACCGAAAGCATCCGTGAAGCTTCGTCCCTGCTTCTCCGTCGCCGGCTCCACCACGTCGCCGTTCATCTTGAATGGCCCCGTCGAATGATACTTGCTCGGCTGACTGTCCGCAGGCGTAAAACCCATCCCCTTTTTGGTATGACAATGCAGAATAACCGGATGCTCAACTTGCCTCAATGTCCTGAATAACTGCACCAAAGCCCCTATATCATGCCCATCCACAGGCCCAAAATAAGGCACATTCAAACTTTCAAACAACTGGCTCGCCGGAAGCACCATACGAATGCTCTTCTTGATTCTCTCTATCGCTTCCTCCACCGTCTTGCCAATAACCGGCGTATGTTCCAGTATATCGCTTGTCGTCCTCCGCAAATCCTCGTATGTCTGGCTCAATCTAATCTTCGAAAAATACTTCGCCACCGCGCCCTGCGTCGCGTCTATCGCCATCGAATTATCATTCAGCACAATCAGCATCTGTCGCTTGACTAAGCCCAGATTGTTCAGCGACTCGAAACTCGCCCCGTTGACGATGCTCCCGTCCCCGACAAGAGCTACTATTTTATCCTGCTTACCCTGTTTTGCTTCGCCAAGCGCAAGTCCGATGGCCGTGCCTATCGATGTACCTGCGTGTCCCACCGCAAACTGGTCATAAGGGCTTTCCTCGGGATTTGGAAATCCGCTAACCCCGCCGGCATGACGAAGATTCCTGAACTCCTCTTTCCTCCCCGTAACTATCTTATGCGCATAGCACTGATGCCCGACGTCCCAGACCAGTTTGTCCCGCTCAAAATCGAACACATAATGCAGCGCAAGCGTTATCTCCACCACCCCTAAGCTGCTCGCCAGATGCCCCCCAGTCCTGCCCACGGTCTCGATTATGAATTGGCGTATCTCGTCCGCCAGTTCTTTCAACTGGGCTACCGAAAGCCCCTTCAAATCCCCAACCCCATTTATCCCCGCAAGCAGCGGATAACCCTGCCAATCGACATCTACCCCGGCAACTGCCCTAAGCTCCGCCGAAGGGCCTGCGCCGGCCGGACGTATCGCCTCTACCTGTCTCTTAACGCCTGATTCCTGATGCTGTTCTTCTGAACTCAAATTCTGCACCCTGTTTAAACCTTTCCGGCTATGGCTCCCCCGCTGCTTCGCTTTTGCGAAGCAAAACGGCGGGGGCCGAGACGAGAACCTACACGAATAGTTTATTATACACCCTCGAACCCCCTATTTCAACTAAACCATTGCCTACCTTGCCCGACCTGCGTAGTATTGGCGAAGCAGGGAGCATGTCGAAAGGTTTGCCCAATAAGGTGGAATGACCGGGTGCGGTTAAAGATCCCGGCGGAATTAAGCTGCACGTTTACGGCCTTGCCAATAGCTTTCCACGTCAACTTAATGCGAATGGATTTCCCCTGCGGGTTTTTGCGGGCGGTTAGGCCAGCCAAGAACATCGAAAAGAAAATAACTCGACCGCTTTATCATTTCAACCGGCGTGCAGGGCGTCATTTCGAGCGAACCGATAACATCGTTATTATATTTCTTCAGCGACTCCAGCAGATAAGCAAAGTCATTATGATTCGCCCCGCCTGCACAGCCGAGAGGCCTGTGGTCATCGCAACTGCCGTTGTGGTCGCTAAGATGCAAATGAGCGGTCCTTTTCGCAAGCGTATCGACATACTCATTGAAACTATGCTTAGCATCGCACCTGGCGTAGCCGGTGTCTAAGCAATACCATATCGACTTGAACCGACCACCAATATCCCTGAGCATATCCAGCGGCCCGGTTTCTATACAAAGTTTTACGCCCTCGTCTTTTGCCATCCCGACAACTTCACCGATAAAATCACCGTCGTCGGCATTTTTGCCCTGCATTCGCAAACTCTGTAAATCGGCAACGATATTGGCCTTGAGCAGTTTCGCGCAGCCAATTTGCTCAGCCCACTGCTCAATGCTCGGGTTATCGTTACGGGAGCGCATCGAAACAAGTATACCTTCGGTAGCCGACACAAGCCGGGGCCAGTCACGCTTGTCATACCGGCACTCATCCAGCCCGCCTATATTGGGCCCCAACTCCACGCCCAAACCGAGCGTCCGAAGCAGGTCACATTCCTGCTCCAGAGACAATCGGCTCTGCTTACCCCAGAATGCCATTGTTGAGACAACATACCTGATTTTCATCCGGGCACCCCTAAAGTTAAGTTCTTACCCGTATATAAAGTGTGGGTATTACACATATCGATTGAAAATCGACCAATCTTCAGCTATTTCGCAAAACTACGCCCTGGTCTGGTAATATCGCAAATGCCAATACGCCCAGCCAAACCCTCATTTATCACCCTGAAAAACCCTTCAAAGCCAAACTACGACGCCTCGTAACCCTTAAACTTGTCGAAAAATCCTATTGATTTATACGCCCAGTACGTTAGAATGGTGCTTTTGATTGTTCAGGAGTTTATTATGAAGAAAGACATACATCCTAAATACGACAAGGTCGTGGTTCACTGCGGCTGTGGAAACACCTTTGAAACCCGCAGCACCGCAAGCGAAATCCACGCGGAAATCTGCTCCGCCTGCCACCCGTTCTACACGGGCAAGCAAAAGTACGTTGACACCGCGGGCCGAGTCGAACGTTTCCAGAAAAAATACGGCACCGACTACTTCAAAAAGCAGAAAAAGTAGTTCTCAGTCGAATCACTATCAGGGCTCCTTTTTTGGTCGTTTGGGCAAGAACGGAGCCCTGATTGTTTATTACCCCTCCACAAGTAAATTACCGGGACAATGCTATGCCTGAAGCAAATACGCCTTTAATTACGAAACTAACCGAGATTGATGCCCGTTTTGACGAGTTGCAAAAGCAGATGGAAAACCCTGACATCGCGTGCGATTCCGCCAAGCTGATTGCGCTCGCAAAGGAGCAGGGCAAACTCAAGGGACTGGTTGCAAAGTATCGCGACTACAAGAAAGCCGCCGCGGAGGCGGTACATTCAGAACAACTGATAAACAGCGACTCAACTGAGCCGGAGCTTAAGGAAATGGCAAAGGAGGAGCTCCAGCAGCTCAATGCTAAAAAGACAATACTGCTCGCGGAACTTCAGGACAAGCTGCTTACCGCCGACGATTATTCTATCGGCTCGGTCATAATGGAAATCCGGGCGGGCACGGGTGGCGAAGAGGCGGCACTATTCGCACGCGACCTTTACACTATGTACACAAAATACGCGACCGACCGCGGCTGGAAAGTCGAAGACCTCGATTTCAGCACCACAGACAGGGGCGGATTCCGTGAAGTAATATTCGGCATCAAGGGCGAAGGGGTGTGGACGGAACTGGGTTACGAGGGCGGAGGCCATCGCGTCCAAAGAGTGCCGGAAACCGAGGCACAGGGCAGAATTCACACGTCCGCGGCAACAGTAGCCGTGATGCCCGAGCCGGAGGAAGTTGACATCCAGATAAACCCCGACGACGTCGTTGAGCAGGTCTGCAGGTCAAGCGGACCCGGCGGACAAAAAGTCAACAAGACAAGCAGCGCAATACGCCTCGAACATATCCCAACCGGAATCACCGTCCGTATGCAGGAAGAAAAAAGCCAGCATAAAAACCGCGCCAAGGCCTGGCGTATCCTGCGAGGCCGGCTTTATGAATTTTACGAGAGCAAGAGAGTGGCCGAGCGCGAAGCGAAACGTAAAATAATGATTGGCTCGGGCGACCGAAGCGAAAAAATCAGAACCTACAATTTCCCGCAAAACCGCGTCACCGACCACAGGATAAATCTGTCTCTTTACACCTTAGACAAAATAATCGCCGGCGAAGCTGGCGAATTGTTCAAAGCGCTGAAAGAACACGATATTCAGGAACGGCTCAAAAATCTTTAAAAGACACAAGGTGTCTTATGGTCATAATCATAACGGGACTGGTCGGGCTGGACAAAAAAAACTACCTTGAAAAGGTATGCGAGTATGCCGGTCTGCGCGGCAAAGAATTAACGCTGTGCAATATCGGTGACATGATGTATGCCGAGGCGCCAGACATCGCACAGGGAAAAATCCTGGACATACCATTAAAGCGGCTGCACTCGCTCCGCCGAAGCGTTTTCAAAGACGTCATCGCAAAGGCAAAAAAAGTCCCCAATCTTATTGTCAATACGCACGCTACTTTCCGCTGGCGACACGGACTGTTCCCGGCCGTCGATTTTGACCAGATGCGCCAACTCGACGCAAGTATGTACATCTGCCTGATTGACGGTGTCGCTGCCCTGCACGGCCGGCTGCTCAGTGAACATCCCAGCGAACACACGCTCAAAGACCTCATCGTCTGGCGAGAAGAGGAAATCATCTGCACAGAGATGCTCTGCAAAGGTATCAACGAACAGACGCCTTTTTACTGCCTTGCCCGAGGCGGGACCGAAGCGACAACTGAGGCATTTTACCGGCTGCTTTTTGAGCCGAAAATCAAACGCGCGTATCTTAGCTTCCCGATGACCGCCGTCGCCGACCTCGAAGACGTCAAAAAAGAAATCAGCGAGTTCCGCCAATCAATGAAAAAACACTTCACCTGCTTTGA
>JBEKAT010000128.1:0-6200 GCA_050015775.1 Sedimentisphaerales bacterium | reverse complement strand
ATGGTTGTTTTACACACTTTTGAAGCCATATCGCAAGCCGGCTTGACCTTTTGGAGGTTAGAATGATGAAGAAGAGAAGATTCACTCAGGCCGTTATCGTATTGGCAGGATGCCTCTTCATCGGATTGACGACACTGACTGCGTCGGCCCAAACGCCGGCATACGGATGGCATAACGTGCAAATTGTCGGCGGCGGCTTTACGACCGGCATCATTTACAACCAGACCGAGCCAAATCTCGTTTACATTCGCACCGATATGGGAGGCGCCTACCGCCTGAACCCCGTGACCAACAGGTGGATACCGCTTCTGGACTGGGTTAACTGGGATAACTGGAACTTAACGGGCGTCGAAAGTTTGGCTACGGACCCGGTGGACCCCAATCGTCTTTACATAGCCGCCGGCACATACACAAATTCGTGGGCGGGTAACGGCGCGATTCTATGTTCCGCCAACCGCGGGAAAACCTTTCAGATATCGAATCTGTCATTCAAGCTCGGTGGCAATATGCCCGGCCGCTCGATGGGCGAGCGCCTCGCAGTTGACCCGCACAAAAACAGCATACTCTATTTCGGCGCCCGCAGCGGCAACGGCCTGTGGCGAAGCGCTGACTACGGCGCGACATGGTCTCGAGATACCAACTTTACGGCCGTCGGCACTTATACATCCGGCGGCGACATAATCGGAGTTGTCTGGGTAACGTTCGACAACAGCGGCACTGCCGGAAATCCAACACAGACAATATACGTCGGCGTGGCTAATACCACCGGCAACACCATTTATCGCAGCACAAACGGCGGCGCTACCTGGGCGGCAATTCCAGGCCAGCCAACAGGTTATCTGCCCCATCACGGCGTGCTGGCCTCCAACGGCATTCTCTATATAACCTATAGTAACACCTGTGGTCCGTTTGACGGTTCACAAGGCGACGTCTGGAAGTTCAACACATCAAGCGGAGTATGGACCCAAATTAGCCCGATTCCTTCCAGTAGCTCCGACGACAACTTTGGTTACGCAGGCCTGGCAGTTGATGCACAGTACCCGAACACCATTATGGTTACAAGTATGGAGTTATGGTGGCCCGATGATATTATCTTCCGCTCGACCGACGGCGGTGTTACCTGGAAGCGAATCTGGGAAATAGGCGTATATCCCGAACGCATAAACTATTACACACAGGATATCTCGTTTGCGCCCTGGCTTGACTGGGGCGTTACCAAAGCTCTGCCTGAGATTTCGCCCAAGCTGGGCTGGATGATAGGCGATATAAAAATCGACCCGTTCAACTCAAACAAAATGAGATATGTAACCGGAGCTACCATTTACGGCAGTGATAATCTCACCGCCTGGGATACCGGCGGCATAGTTTCGCTTTCGGTAAAGGCACAGGGTCAGGAACAAACCGCGGTGCAGGACGTTATCAGCCCGCCGGCGGGTGCTCACCTGTTAAGTGCAGTGGGCGACTTAGGAGGTTTTCGTCACGCCGACCTTAATACCGTGCCGGCCAGAATGTGTATGCCGCCATCGTTCAGCACCGGCACATCTCTTGATTTTGCCGAACTCGATTGTAACTATATCGTCCGTGTTGGCAATGGCAGCACAATCCATTATGGCTGGTCAAATGATAATGGAGTTACCTGGACACAAGCTGTTACGGAACCAGCCGGCACCAGCGGTGGCGGCATTATAGCTTTATCCGCCAATGCAGGCAAAGTGGTCTGGGCGCCTTCAGGTGCTTCAGTAAGCTATTCAACAAATATAAATGGCACAACCTGGAGCACTTCTACAGGTATCCCTGCAGGTGCACGGGTAATTTCTGACCGGGTGAATTCGAATAAATTTTATGGATTCATCTCCGGGACTTTTTATGTAAGCACCAACGGCGGAGCGAGCTTCTCGGCAACAGCGGCAACGGGCCTTCCTTCTTCAGGCATTATTAAAGCAATGCCGGGTATCGAAGGGGATATCTGGCTTGCCGGCGGGTCTGGTTCTACTTATGGCGTATGGCATTCTACAAATTCGGGCACAAGTTTTACGAAATTATCCGGCATACAGGAGGCGGACAATATTGGTTTTGGCAAGGCAGCTCCCGGCCAAAGCTATATGGCTCTTTATATAAGCGCTCAAATTGGAGGCATTCGAGGTATTTATCGCTCCATTGATGCCGGGGCGAATTGGGTTAGAATAAATGACGATTTGCATCAATTTGCATATACCGGTCCTACTATTACAGGCGACCCCCGTATCTTTGGCCGCGTCTATTTTTGCACCAACGGCCGGGGCATCATTTACGGTGATTTTTACGGCGATTTTACTGGCGACGGCGTAGTAAATATTTATGACTTATACGAATTTTGCGAAAACTGGTGGCTGGAGAACGATCCTGTTAAGACCCTTGGAGTTGATTTGGACAACGATGGAATAATCAATTTCTATGAGTTTTCCGTCTTTGCTCAGAACTGGTCAGGACAATAGCTTTGTTATGGCTTAAGCTGTAAGACATTTTGATTTTCCAGAAGTCATTGGGGTGAAGCCTAAGATACAAACGGCAACAAAGGCTGTTCCAAAAGCATAAGGGGGGAGGCTAATAGCGGATTTATTTGAGCGCAAAAAGAAAGAGATAAATGCACGTTGGCCAGGAAGTTATCTCTGCAAACCACTAGTGGGGGCAGGATTCGAACGACCTGCAAACTAATTATCAGGTAGTATCATCCTTGTTCAGTTACAGGAATCAATTAGACCTAGCAGGTGAAGTTCAAAAGACGCTCCAAACGGTTTACGATTTGCTGGAGCGAACTGCCGGAAGTATCGTAAATGTCCCTTTTTTATGGACTCCAAAAATCAATTTTTTCTTCAAAAACAAGTTTTCAGGCGCTTATACGCGCGCGTTTTTAACTGGCGACATTCGGATATATAAAATGTTTGCGTTTTCTGAGAATTTTATAAGTCTTTGATATTACTAACTTTATGGATTCATGATTTTTGAGATTTTACACGCTATTTAACCTTGGGGTTGTAGAGTAGTTGTATGGATTGGCATCACTTTTTACAGCCAAGAAGCCGTAAAAAAGTTCCAACTTTCAGGCAGATTTGGTATTTTGATAAACGAAAAGTTCAGCGGCGTAGCTGAGCAGATTTAAATGGGAAATCCCGGTTAATATAAGAGGAACTTAAGGAGGACACACTCATGAAACGGTTAGTTTTTATAATTCTGCTTGTTGCGGCTATTTGTTCAATTGCACAGGCCAAATACTCCGGCGGCTCAGGCACTGCTGGCGACCCATACAAAATCGGCTCCGCTGCCGACCTGAACGACATAGGCAATCACACCGAAGATTTCAACAAATGCTTCCTTATGACAGCCGACATCAACCTATCCGCCTATACCGGCACGCAGTACAACATCATTGGTAATTATTCAACCACCAAATTCACTGGGGCATTCGACGGCGACGGGCACGTCATCCGGAATCTGACCTATACCACAACCGCCAGAACCAGTTACATCGGCCTGTTCGGCTACACTGACAACGGTGCCGTGATCAAAAATCTCGGCCTCGAAAATGTTTCCATCACCTGCGGAAATGGTTCATGGTACCTCGGCGGGCTGGTGGGATCTGGCGGCGGTAGTATTAGCAATTGCTATTCGACAGGCGTTGTAACCGGTGGGTATAACTCCGCATCAGAGTGTCTTGGCGGGCTGATGGGGAGTAGCATCGCCAGCATCAACAATTGCTATTCGACAGTCACTGTCTCCGGCGTAGCATTAATTGGCGGGCTGGTGGGATTCAACTGCGCCAATATCAGCAATTGTTATTCGACGGGCGCTGTCTCCGGCGTAGGAAGCATCGGCGGGCTGGTGGGATTCAACTGCGCCAATATCAGCAATTGCTATTCGACGGGTGCCACTGATGAGATCGCTCTCAGCGGCGGGAGCTATATGGGCGGGCTGGTGGGAGAGAACCAATTCGGCAGTATCAGCAATTGCTATTCGACAGGTTCCGTCACCAGCGAGTATGGTTCAGGGATTCTCGGCGGGCTGGTGGGGGGCAACGAGTATGGTAGTATCAATAATAGCTATTTTCTTGACACAAGCGGCCCTGATAACCTTCTCGGTATACCGTTAACAGATGCTCAAATGAAACAGCAAAACAATTTCGTCGGCTGGGATTTTACCAATGAAACGGCTAATGGCACAAACGATTATTGGCGGATGTGTGTAAACGGAGTAAATTATCCGCAGTTGAACTGGCAATATGCTCAGTACGGCGATTTTATCTGTCCCGATGGGGTCAACTTTGCTGACTATTCGTTTTTTGCCGAACGCTGGTTGAATACGGACTGCGCAAGCAGCAACAACTGCGACGGCGCCGACTTAGATTTGTCAGGCACGGTGGATATGGCCGATTTGGCGATAATGTGTGACTACTGGTTAAAGGGCTTTTAGCTTTTAATCCTTCGGCTCGGCCTCGGTGCGGAGATTGTGAGAAGGAAACATAGTTAAGCCGGTCTATATAATCTTGTAGAACCACTGCCAGATAGGGTTTGGGACTGTAGAATCGACGAACTCGGCTCATATAGGACCTCTTTTTCTGAAAACAGCATCGGAGTCTCACCAAATCCCCCTTTCTATCGCGTGTGTGTGAGTTTTTAACTGGCGACAAGTGGATATATAAAATGTTTGCCTTTTCTAAGAATTTATTAAGTCCTTGATATTACTAACCTTATGGATTCACAATTTTTACGATTTTACACACTATATAGTGTTTGGGTTGTAGTATAGTTGTACGAATTCTCCTCACTTTTTACGGCTGTTAGGCCATAAAAAAGTTTCTTTTTTCAGTCAGATTTGGTATTTTGATAAACGAAAAGCTCAGCGGCGTAGTTGATAAGATTTAAATGGGAAATCCCAGTACGCATTATTCGAGAAAAAAACAGGGGCAAAAAAGGCAGAAGTAAGTCAAGGTACATTGTTATCTTTAACAAGGAGGTATCAAATGAAGCATAGTATGTTTATCATTGCGTTATTGGTTGTGCTGTATCCATCGTTAGGATTTTGCCTGGAAGCTAATGAAGCAAGCGAGCAGTTGCAAGCCGCTAAGAGTCAGTTGGAACTTCACCGTATACAATTGGAGATCAAGAAAAGCGAAGCGGAAAATGATTTTCGCCAGCAGATGCGCGGGCTGGAACTGGAAGAACAGCGTATTAAACTTGAACGCCAACGAGAAGAACTGAAGATTTCTGACCATCAGAAACATAGTAACAAAAGCGTTGTTGTTCCATTTATCATCTTATGCCTCGTTGTCAACATCCTTGTAGCGGTTTGGGTGTATCAGGACATTCGGAAGCGCAATGCCGGCTCCGGTATATGGATAGTGATTGCTCTGCTGGCAGGACTGCTCGGTGTATTGGTGTATGCTATCGTTAGGGTTGGTGACAGTCAGCAATCGACACCAAAGACGGCGTAATCGCCCTGATAATAGCGTCGCAGAATGGCCACACGGAGGTCGTCAAGCTCCTGCTGGAAGCGAATGACCTGCCCTCCTAAAACTGGTCTGGATTAAGTGAGAGTATAATCAACAATGACCCGCCCCCCATTCTTGGTCCACCCGTAATGAGAATTTCTTGTTTCATATTGCTCTGTTGTATTCCTGAGGCTGAGAAGGATATGCTGATTAGAACAAGTTCTCGTATAACCTATTGACACCAGCTAGGCAATCCAGTTGCGTTTACAGTGGTATTAGGATATATAAAATGTTGACGTTTTCTGAGAATTTTTTAAGTCGTTGATATTACAAGCCTTATGAATTCATGTTTTTTGCAATTTTGCACGCTATTTAATCTTGGGGTTGTAGTTTGGTTGTATGTCGCCGAGACATTAATTTTTAAATAATTTGGATTCTAATTGCCCCTCCCAGGTCTCAATAGCGGGGGCAGCATATAAAAAACCGCAGAAAAATCGACCAATTTCAACAAAGTAAGCTGCTTGTAAGATCGGCTTTTCCAAAAACTTAGATAATATGAAGGTCATCCTTTCAACGGTTATGATTTATGCTTTGCACAACGAACAAATCTAACCTAATTGAAAGGGATGACCTATGACAACAGTATCAAAAAAGCAGAAATGGTTCAACACAATCCGCCTCACCAAAGATGACGACTTGTTCGTCGGCATCGACGCGCACAAAAAATCCCTGCACA
>JBEKAT010000127.1:0-6298 GCA_050015775.1 Sedimentisphaerales bacterium | reverse complement strand
CAATATCAAACTGAAAACGTTTTAGGGGTTCATTCAACGTTTGCGACCACATTCTTGCTCCAGTGTGCCACATCTCGACCGTTGCAACCAAAATCAGCAACGCAGCCATAGCCGCCAGCCACCCACGACCAAAATAAATCTTCGAGCCAATAATCATAATCAATACGATAGCGACAAACGCTGCCGCGCCATACAAAATAAACCATTTCTCATTCGCAACAAAATCTTTGAAATACTGTACCCATGACTCGTCACGAACACCCCTTAGATGCAGATAGAGCTGTACGCCGAGCACGACCGCATAAACAGCGGCAACAACGGCCAGTTTCACCGCCACGCGACGCAACCTGCCGCCCGCATTGTCCCTGAGCATCCCGGCAAAATGCGAATATGCTATCGACAGCAGCCAGGCGAATATGGGCACAAGGATGATGTTCAGTCGGCCCCAGACACGCAAACTCGAAAAGCCGGGCATATAGTGCCAGAGCAGAATGAACAGATACGAATTCTTTCCATAGCTGATATAGCTGATTAGTCCGATCCAGATTACAAAGAACAGCTTAACCCATAAACTTCCAGCGTCCGCCGGCATCGTTTCCCGCTGCTGAACAACTTTTTCCTCCACTGCGCCCCGCCTGCCAAACAGATAAGCGGCAATTATCAATAATGCCGTGATGCTGAAAAAATACCACCCTTCCGTCGAGGACGCGGGCGGATAAACAAGCGAGCCGATCGTATCCTCGAAGTTAAAAACGTGGCTTGTAGAATATTGAAAGTCCCTGCCTGCACGGTCGATTGTCTGCGACATCAGCCTTTTGACGCCTACCAGATAAGGTGCGCAAAACAGCAATGTCACAAACCCAGCCGCCGACATCGCAACAAATGCCCGTTTAAGATAAACCGGCTGTTCTCCAAATAGCTTTGTCCGCAGGGGCTTAATCAAAAAGGCGAGCAAATACGGCAAAACAAGAAAAACGGTATAGTACGCGAAATACGGATAGCCGGCAGTGCACAAAAATACGCCAAACAGAACCAGCAGGCCGGCCGCCTTTACTGTCTCTTTCATGGAGCTGCTGAACATTATCCGCGTAATCGCATAAAGTATCCACGGATACCACGCCGCTGAATGCACGGCGTTGGGAAACCTTATAACCTCTGTAATCTTGAAGCTTACAGACATCACCAGTACCGCAAACACCACCGCAGTAATGTCCTTGTTGATTCGTCTCAGCCACATAAACAGGCCAAGCGCAAATATCGAAATGCCGAGGACAGTAAAAAGCTGGTGGTCGAGGGGACTGTAACCGCCGAAAACTTTATACCATAATACCAGCAGGGCGTTGAACGGATAAAACGCCTGGGCAAACGGATTAGTGTAAAACGGAAAACCAGCGGCTTCGGAAGGCGACCAGAGTGGAAAGTGTAAATTGGCCAGACAACTGAGCAGGTAAATTTTATACGCGTAATACAACGCAATGAAATCGTTGCCTATAGTCAGAAACTTCCCGTTTATAACAAAAATGTGCCTGAACAGGTAAATCATCGGCCAGCAGAAAACCAGCAAAGGCATCGCAAATCGTCTCGCTGTGCGTGCAATCGACCAAGGCCAGCCATTTTGGCCGGCAGGCATTCCTGCTCGCCGTAGCTGTTTGCTGGTTTTCGATTTAACTTTCATTGTTACCCGTGGCAAGCTTCTGCCTTCTTGCGTCGAAAGCATCCTCAAGAAGATGCTCCAGCGTCGGCAAAGGTTTTGCGACCACCGCAATTTGATATGAGAAAATGCTTTTCGAAATCTTTATAAAAAAGCAATTAACAAGCAGCAGGAACCTCGCGAGCGGTCCGTCGCCAACCGCAAGCGGAAACGGCGCGGGCAAGCCACGTTTGCTTATAACTTCATAGCCGTTTAACTGCAAAGTCCTGACAAGCGACGAAAAGGTAAACAGCCGAGTGTGGTCCATGTCCAGAATGCCGCGTCGCCCGTAATGAAAGCCCGCAAACAGCAAACTGGCACTCAGGGGCAAAAACGCGATATTGCCCGTAGTTATCACCACCGTGGGACAATCATGTGAATATCTCTTTCGCAATTTCGCCAGTAATTTTTCCGGCGACTTGAGATGCTCGATTATATCCAGCGCCAGTATGTAATCCGCTTTGCCGACATCGTCGCCAAAGTCGTATTCATCAATATTGGCTTCCACGCACTTCCACGAATGTTGGCTTACCGCCGGCTGAATCTGACGGTCAATGGACACTGTTTTGCTCTCCTTTTTTGTCAGGGCTTCCGCCATAAACCCGGGGCCGCAGCCGATGTCGATAACCGTGGAGCCCTGCGCAACCTGTTCGTATGCAAACTGGTGCGAGCTTGGGTAGCCGAATTTCGATTTGTATTTGCAGTTGGTTTCCGGCTCATAGTCAAACTTCGGGTGATAATAAATTCCCAGCCGGGTCACACGCGACAATATCGACGAATGCAAAACCCGCACCGCGTATCGCAGGCCATGAGCGCCGGCAATTTCATTGCCGTAAAAAGTCGGCACCGCGACCTCGACTATACTTTTGCCCGTGCCTAAAAACTGGATGAGGATGTCCGTGTCAAAATCAAACCCATTAGAGTTGTGCTCGAATGGAATCGACGTAATCGCTTTTGTGCTGTAAGCGCGATACCCGCTGTGAAATTCCGACAGCCGCGACCCGAGTATCCAATTCTGCATCAGGGTAAGAACCTGATTACCAACCCATTTATACCGCGGCATCCCTTCTTTCAGCGCCGCCGACTTGTGAATCATTCGAGAACCCAGAACCGCATCCGCTCCGGTTTCGAGTATCGGCTTTAACATTTCAGGCAGGCATTCAGGCGCATACCTGTTGTCGCCGTGCAGCAAAACAATGGCGTCAAAACCCCGCTCGATTGCGTATCGGAATCCTATTTTCTGATTGCCGCCGTAACCCTGAGTTTTGGGGTTGTAAAGAACAGTGACTTTGCGATGCGGGTGTAGTTTTGAATAATTCTCTGCCGCGTAGAAAGTTCGGTCCGGCGACTGGTTATCAATTATCAGAACCTCGGTACCAAACCTTTCGTTGTTCCATATATCTGCGGGAATACGGTCCAAAACCGATTCTATTGAATCCGCGGCCTTATAGCAGACAACAAAAATCAGGACTTTTTTGTCCTTGGCCGGCCCGATGTCGTTATTACTATTTGTGACTATTGCTTCCAAGTGAATTCGACTCCTTGCCAAGCCACTTTATTTTTTTGAACGCTATCCAGCTCATTTTCAGCAAAAGCCAGCCGTGCCTAAACCTGCTTATGTTGGTCTCGCCGTATATTCTCGCGCGATACCTCACCGGCACTTCAATTACCTTGAGGTTTTGCTTTACGGCACCGAATATGAGGTCGAAATCGCCAAACGGGTCGAAGTCGCCGAAATAAGAGCGATTGGCGGCTATGACTTCATAATCGCTTTTGCGAATCATTTTTGTTCCGCAAAGCGTGTCCCTGAACCGCTGACCCAGAAGCCAGGAGAACAACGCCCCGAAGAATTTATTGGCGAGCAGATTCAAAAACCGCATCGCCTCTTTTTCCATCGGATATACAAGCCGGGAACCGTTGATGTATTCTCCTTTGCCGTCCCGGAGAGCGGCGAAAAATTTCGGCAAATCCTCGGGCGGAGCGGTAAGGTCCGCGTCCTGGATTACCAGCACGTCCCCGGTCGCGGCAACAAAACCCTTCCTGACCGCATCTCCTTTGCCACGGCCTATACCCTGATGTATCAGTCGGATTTTGCGTCCCGGGTGTTTTTTAATTTGGGTTTCTACTTCGTCGGCTGTGCCGTCCGTGCTGGAGCCATCCACAAAGATTATCTCGGTTTCTCTGCCCATATCGGGTATGCGTTTTATGGCGTCCTCGATATTACCCCGCTCGTTCCTGCAAGGCACTATCACCGATACCGATAAATCCTTGTCCTGCCCGGGTTGCGCCGAACGTCTTGCTATAACCAGATTGACCATGTTGAACATTCGAAAAACCGGCAGCAGCGAAAAGATATAATTGCACAATGCGCTAATCAGCCAGATACCCTTGGGAAGCAGGACAAAGGAATCCGTGCGAATGACGTCAAAATTGCCGAGATTAAGCAGATTCGCGATGTCCTGGGGCGGCAGCCAGTTCTGGTGCCGACGAGGCCTGCGAACACCCAGCAAGGAACCCAGCCGCAAGACCCACTCCCAGAGGTAATTGTAATATGTAACCACAATCCTCGTCTGGTCGTCCGTAAGCGGATGAATCCGTTCCAACACGCGCTGGATATCCTGCCAGTCACCCAGCGAATTGCATATCAGGACATAATCGAATTTCTCATTGAGCTGTAACTCGTGCGGGTCGGCAGTAATGAAATTCAAATGCGGGAACCGCTTTTTCGCAAGCGCTATTGCCGATTCATTTCCGTCAACGCCCACGCCATATGCCGGCCGCACCGCCGCGAGAAGGTCGCCGCACTCGCAACCAATGTGCAAAACCCTGCTGTTCGGCCGGACGACGAATTTGTATATTCTGTCGAGCCAGCCGTAGTAATAGCTGTTGCGTCTGCGCCATTTAAGCAGCGTATCATCGTCCGGCGCGACTGGTTCAGAAATTTTGCCTGCCAATTCGCTCATAAACACACCGTAATAATTTCACACATCGCTACAATCGTTATTTATCCGCGTTTTCCAGGCGAAAGACATTCACGTATCCTCTCTTTGAGCCGATTTGCGCTACAAACTTGTAAGGTCCGATGCTTTGCGGTTTGTCTAAAAACGCGATAGTCTTATTCAGTCCGAGCTGCTGATAACCCGTGTGTTCCCCATGACTGTACCCTTCCCTGGTTGCCCAAACAACATACGTTACTCCCTGCTGGCGAAATTTTCCCACAAGCTCATCGGGGCTGTCTGCCTTGGGGAATCCCACAACATTGGACGCATTTTTCCCCGCGAATAGTTGCGTGTCGTTCTGATAGACAGCCAGTTTTTCATCTGGCTTGCCGTTGGCCGCAAACCACTCACCCAGCATTTTGAACTCAATCTCCCGCTTTCCGTCGCCAACAAGCCGAACCAGGACAAACTGATTCGACGCGATAACCAGACACAGCATCGAAGTTACACACAGATGGCGTGATATCTGTACGGGATGCTCAACAAGCGCCCTCGATGCGATAATCATCCCCGCCACAAGCATTGCGACATAGGGCATCGAAGCCGAAGCGGGACTAATAGTTGCCTCCCCGCCGAATTCACGGGCAAGATTTACAAACCACACGCACGCGGCAACAGCCACGCTCGTCTTCAGCACTAACGTCGCCTGCCAAGGCAGCCTGGCCTTTTGAGCCAAAAAGCCGCCGATACTTTGCAATCCGAACCACGCCACCAGTAATGCAATCCAGAAAATAGTCGAGTGAAACCGCGTCAGTGGATACGGATAATAAGCGTGCAGCACAAAATACGGCACGAAAAACAAAAGCAACATCGGTATTTCCCAGCGACGCCGGATAATTGAAAATATGCAACCTGAAACAAGGCCCACGATGCAAGTCAACTCGCCCAATTTAGAGAGCATATCTACGAACTCATTGCTGGCACCCGGATAAGGAATAAAAAGCGGCTGGAACGCAACCTGCCACAACAACTGTATATGCAGCAAAAGACCTGTCCTGCTGCTGACCGGCTCTACAAACCCCTTGACGTATTCCTTTGAGAAAAAGACGTTAAAATAGTGCGTTCCGCCCCCTTTCCAGGTCACGGCAGTCAGTGTCAGCCATATCACAAGCGGCAAGGACGCCAGGACCGAATAAGCCGATGCCCTGATTACATCTCGACGGTCTTTTCTGTGAATGATGTCCCCGACAAACGCCGCCAGAATCAGCGCGGCACCCTCATACCGCACCATCGTTGTTACCGACGCGGCAAGATATGCCCAGCGGGACCGGCGGAAAATCAGATACAACGTCAATAGTATGAAAAACAGAAAAGGCGTCTCTATTATCGGCTCAGTCAGGTAATAAACCGTCCAGGGATTTATCGACGCGATGATGGCAAACCAGACGGCGGACCTGCCAATAATTCTTTTGCCGACCAGCCACAACAAGACCACCGTGAAGGGATGCAAAACTGCGTTTAATAGCCACCCCGCCGTCAACTCCGGTGGCGACCCCCACGACACAAACACAAGCAGGTTTTGCAGAATACCCAAAACCGGCGCGAGTTTAAAACTTGTCGGCATTTGTAAGGACAACAATTCCCTGCCCACCCGGAAAAAATCGGGAAA
>JBEKAT010000126.1:0-6401 GCA_050015775.1 Sedimentisphaerales bacterium | reverse complement strand
ACAGGTAAAGTAAAGTGGTTTAACGGCAAAAAAGGCTTTGGATTCATTGTCCCCGATGATGGCGGCGAAGAACTGTTCGTTCATCATTCGGAGATTAAGATGGGCGGCTACGCCGACCTTCAAGAAGGCCAGGCGGTGACTTTTGATATCGGACAGGGCAAAAAAGGCCCCTGTGCGGTCAACGTCGTCCCTCAGTAATACACCGAATATTAAACCGGAATAAAGGCCTCGCAAAGTTTAGCGAGGCCTTTTTCTTTTTAACAAGCCACTAAGGCACTAAGACACTAAGCGTTTTATCTATTTAAAAATGTGTTTAAAAATTCTTCGTACCTTCGCTCGTCTCGGCGAAGCGTCTTGGCGGCTAAGCTGGTCTTTTATCAACTACCCGGCTTTTGTCGTCAATATGGCGAAGGGACTTTGGCTCGACCAGCGTAATTTTGGCATCCACGTCGAGGATTGTCTTGATGCGTTTGGACAGTTGAGAGAGCATATTTTCGACCGATTTCAAGCCATCGAGGAAGGGAACCGTGTCGGAGATTTCGACTTTTATTTCGAGGGTATCGACGCCATCCTGTCGGCCAAGAATGAGCTGGTAACTGGAGCTGATACCTTCGACATCGCGCAGAATCTGCTCGATTTGCGAGGGGAAAAATTCCACGCCGCGGAAGCTAATCAGGTCATCGGTCCGGCTCAGGACCCTGGCCATACGGAGGAAGGTCCTTCCGCAGGCGCACGGCTCAGGGTTTAACGATGTAATATCGCCCGTGCGGTAGCGAATCAATGGGAAGCCCTCTTTTGTGATTGTCGTCAGCACCAGTTCGCCTTCCGGGCCGATACCGACGGGTTTGAGCGTCTTGGGGTTGATAATTTCGACGATGAAATGGTCTTCGTTGATATGGAGTCCCTCGCGGAGGTGACATTCGCCTGCCACGCCGGGGTTCATTATTTCGGTCAGACCGTAAGTATCGGTCGAGATGATGTGCAGCCGTTTTTCCAATTGATTGCGCAACTGGTCGGACCAGCGTTCTCCGCCGAAAAGCCCGTGGCGCACGTGCAGTGATTCGGCGTGAACGCGCAATTCCTCGATACCTCCAGCGATATTGACCGCGTGGCTCGGCGTGGTAACCAGCGCTGTCGTCTTGAAGTCCCTCATTATCACAATCTGCTTTTCGACGCTGGCGGTGAAGGACGCGGGGATAACCGAGGCGCCGATTTGCTCAGCCCCTTGCTGAAAGCCGAACCCGCTTGTGAAAAGGTTATAATCGAGGGCAATCTGGACGACGTCGTGCTCGGTGAGGCCCGCTGCGGTGAGAAGCCGGGCGGTGCATTCGGTCCAGTTGCGAAGGTCATCGCGCGTGAAGCCGACGACGATGGGTTTGCCCGTCATACCGGAGGTCGAGTGGATGCGCACGATATTACGCAGCGGGACGGCGAACATATCGTAGGGATAGCTTTTTTGCAGGTCTTCCTTGGTTGTGAAAGGCAGTTCGCCCAGCGTACCCAGGTCCTTTATATTTTCGAGATTGACGCCGTTGGCGTCGAAGGCCTTCTGGTAGAAAGCGACGTTGCGATAGACCCTGTTGAGCGTGGATTGCAGCCGTTCAATCTGGAGCTGCTCTAAATCCTCACGCGGCATTGTCTCGAACTTCGGATTGTAATAAATTGTCTCGCCCATATATTCCTCACTCATCAATTCTCTGGTATTCCTTGCCGAGATACGCCCGCTGAACTTCCGGATTATCGCTCAGCTCCCGGCTTGTCCCCTCAAGAACAATCTGTCCTGTTTCGAAAACATATCCCCTGTCGGCAAGAGCAAGCGCGGCCCGCGCGTTCTGCTCGACAAGGAGTATCGTTAAACCTTCACGTTTGAGGTTTGCAATGGTTTGGTAAATGCTTTTGACAAGCAGCGGCGCGACACCGAGGGATGGCTCGTCCATCATCAGCAGTTTAGGCCCCGACATCAGGGCGCGACCTATTGCGAGCATCTGCTGTTGTCCGCCGGAAAGAGTGCCTGCAAGCTGATTGGCGCGTTCTTTGAGAATTCCGAAAAGTTTATAGACCTGTTTCAAACTTGCGGCGATATCCGCCGAGGCGCCGTTGCGCTGGCGGTGATATGCGCCGAGGAGAAGATTCTCTTTGACGGTCATTGTGCTGAAGATGTGTCTGCCCTCAGGGACAAGGCAGCAGCCCGCCTCGACGATTTTTTCGAGCGGCTCATTCGATATATCCTGTTTATTGAACATAATCTTGCCGGAACGTGGCCGCAGGACGCCTGCGATGGTCTTGAGCAGGGTTGTCTTGCCCGCGCCGTTTGCGCCGATAATCGCAACGGCCTCGCCTGGCAATACGTGAAGCGATATGCCCTTGAGGACGCGTAATTGACCGTAACCCGCTTCAAGATTCAATATCTTAAGCATCGCTATCCCCGAGATAGATGCGAATCACTTCAGGATTTCGCTGAACGGCCCGCGGCGGGCCTTCGGCGATTTTGCGCCCCTGGTCAAGAACGACCACGTCATCGCAAATCGCCATAACTAATGACATATCGTGTTCCACAACAAGGCAGGTAACACCCCTGTCGCGAATCCACAATATGAGCTTGGCAAGCTCCTTGGTTTCGTAAATGTTAAGCCCTGCGGCCGGCTCATCGAGCAGCAGCAACTCCGGCTCCATCGCAAGTGCGCGCGCAAATTCCACAAGCCGCTGCCGACCAAACGGCAGATTACAAGCTGTCTCGGAGGCGTGCTCCTTCAGACCAATGTCCTCAAGTATCGACAGGGCTTTTTCTTTGGTTTGTTTATCTTCCTGCCAGGTGCAGGGCAGGTTTAACATTCCCGAAATGAAGCCGCATCGCGTCCGGCAATGCCTGCCCATCATAATGTTTTCGAGAACGGTCATGTGACTAAACAGCTTTGTGGTCTGGAACGTTCTCGCGATACCTCTGCATGCGACGGCGTGCGGTTTTAACGCGGTGATTTTTTTGTCCCGGAAAATCACCTCACCATTATGCGGCTGTATCGTTCCGGCTATCAGGTTAAACAGTGTCGTTTTGCCCGCGCCGTTTGGGCCGATGACACCTTTAATCGCGCCCTGCGAGACAGTTATACTGACATCGTTAACGGCGTGAAGACCGCCGAAAAACCGATGCAGGCCCTTTGTCTCGAGCAGCGTGTTACCCATTTGGCCTCCCGGATAATAACGACGTTACCGTGCGAAACTTAGGCAAACGAAGCAGACCCTGGGGTGCTAAAAGCATAATAGCAATCAGTATAATCGCGAAAACAGCGTCGTCGTAACTTCCGAAAACACCCCGCAGAGAAAGGAAATTCAGGAGTACCCCCATAAACAGAGCGCCCCAGAGGTTGGCCATTCCGCCCACAGCTACGATGACAAGATAGCGGACGGATTTGGTAACCGTAACCTCGGATGGGCCTATGCTGCCGTTGTAGTGGGTCAACAAAACGCCTCCCACCGCGGCAAAAAGAGCGCTCAAAACAAAAACGAGCAGCTTGTAACGATAAGTGTTGACTCCCAAGGAATGAGCCGCTTCTTCGTTTTCGTGGATTGAGCGAAGCGCCCTGCCGACTCGCGAATGGACGAGGTTGATTGCCAGCGTCATAGCCGCCAGAACCACGAACCACGCGATGTAATAACTTTCAATCCTGAACGCCGCTCGGCCGTTTACCTCGAGGCCGGCGATAATCTTAAAGGGAGGGACATTAGAGATGCCGTCCGCCTGGCCGAAGATGCGCCCGCCGAGGACTATGCGGTAGATAATCAGCCCGAAACCAAGCGAGGCCATTGCCATATAATGTCCCTTGAGACGAATGACGGGCAGGCCAATCATAAAAGCGATTATAACGGTCAGTAGTATCGCAACGACAAAGGCAGGCCAGGGAGAAAAAGCCAATATGTCTGCGCCATAGATATCCTGCCTCTGCACAACAAACCCAAGCGAACGGCACAAGGAAACCAACGGCGTGTCACGATACGCCATAAGATTAAAGGTGGTCAAGACCGCGGTAGTATAACCGCCTATCGCAAAAAAGCCCGCGTGCCCCAGCGATATCTGACCCGCGTAACCCATAAGCAAACACAAGCCGATAACCACGAGGGCATAATAAGCCGACATTGTGATTTGCGTCATATAGTAGGTCGAGTGGGTGCCTGAAAGCACAACCTGCAAAATGATTACCCCAATGGCAACGGCTATGACGGGGATATACCTGCGAAAATGCGTCATAATGCCCTCATCGCCGCAATCTCACGTTTGCCGAAGAGACCGCTGGGCCTGAAAACCAGAATCAGCAGCAGGATGACTATTGATACGGCCTCTTTATAAGCAATGTCGAACTGGCTCATCACAAAGGCCTCCACAAGCCCCAGCATCAGGCCTGCGGCGACGGCGGCCATACTGTTGCCCAGCCCGCCAAGGATAGCTACGGTAAAACCCTTGATTGCCAATGACGCGCCCATATCGTATTGCGTCTGGGTGACGGGTGAGATAACGCAGCCAGCCAGCGCACCAATGCCGGCGCTTAGCATAAAAGACAGAGTGACCATCCAGCGGTCATTGATTCCGCAAAGACGAGCCGCCATCCTGTCGTCGGCGCAGGCCCTCATAGCCCGGCCCGTCAGCGTAAAACGAAAAAAAGGCGTCAGCCCCATTACGATTATGGCGCTGACGCCCAATACCCATAGAACCTGCGGTGAGATATGAGCTCCAAGAATGGTGACAGTTGAGACCCCGGTTCCGGTAAAGTAAGGCAAAGACCTGACCTTCTCATCCCAGATGTGTAGCATCGCCTCCCGCATAAGTATCGAGATACCGATGGTTATCACGATAAGACGCAGAACCGAGGCGTTGCGGACATGCCTGATGAAAACAATCTCAACTAAGCCCCCAATTATCGTTGTCACCACAACCGCCAGAAAAATAGCGACCGGCAGGGGGACAAAATGATTTAAACTGATGGCTGTCATCGCGCCAACGATAAGAAACTCCCCTTGAGCAAAATTAATTATCCCGGTCGTGTTGTAAATAATGTTGAAACCGATGGCAACAATCGCGTAAATGCTGCCGACGGTAATCCCCGCAAAACAATACTGAATGACCTGAGGGAGATTCATTCTGTTTCCGCTCTTTCGCTCGACGCAGAAGGTCGATGTCAGTTTTTATATATCACAAATTTTCCATCCTTCACCGTGAGCATCTCAAAGGCATCCATGCCTAGCCCGTTGTGATCCAGGGGCGTGAAGTGAAAAACACCGGCTGTTCCGACGAGGTCCTTCAGGTTTTCAATTGCGTCGCGGACCTTTTCCTTGTCTGTGCTCTTGGCCTTCTTGATTCCTTGGACGAGAATCAGCACCGCGTCGTAAGCGTGGCCTCCGAAGGTGCTCACATCTTCTTTATACCGGCTCTCATAGTCCTTCTTGTATTCCACGAGGAGTTTCTTCTGGGGGTTGTTGTCCGCCAACTGTTCGGCAATCAGCAGGCGTCCACAGGGGAATATAGTCCCGTTTGTCGCTTCGCCGCCCGCCTGAACGTACTTGATGTTGCCAAAGCCGTGACTCTGGAACAGGGGCACGTTCAAGCCAATTTGCTTCATATTCTTTGCAACCAAACTCTGCGCCGGAACGACTGACCAGTTAACTACCGCGTTAACGTCCTGGCCTTTTACCTTGGTGAGCACTCCAGTCAAGTCAGTCTCCTGTGTATCGTAGGCCTCGGAGATGGCAATGGTGATGCCTGCGAGATTGGCGAGATTGGCGAGTTGTTTGCCGCCGGCCATCCCAAAACCGTCGTTACTTGTTATCACGCCGATTTTGGTAATACCCTTTGCCTTCATAACCTGGAATATGCGTCTCACGGCATCGCTGTCTTTCTGGGGGGTCTTGAACACGTAACTCGCAACCGGGTTGACAATGTCTTCGGCGGCTGCACAGGAAAGAAGAATGGTCTTGCTTTCCTGGCAGATATTCTTGATGGCCATTGTCTCGCCGCTCGTTGACGGCCCGATGATTGCGAGGACTTTCTCTTCCTCAATGAGCTGCTTGGCGAGCGAAACCGCGTTTTCTTTTTTGCCGCCCGAGTCCTTCACGATTAGCTCAATCTTCTGGCCATTGACGCCGCCTTCCTTGTTTATTTTTTCAACTAACATTTCAGCGGTCTTCGCCTCAGGCGCACCGAGATACGATGCCCCGCCCGTCACCGCGAAGATGGCTCCGACCTTGATTGCCGGTGCATCGGCTGCCTTGGCGACCACCGAAACGCAAAGGGCTAATGCCACAATTGAAATTCCGACAACTTTCGCTAATTGCTTTCCCATAAGTACCTTCCTTTCCTATATTCAAACGTTTCGAATCGTATATTACGGCAGGACAGAAATCCCGCTGCTATC
>JBEKAT010000125.1:0-6610 GCA_050015775.1 Sedimentisphaerales bacterium | reverse complement strand
GACATAAGGGTCATCAGCGCCGTGGCAAACGAGCACTTTGGCCTTGATATTGTTCGCGTCAGCGGGGTTCGGCGTATCGAGATTGCCGTGAAAACTGATTACACCTTTCAAATCCGCGCCGCTGCGAGCCATTTCAAGCACAACGCCACCGCCGAAACAATAACCGATAGCGGCGATTTTGTCGGGGTCAACAAAAGGGTATTTTTTGACCTGCTCAAGGCCTGCGAGGGCACGCCTTCGCATCAGTTGTCTGTCGCCGCGATAAATGGCCGCCTGTTTAGCCGCCTCATTTGTGTCAGCGGGGCGGATGCCTTTGCCATAAATATCGATGGCGAACGCGACGTAGCCGAGACCTGCCAATTGTTCGGCCCGTTTTTTAACATAGGGGCCGACACCTGTCCATTCGTGCACGATTAAAACCGCGGGAAGTTTTCCTTTGAGGGCGTCATCGTAGGCAAGAAATCCTTCGAGGACGGTATTGCCGTCTTTGTATTCGACGGTTTGGGTTTTGATGGCGGCACGAGCATAATTTGGCCAGATTACCGCCAGAGCTATTAACAGGATGTAAGGTAATACTTTCATTTCGATAGACCTCCTAAAAATAAACATTATTTTAATCTCGCTATATTGAGCCGCTTTCTTAAAAAGAAGTATATCCCTGCCGGCAGGGCAAGACAAGGGTTTTTTATCTATCTGCAGCGGGGGCGGAATTGAATATTCAATGTCCAATCCGCCACAGGTGGATAAAACCCGCCAAACGGCGCGGCGGGCAGGGGCCGAAAAAACCCGACAATTTTTTTCATAAAACCCTTGAGTTGGCGGAGATATTATGTAGAATTTCCAAACCTGATGCTTTTTCAGATAAAAGTTCTTGCGTTTTGTAATTCAGAATGGATAATGGCGAATACAGAATGCGGGATAACTTTAGTTTCGACACACTCGAAATTCGCCTTTGGCGGATGAATGTCCACACCCCTGGGCATTGAAACAGTTGACGTGCGTGTGGGCACGGTGAAAAGAAACAAGAAGTGTAACGCAAATTTTGTTTAAAGGAGAACGCAATGAAAATCAGTAGGTCAACGGGCTATGGGATACTGGCAGCCGGCTATATTGCCAAAAGTGAGAAGGGCGGAATTGTGCTTTCACAGACCATTTCCAAGGAATACAATATACCTCTGGAATACCTGCTGAAGATATTACAGCAGCTGGTCAGAGCCAATATTCTTCGCAGCAAGCGCGGCCCGCGAGGCGGTTTTGTGCTGTCGAAGTCCCCAAGCAAAATCACAATGCTCGAAATCATAGAGGCCGTGGATGGGCCGCTTGTGAGCCAGCTCAATCTCGAAGAGCACACCAAGAAGGGCAAGTTCAGCACCAGGGCGGAAAAGGCATACGAGAATGGTCTTGCCGCAGCCAGGGCGGTATATCAGAAAGTTACGCTGTCCAGTTTGCTTGCGTAATGGCGGTTTGAGGACAAGAACAATAATCCGGCCGGAGAAGCCGTTTGCATTGGCGACCCTGAGGGGGTAGAGTGCAAATGGTTTGTTCGGCCGGTTATTTTTTATGAGGGATAGATAAATGCATATCAAAGAATTTCAGCAGTTCATATCCGAGAAGTACGAAAAGCGGGACCGGCAAAGGGGCGTGCCGAAGACGTTTTTGTGGTTCATCGAAGAGGTGGGGGAACTGGCGACCTCGCTGGTGGGCAACGACGCAAAGAACAAGCGGGATGAGTTCGCGGACGTTTTCGCGTGGCTTTGCACGCTGGCGAATATCAGCGACGTGGATTTGGAAAAGGCGTGCAAAAAATACACAAGCGGCAAGGTGAAGGGATTCAAGCCGAAGTAAGCAGCGGTCAAAACGCCAGATACGAGTTTGCCTTGTTCAATCGCGATGTGGTTTTGCCGATGTCGTAGATGGTTTTGATTTTAGCGGTTTTTCGATGTTCGAGGATTCGGTCAACGGTAATTTGACCGAGGCCCGGCACACGCAGAAGCTCATCTTTCGACGCTTTGTTTATATCGACGGGGAAATACTGCGGATTTCGTTTGGCCCAGGATTCTTTTGGGTCGGTATCGAGGGGCAGATTGCCGGTTTCGTCGAAAACAATATCGGATTCTGAAAAGCCATATCTTCGCAGAAGGAAATCGACTTGGTAGAGGCGGTGCTCGCGGACGAAAATGTCATCCTCCTTCCATCCTTCGCCCTTAAGGGGCTTCGGAGGACAGGTCGCTTGCGCTACGGAGGATGAATGCTGGCTCCCGTAAGGGACGCCTTTCGGCGGACGGCTAAACAGGTTGTTCGAATCGTCCTTGCCGATTTTTTGGTACGCGCTGAAATAAATCCTGCGGAGGTTGAGGCGGTCGTAAAGTCCCCACATATATTTGACGATCTCGGAGTCGGTTTCGTCGGCGGCGCCCACGATAAACTGCGTGGTCTGTTTGACTCTTTCGTATTTATTGCCCCGGCCGGTAAGTCGGCTGATGAGCTTAATCGGTTCAACGATATCTTCGATGAAGCGTTTCTTGTCGGATAGTTTCGCGAGGTGTTTGGCGCCGGGCGTTTCGATATTCAGCGAGACGGCGCTGGAAAGTTTTACGGCTTCCTCGATTGCGTTTGCGCTTGCGCCGGGTATGACCTTGAGGTGGATATAGCCGCGGAAGCTGCGTTGATAGCGGAGGATTTTGGCGATGCGGTTGAGGCGTTCCATAGTGGCGTCAGGGGTGCCGAGAACGCCTGAGCTGAGGAACAGACCGAAGACCTCGCCTCGCTTGTAATAATCGAGAAAGGCGTTGACGGTTTCTTCTTCGTTGAGGGTGCATCGGCGGAGGTCCTGGTTTGCCCGGAGTGGGCAGTATTTGCAGTCGTTGGAGCAAACATTGGAGACGAGGGTTTTGAAGAGGACGCTGGTTCCGCCATTGGGCAGGGTGACGGGATAAATCCACTTGCCTTGTGGCCCGCGCCTGCGGCGCTCGTCGTTTTTGCATCCGCAGGCGCACGCCAAATCGTATTGTGCGTCGGCACTTAGTATTTCCAGCTTTTGCCGGGCATCAGGGACGCTTATTATCGCGGTCATAGCACACCTTCCGTGGTGTTTTCTCCCCGCCGTTTAATTATTTCTTTTCTGTTTTTGGTTCCGCTTTTGGCTTTGTCTCTGCCTTTGGTTCTGCTTTTGGTTCCGCCTTTGGCTCTGTTTTTGGCTGAGGTTTTGCCATGTACAGTTTCAGCACATCGTCGGCTGACAGGGCACAGTTGTAAATCCTGAAATCGTCGATTTTGCCCGACCAGTCCGCCGTGGGATACATTCTGCCGCCAAGCATAAAGTTATTGATTTTTGGCATCGGTTCCATAGCGCCGAATGTTTCGGCGACCTTTGTGCCGTTGTGATACAGCTGGAGCGAATGCTCGTTGGCGTCCTTGACGAAGACGTAAAGATTCCAGCTTCCGGCGAAGTCGCTGTCGCTGATGGGCTGCCAGTAGACATGTTCTGAGTCATTTCCAATATCAATCGCCTTATTCGGCGTGGGCAAAAACGCCCGCAGTTTCAGCCAGTTGGGGTCTGGGAACGATATTCCCTCGGTCGGCGCGATTCCCCAGGGGCCGGGCCATTTGTCGCCTGGGGGGTTGGCGGCATCCTGATTGACCCAGAACGCGATGCTCAACTGGTCCTTTACGCGGCCCCACACGGCGTTGGGTATTACGACGGACTGCTGGCCGGAGAACTTGGCACAGCCGTTGGAGTCGAATCCCTCACCGGGACACCATATCTTGGGACCTCCGCCGAAATCCACCGTTGCGTCAAAACCATTGCCGCTGGAATCCTTCGCGGTGCTTCCGTCTTTTTCCTCGAATTTCCACCATCCGATGGGTTCAACGGCCTTTACGCAGGCCGGCGCCAAAATCAATAAAACTACTGTTAGTACGATAGCATTACGCATATCATCCTTTCCTTTCCCGGCTATAAGCCGATTGGCGCATTATACTATTTTGCCGTTTCAAATCCAGTCCCAAGTGTTTTAATTGACTGCGAAAGGTTTTAGATTTATCATAACCAACCTTTGATATTGTTTAGCGAGGCAAGGGCAGGGGTGATTTTTGAGGTTTGGGTGTCTTGCATCAAGCTTCGAGTGTAAGGGTTATGAGTAATTATATAGTTTTAGTCAAACAGGTCCCGGACGTATCTCAAATCACGGACAATGCGTTCGACCCCGAAACGGGGACACTGATACGGACGCGCCTGGCGAGCGTCATAAACGAGCTTGATACACAGGCGCTCGCGTTTGCGAATCGTATGCGGCAGCTTTCGGGCGACAAGGACGCGAAAATTGTCGCTTTGACGATGGGGCCGCCGATGGCTGAAGAGGTGCTGCGATATTCACTGAGCAGGAGCGCCGATACGGTGGTTATGCTGACCGACAGGGCGCTGGGCGGGGCAGACACCGTGGCTACCGCCAATCCGCTTGCCTGTTCCATAAAAAAAATCGCCAAAGAATTATTCAACGGCAGCAACGATTACTTCATTGTTTCGGGGATGCAATCCGTCGATGGAGATACCGCGCAGGTGCCGCCTCAAATTGCTGAGGAGCTGGGTATTTCCTGTATTGCTTACGCGACAGATTGTGCATTCAAAAACAGGCGATTCGAGTTTACAAGAATCATAAGCGGCGGAAGCCAGGTGGTTTCGCCGAAACGATTGCCCGCGGTAATCACGGTAGCCAAATATGAGTATCCGCTTTTCGCTTCGTTTTCGGCGACGAGGCGGGCGAACAAGAATAAGGTAATCACCTGGGGTGCTTCGGACATCAACGCGACGCTGATTGGTGCGAAGGGTTCGAAGACGTGGGTGATACGGGTATTTCCGCCGGGGAAAAGCAGCAGGAAATGCAGGCATCTTTCAGACGCGAGACAATTAGCGGAAGTAATCGTTGAAAGCGTCAAGTTGTCGTCTGGTGCGGCTGGGACGGATAAACAGGCGGCGAGATACGTTTTGCCTGCGAAGAGAAAAAGCGTGCTGGACAGGAATTTCGAGGGGACCGCCAAGGAGAACGAGGATTACAGAATTTTGACCGATAAACTGCGTGAGCTTGGGATAAGAAACGCAGCGAGCATAGACGAGCAGGCAAAAGAGAAAATTATTGCGGCGGCGGGTGAGCATTTTCACAAGAATGCCCTGGATGATATGCTGCTGGGGTTGCGGGCCGTTGAGCCGAGTTACAAGGGTGAGGTATGGGTTGTCGCGGAGCATCGCGACGGCATCATTCACCCGGCCACTTTTGAGCTTATCGGAAAGGCACGAGAGCTGGCGGATTCAGTGGACGCAAAAGTCGGCGTTGTAATAGCGGGACATAACTTGCAGCCGATGGCGGGGGAATTGATTGCGGGCGGGGCAGACAATGTTTATGTAATCGATGACCCGCTTTTGGCGGAGTTTGATCCGATTGCGCATCGCAAGGTAATAGCCGACGCGGTGAGCAAATACTGGCCACAGATTGTTTTATACGCCGCGACGCCGCAGGGCAGGGTGCTTGCGCCGTTAGTTTCATACAGGGTGGGCTGTGGATTGACCGCGGACTGCACGGGGCTTGATATACGCGACAGCTCCCGCAAAGAGCAGATAGGGGCACTGTTCCAGACGAGGCCAGCGCTTGGCGGCAACGTGATGGCGACGATTTGCACGAAAAATTCAAAATCGCAAATGGCAACCGCCAGGCCCGGCGTTATGAAACGGTTACCGGCCGATAAGACCAGAAAAGGCAACGTTATCAATCACAAGGTCAACGTTACCAAAGACGATATATCGCTGGAGATTATCAAAACGGAGCTTGGAGTGGGCAAAGTCAACTTCGACGCCGAGGTGATTGTCAGCGGAGGCAAGGGTATGAAAGACCGCGACAATTACGAACAGTTGCTCATCGAGCTTTGCGGGGCGATTCAGACGAGATTGAATGTTCCCGTCGAGAGAGGCGCATCTCGAGCGGCGGTTGAGCAGGGGTTCGCGGAAAGGATTCGCCAGGTGGGCCAGACGGGCACGGCGGTGGGGCCAAAGCTTTATGTGGCGATGGGGATATCGGGCGCGATTCAGCATATGATTGGCGTCGCGAATACTGAGACAATCGTGGCGATTAACAGCGACCCCAATGCGCCGATTTTCAAACAATGCGATTACTACATCGTGGGTACAGCGGAAAAGGTAGTGCCGGAGTTAGTCGCTGCTTTGTCCTCCACCCCCGACAACGACCTTCGAGGGCAGGCAGGCGGATAAACAGGAGCAGGCATAGTGGCAAACGATAGCGATTTTGGCAAAGTTGAAGTTTTGATAGTCGGCGGCGGGCCGGCGGGTCTGGCTTGCGCGATTCAGTTGAAGGTTCTCAAGCCGCAGGCTGAGATTTGCGTTATCGAGAAGGGGGCGGAGCTCGGCAATCATAATCTATCCGGTGCGGTTTTTGAAAAAGAGCCGATTCATACACTGCTTAATGCCGCATCGCCCGGCTGGCGGGATAGCGACGCGGCGAAAGACGTGCTGGCAAATAAAATCGACAAAGATGACGTGCTGTTCCTGTTGGGCAAAAAATTCGGCTTCAACATACATTTCGCGATTCGCTTAGCGAAACTT
>JBEKAT010000124.1:0-6761 GCA_050015775.1 Sedimentisphaerales bacterium | reverse complement strand
CGGTAGGCAATGTTGCCGGTTCTCTTCTTGTGGGCTTTCTGTTCATCAGCTTGCTGGGCTCCAGCAAAACCGTAATTATACTGGGTTTCGTCAATATCATACTCGGATTGCTTCTTTTGTGGCTCGAACCTCGCACGTCGAAGGGTTACAAACTGAAGTTTCTGCTGATAGTTCCGGTTGCTGTATTGCTTGCACTTGGATTTAAGGGCAGAGACCCGTTTCTGGCCGTCATTGAAAACAGAATTGCACAAGGCGCGAACCACTACGAGATATATCGCAACCGGGAGACCGTGGAAGGTACTGTAACCAGCTTTGTCAGAGACGGCACCAAATACCTCTGGATTAACGGCTATGGGCAGACCGTTTTGTGTACCGAGACAAAACTTATGGCCCATCTTCCGGTTATGCTGGCTGATAAACCCAAAGAAATGCTCGTGATATGCTTCGGGATGGGGACTACCGCGAGGTCCGCGTGTATTTACGACGATTTAAATATTACCTGTGTTGAGCTTGTACCTGAGGTTTATAAATGTTTTGGCTATTATCACAGCGACGCACAAAAAGTTAAAAGCCGTCCGAATATCCGTTTTATTGGCAACGACGGACGTAATTTTCTGCTGTTGAGCCCGGATAAATACGACATAATTATTGTTGACCCTTCGCCTCCTGTTTACAATGCGGGTACAGTAAATCTTTATACCCGGGAATTTTTTACGTTGTGCAAAGAGCATCTGACGCCGGGCGGCGTTATGTGTTTGTGGTTCCTGGGAAGCAGCCGGCAGGATAATGAGTATATATGCAAAACTTTCTATTCCGTTTTTCAGAATATGACTCTCTGGAGAGGCCCTCACAAATGGGGCTTCTATTTACTCGGCACTCCTGCCCCGACCGATGTTAACAGGTCAAAGATAGAGTCCGCCTTCACAAACCCTCGGCTTGTAAACGATTTGAGTGAAATTGATAATGTCTGCGTTACAAGCGGGCAACTGCTGGGTCTTTTTGCACTGCGGGATGGAAAAGGTATGGATGGCCTCACAAAAACTGCATCAATTATTACTGACAACTACCCGTATACAGAGTTTCCCCTTTGGCGTTATTTGCTTAGTCGCAAAAGCGACAAGACACATTAAGTATCTCCGGACGATAGCGCTTTGTGTTTTTATTTGTTCCTATCCCGCCGCAATGCTATGGGTGAAACCCAGGGTAGTTCCCTTGCCTCTTGGGTTCAACCAAAGGTTGTATCTTCCTGTCTTTCATCATTTCGTCCGCTCAGCCGTATAATTTTTTTATTGCTCCTGAACATCAATGGTGTTTAATGGTATAATCACCTGAACCTTGGTATGAATTGAGGCGCGAGATTAAGAAGAAAGCGCGATGTAAAGCGAGTATATGCGTTTTTCTGAAAGGGCGGTAGTTCGGGTGAGTGATTACGGGTGAAAGGTTTTGGTAGTTTAACTTTTTACTGTGACCTTAAATAGTCGTGAATTGTAAAACGGAGACAGAAAAACTTTATTACGTAATTAAAGGAGAGCATTATGAACATAGAACCGAACAAGAGAGGGGAATCAGCCATCGAACTGGAGACGCTCAAAGGCGACGTTGCGAAACTGGCTAACGACCTCAAAGATGTGCTTCATGCTGTTGGGGCACAAGGTAAAGAAAAGCTGGAAGAAAACAAAAAACGGCTCGAAGCCGCCATTAGAACCCTCCGTGGAGAAGCAAAAGAGAGGTTCGACGAAGCTTACGACAGCTTGCGTGAGCACGGCAAAGAGGCCGTCGATTTGAGCAGGAAGAAAATAGAAGAAAGGCCGCTTACGGCTGTCTTTACGGCGTTGGGAGTGGGAGTATTGCTGGGTATTCTGATTGGGCGGAGGTAGCCGATGAGCTTGTTGACGGATATTATTTGCACTGCGGCGAACCTGGTCCAGAGCGTGGTCAAATATGAGGCGAAATCCCTGTTGTTCAAAATCGAAGAGCAAACCAAAGCTATGGAATGCTGTTTCAAGCGTATGTATATGTGGTGCGGCTTTCTGGCAGTCAGTATGCTTGTTCTCTTGGCGGGGATTGGGCTGATTATTGCCGGCGTTTATATACTCCTTGCGACAGCAATCGGCTCCGGCCTTGCGGCACTGATAGTCGGGGTCATTGTGAGCTTGCTGGCGGTCATCCTGATGGTGACAGTTAAAAGTTCCATGCGATGAGATTATAAAGTTTGCGCCGGGAGCTTTTGATTTTATCAGTCAAATCCCGTGATAAAGGGCGTATGGCCGCTGGGACGGGGTAAGAGGCAGGGCGTCCTTGATAAAGCGGGTCTGGGATGATTTGAAACAGCGGGTTTTCTCGAAGAATCTGGTGGTCGGTAAGGCCTTCATAGCCGAGGGTCTTACCGAAGACACGTTGGGCGAGCTTGGCGTGGTTGCTATCGTAACGCCTTACTTCACAAGCAGTTAGGCCGTTTTTTTAATTAAAGTATGGCAAATCCTGTGAAATATCTAGGTTAAAAGCACAGTTCCCGAATTTAAATCATAATTTTGAAAAGATTTTTCTTGACTCAGTTACCTACTGTACTATAATACTAATACAATGATAAACTTTAAGTTAGACAAACAAAGCTATGTGCCTTTTTACCGCCAACTCGTGGATATCATACTATCCAGCATCGCTGCCGGTACAATCCTGCCTGGCGAAAGATTGCCAACTATCCGCGACATGGCTGTAAAATTGGAAGTTAACCCCAATACTGTGGTAAAGGCCTATTCGCAACTTCAGCTTCTCGGCTTCCTCGATACGCAACAGGGAACAGGCGTATTTGTCCGGCCGCAGCCGTCTATTCCCGCGGAAAAGAACCGTGAAAATCTGCGGGCGCTGGAAGAACTTTGCAGAGATTTTATTTCAAGAGCCCATTTGCAAAATCTTACCATCGATGAAATAGTCGAATACTTGCGGAGTATGCAGAAACAACAACCCAAATAAGTGGCCGATACTTTCGGCAGAAAGGAGAATCTTGTGCTTTTCAAGCTTCTACAAGCCATTTCAAAGAAAGTATCCTCTGAACTAACGGAAAATATTCGCAAAAAGGAGAACCCTATGTATGATGCTATGACACAACTTAACAAAGACCATGCTGTCCGCCAGATTCAGCGAATGAAAACTTATGCACCAATTACCCTACTTACTGTTATCATCGTTGTAGGGACAATTATTGGCGGCATATTCCTGTTACGGGCAGACAAAACGACTCTTGCTGTTGCTACGTTCATAGTCGGCGGAATTATGGCCGCACTCTGGTCCTTGTCCGCACACCTTTTGGCCGAATGGGATAAAGCCCTTGTGCTGCGATTAGGTCGGTTTAGTTCTGTCAGGGGCCCGGGCTTTTTTATGATTTTACCCATCTTCGAAAGCGTTATCCGTATTGTGGATATGCGAGTTCGCACCACAACTTTTTACAGCGAGTCGATGCTTACCAGCGATACCGTGCCTGTGAATATCGACGCAATCGCGTTTTGGCATGTCTGGGATAGCCAAAAAGCACTGCTTGAGGTCGAAAGCTACTATCAGGCAATTTCGCTGGCCGTTCAGACCGCGCTTCGTGACATAGTAGGCATCCATTCCCTTGCTGAGATTCTTTCCGACCGGGAAAAGGTCGCTAAGACGCTTCAGAAGGTGCTCGAAGCCAAGACCGAGGCCTGGGGTATCAGCGTTACCTCAATCGAAATACGCGACATAGCCATCCCTGAGAACCTCAAGGACGTTCTTTCCAAGCAGGCCCAGGCCGAAAGAGAACGGCAGGCCCGAGGAATACTCGGAACGGCGGAAATGGAAATTGCCGAGAAGTTCGCCATGGCGTCCAAAGGATACCAGGATAACCCTGTTGCTTTGCAGCTTCGCGCAATGAATATCGTCTATGAAGGCATACGGGCAGGCGGCTCACTTATGATTGTGCCAAGTTCCGTTCTCGATACGATGAATCTTGGCGGCATAGCGGCCCTGGGACAAACTCAGCGAAACCTTGCGACTCAGCAGCAGGCAAAGCCATAACAATTTTAATAATATACCCGTGATGTCTTGGCAGGTTGAACTTGCGGTATTCAGTTTCTTTACCAGTCAAGTTCCGCGATAATGGGCGTGTGGTCGCTGGGACGGGGCAATAACCGTGGGGCTTTGTCAATGTAACAGGCGGTGCATTTTTCGGCTAACGGCTTCGTCGCCATGATGTGGTCTAATCGCCAGCCGAGGTTGCGCTTCACGGCGTTAATCGGCCTGTAATCCCAAAATGTATATTGCCCCCGCTCTTTGCAGTGCAGCCGGAATACGTCAACAAATCCCCAGTCCATTACTTTTTTCAACTCTTTGTGAACGTCAGGATGATAACAGACATTTCCCAATAATCCTTCGGGGTCGTAAACGTCGATTGCCTCCGGTGCGATATTCAAGTCGCCAACCCACAAAACCGGGTCTGTGGGTTTGAAATATTCTTCAAAGAATCGCCGCAATCGTCTGAACCATTCGAGTTTATATTGAAATTTGTCTGATTCGGGAAGATATCCTTGTGGGATGTATGTGTTGATAATTATTACCCCATTGATTTCAGCTTTGAGCAACCGGGGTTCATCTTTCGGCTCATCATCGAAGCCGGCCTGCACGTCCGCGATTCCGCTTTTCGCCAGAATCGCTACGCCGTTATAGCTCTTCTGGCCCGCGAAGGCGTAGTTGTATCCTGCCTCATCGAATACATCAGCCGGGAAATCCTTGTCCTGGACTTTCGTTTCCTGCACGCACAGGACGTCGGGCCGTTTTTCGTTTAGCCAGTCGAGAACAATAGGCATTCTCGCCCGCAGAGAGTTGACGTTGAAACTCGCCACAATCATCAGCGTTTACCTTCGCACATTGTCAGCAGACCGAGTAAGAAACTGATGGTGCTTTCAGCCCCCTGATTTAAGCTGATACCTTCGGCGCCAAGGCCGTCGCCGCAGCCCTTGCTCTTTGAATCGTAAAGCGGAATCCCCAAATCATTCTCGCCCAAAAACCAGTTAAACGCTTTTTGCCGCAGCATCAGATATTTTTTGTTTTTCGTCGCCTTATATCCGGCGTCTAACATCAGGATTGTCCCTGCCGCCTCGATTGGCTGCTGGTCGAACTGCGCCTTTTTGCCTCCTCGCGGAAACCAGCCCTGACAGCCGACAAAGCTGAAGTGACTGCCGGTAAAAGTGCTTTCGAGAACAAAGTCGCAGATTTTTTTCGCAATCTCAATATACTTCTTGTTGTGTAGTGATATCCCAGCCGTGAAAAGCGCACAAGGCAGCATCGCGTTGTCGTAAGTGAGAATCTTCTCGAACCACGGCCAATTCGGCTTCATGTTTTTCTCGAATCGCGACACAATCAAATCCGCCGCATTCGCCATACAGCTTTTCACGTCCTCCGCATTCGGGAACTGCTTTAGATAACCTGCCAAACCCAATATCGAATATGCCATACCACGCGGGTATTGCTTCTTGATAAGTGGCATCGCTATATCTATTCGCTCTTGAGCTATCGGCACATAAATATCGGAAGGGGGCTGCGCCAAAACTGCCCCGAATGCCCAGATTACTCGCCCAAGCGCATCATTAACCGGCTCCGCCTTGTGCCAGGTCCTGTCGAAATCCATAAAATTTCTGACTCTGCCGTCTGCCCTTCGTAGCGATAGCGAAGAAGGGTTATCATTGTGTGAATGAAGAACAAAGGCCAAATACCTGTCGATTAGTTGTAATGTCTCCGGCTCGCGGTAAAGGGCGTAGTGTTTCGTTGCTACGATTAAGGCCCTCGCGTTGTCGTCGGTTGTGTAGCCCTCGCTGCGAAGCGGTATTGTGAATTTGGCGTGCTGAAATAGCCCCGTATCATCGGTCAGCCGATGAAGATGCTCCAGCGACGGTCTTGGCAACAATAGTTTTGCCATACGCCAATCTTATTGTTACGCTGAAGCCGCGTCAAGGTTATCCGTGACGGTTTCGCTATATACTACGGCTCCTGGAACAGCCACGTGGAAAGATACCGTTCACCCGTGTCAGGCAGAATAACTACGATTATCTTGCCGGCGTTTTCCGGTCGCTTTGCTACTTCCAGCGCAGCCCATAAGGCAGCACCGCACGAGATGCCGACGAGTATGCCTTCCATCCGTGCCAGTTGCCTTGCTGTGTTGCCCGCATCTGCCTCTTTTACGCGGATTATCTCGTCTATTACCGCCCGGTTCAGTACCTGCGGGACAAAACCCGCGCCTATTCCCTGTATTTTGTGCGGGCCTGGTTTTCCGCCTGACAGCACTGGCGACGCATCAGGTTCGACAGCGATTGCCTTGAAGGTTGGCTTTCGCTGTTTAATTACCTCGGCTACGCCTGTGATAGTTCCGCCGGTGCCGATGCCGGCCACGACGATGTCCACCTTGCCGTCGGTATCGTTCCAGATTTCTTCAGCCGTAGTCCTGCGGTGTATTTCAGGGTTGGCGGGGTTGTTGAACTGCTGCAGAATAACGCTGTCGGGAGTCGTTCTGGCGAGCTCTTCCGCTTTTTCAATTGCTCCTTTCATTCCCTTTGGGCCTTCCGTGAGCACTAATTCCGCACCGAAAATTTTTAACAACTGCCTCCTTTCGACGCTCATCGTTTCAGGCATAGTTAATATCAGGCGGTATCTCTTCGCTGCCGCGACAAACGCCAGTGCAATTCCGGTATTGCCGCTCGTCGGCTCGATAATCACGGAATCTTTGTGAAGGAATCCTCGTCTTTCGG
>JBEKAT010000123.1:0-12835 GCA_050015775.1 Sedimentisphaerales bacterium | reverse complement strand
ACTGCCTGTATGCGTAAACTGCTCATAATCCTTAATACTATGCTTCGGAATCAGACCTTATGGCATCCCGAAAAAATCTAAAAAAACATTTGATTTCAAACACAGCCGCTCTGTGGCTAAAATAAAAAATTATTTGTTCTCTGCGGCCTGCCTCTTTTTTTATTTGACAGCGCCATTTATAGTCCAATATCATATGAATAGGTTGTTTTCAGTGGTTCGCCGGCTTAGCTGGAGGGCCAGAATGACAGTTTAATATAGTTGGGACTTGAGAGGAGAATGAGATGAAGAAGTGGTTGGTAGTGGTGATAGTTTTGTCGCTGGCTGCTGCGGCTAATGCGGGATTGCTAATTTCCGTGGATGGCCAGGTTGACCCGCCGAATCCGGCAATTGCTTTGACGTCGGGCCAGACAGCGAACATCGGCATCTGGAGCGACGGCGGGCTGCCTGCCGATGGAGTGGGATACTTAGTCGTGAGCGGGCCTGCTGCGGCTGACATTGCCGGCGCGAGCCATTATGTGTCGTAGAAGTTGATTTATGTTGTGGATTCGGGACCATTCGAGGGGGCGGTGGGCTTTGACCTGAAAGAGGCGGATACAGGGAACTCACCTTTTTTGCCCGGGGGCACATTAGTTGATAACATCACTCTTGGTTCTAATGGCACGGGGCAGATAGATTTGGAGTTAAGGTTTGATGAGACCTCGGCCGGCGGCCCGCTTCAGTTAATGGATACCCAGGTATTTAATATGGTTCCCGAGCCGATGACGATGGTTCTGCTTGGTCTTGGCGGCCTGTTCCTTCGTCGTCGCAGATAATTCAAAAAAATACAGCATCTTATGAGAGGCATCCCTTAGGGATGCCTCTTTTTTTTGTTTGCGCAGGTCTGAATCTACCTGTGAGGCCATTACTGCGTTGGTCCATTCCTGTAGCCCTTTTTTCGACTTAAAAAGCGGGTTTTGCCGTTAAAGGGTTTTTACAGGGGATTTCCATTGTTACGAAAAAAAGTAACTTTTCTTTGTTTTTGCCGTCTATCCTGATATACTGTAATCAGACCTGTGGGGGCAGGTTAATTTTTTGTAAAGTGAACGGTTGTAAAACAAGTGGTTTTATTAAGGAGGAATATATGAGGAAATTACTTGTTCTAATACTGGTTCTCGCAATGGCCCCTGTCGCATCGGCAGAAATTGCGGTTCAGGCCGGCCCTAACGATGCCAATACCCTCGGCAATCCGGGCGGACAGATTACGATTAACCTGTTAACGGCGGAAGGCAAGCAGTCCGTTGCCATCGACCTGAACGATATTTCCCAAAGCAGCACAGTCAGAATCGGCTACAACGCTCAAGAGCCGATTAAGTCATTTACCCTTGAGCTTACACCCGACGGCAGACTGGTTATCGACGTCAGCCGCGACTCCAACAGCTCTCAAATCGCCAGTTCGCCTGAAGTTGTGAGTGTCGCCGGTTCCGGCGATTATGTTACGCTGGATGTCAGTTGCACTGTGCCGGTTGTCGTGGGTATGACGAAGACCGATGCGGAAGCGGCGCTTCCCCCCGGATTTGTTATCGGTACCGAAACCGGTGTCTGCAGCGACACCATACCTATTGGAACCATAGTGGGCCAGGACCCGGCCGGCGGCTCTTCAGTCGCATGCGGCAGCCCCATAAACCTGACTTATGTCTGCCATCGATGCACCTGCGCAACATGTCTTGGCGACCTTAATGGCGATTGTAAGATAACCATTACTGACGTCACCGCGCTGGTCCTCCTTCTTAATAGTGCTGGAGCGCCGTACAGTATTCCCAGCACCAGTTGTCTGTATAACCCCTGCGGCGATCTTAATGGAGATGGCAAGATAAAAACTAATGACCTTAGCGCATTAGTGATGTGGCTCAATGGTTATGGTCCGCCTTACAGACGCACGTGCCCGTGCTGCCAATGAGATGCCCGTAAATTTGCGATGTGTTATGTATGAATCCGGCTTGCTTCGGGTGATAAGCAGATAAAGCCGTTAAGATGACTTGAAAACATGGGCGGGTTAGGCCCGCCCTTTTTTGTTTGCTGGTTACTTTGTTCGCAGTTAAAATACAGGCGGTTTATTAATTTGTCTGGGGTGGTGTTATATGAAAAAGATATGGTTTATGCTGGTTTGTTTATCGGCGGCGGCTTTGACTTTAACCGGCTGCGTCGGCTCCGGCAACAACGTCGGGCAAGGCGGCCAATTCCCGAAATTCCTCGCGGGCACGTGGGACTGCAATGATGGAATGCCGGCGGGGACAAAGCTGGAGATTGTCATTGATTCCAACGGCACAATAGTTTCGGCGAACGCCCCCTTAGGCACACCAACATTGAGGCCGGGCGAAAGAGTCGATTTCAATAATGTAAAAACGGGCGGGAAAGGATTTTACGAGGCGGGACTGTTTACCGCTGACTATAAACCCGCGACACGCGAGCTGAAAGTGGAGCTTACCATTGAGCGTTATCACGTTGAGACCGAGGACGGAGGAATCGTCGAAGGCAACAACACTGACATACTTGTCGGGAAGGTATCGAAAAATGGTAAAACCTGGCAGGCGGAGTGGTTTGCCTTGAGCGAGCTTTATGTAACCGCCGAAGATTATAAACACTTCAAGGTTCCATCCGACCCCAACGATGTTTTCGAGCCCCAGGCAACTTTGACTTTCCGCAAGGTGTCTTCGCCTTAACGGCGGCAATCGAAAAGAACGGTCATTTCCGCCAGTCGCCGCTGAGCAGGGCAAAATCGCGGAAATCGACCCGGCCGTCGGCGTTGAGGTCTGCGGGAATTGACTCGCCTTCTGCGAGCCAGAAATCCGCCAGTAACGCGATGTCTGTAAAATCGACCGTGCCGGTTGCGGTTAAATCGTAAATCTGAACCTCATAGGCGCCGATGTCGAAGCCGGCAAAGTGCGGCCTCGGGTTTCCGTCAATATCCACCACAGGGGCGTTAATATCGGGGATACCCGCGTCCCGGCAGGCCGATAAATAACCGATTCGATAATCCCCCTGGACCCAGTAATCATCGTTCGGCTCTGCGGGGGTGCCGTTGGCGTCCCAGTGGCCGGGGTCAACAAAGCAGGGGTCGGCTGATACGTTGCCGCCTGTGCCGGTAAGGTCATTTATTTTGCCGGCATAATTTCTACCTTGATTATTCCACACATCGTTTGCTATTACATTGGGCTCTGGATATGGCCAGTCAGGTTTGACGTATATCCCGCTGCCAGAGCCGTTATAGGCGACGACGTTATTTATTATGGGTGAATAGACGCTATATGCGACCGCTATACCTGCGCCGTTCGTATCGGCTGCATTGCCAACAACGGTATTGTTCACCACTTCGCAGGAACCGCCGGATTGTATCCAGATACCGCCCCCCTGGTCGGCTTTGTTGCCGCAGACGAGATTGTTTCTAATAAGCGTTGCCGAATTCAGCTCGCCGATTCCGCCGCCGCAGCCATCGCCCATTCCCGGACGGGTCGCCACGGCGGTGTTACCTGTGATGATATTATCTTCAATCAGCCCTCCCTGGCTTTCCCATTGCCAGATGCCGCCTCCGTTGGCAGTCAGGGCCTGGTTACCGCTAATCTCGTTGCCTGTTATCCACGCCGTTGTTTTATCATAGCAGTAAATACCACCGCCGGCTTCGCCTATGGTGACGTTATCAGTGATACGATTGTTTTGTATCAGGCAACTCGACCAGGGTCCGACGTGGACGCCGCCCCCGGCTGCCTCTGCGAAATTGCCTGTAATTGTATTATTACTGACCTTTGAGTATGCGTAATTTCGGCTGTCTATTCCGCCCCCATAGCCGCCGGTTGTGGCGCCAACGGGCTTGTAGGCGGTGTTTTGGGTAATATAGTTATACATCAGCACAGGCCCGACCGAGTTATCGACGTGAATGCCTCCCCCGAACTGGCCGTGACCATTTTGAATCCACAGGCCCGCAACAACGGTAGATTCGTCCTGGCCGCCAGGAATCGTAATACAGCTATCCACGCCGCCTCCGTCAATGACCGTCTGTGCGACGCAGTTGGGGTCGAGATAATTAATACTGTGCAATCGGATGTTCTTGGTGAGAAAATTGATGTTTTCACGGTAAAACCCGGGCGAAACGATAATCTCGTCTCCCGACTGGGCTGCGTTAATTGCCCCCTGGATCGTATTGTAATCCTGCGGCACCCTGAGCGAAGGAAACTCCTGCGGCCCGATATCAACCACCCCACCGACCACCCTGCGGGTTCCATCATAATCCACTGTCAGCCAGGCGGGGACCGAAGCATTGTTTCCGGCGTTGATGCAGGGGGAATCGGCGTTAAGCTCGTAAAAAGAGGTGAACGGCTCCGGGATATTAGGGTCGGCCGATATATTACCATTAATTCCCGTCTGGTCGCTCAACGTGCCGCCATAATTACTTACACTGTTGTTCCATACGTCATTGTTGTAAAAAGTCGCGCTGCCGACGCCTGACTCGGTGGATATGCCAACGCCGATGTTTTCAAAGACAATATTGTTGGCTATCGAATCATACCCGCTGACGCTGACCATTATAGCCGCACCGTTTGGTTCCTGTGTAGAATTGCCGCTGAAGTAATTATTGATAATGGCCCCCGAACTGCCGCCGCTCGTACTTATGGCAGAGCCGGTGCCCTTGGTTGTATTGGAAATGAAAAAATTACACGCGACCGTCGGGGCAGAGCTGACAAAATAATATAAGGCGCCGCCGCGCAGCAGTTCAGAATTGTTTTCCTCGAACCAGTTATTTGTTACTTTCGAGTAGCAGTGGTCCGCAAGATACACCGCGCCGCCAAGATACACGCAGTCGTTTTGCTTAAATGTGTTGTTGGAAATCGTCGGGGAGCAATACAGCCGGGCAAAGACGGCCCCGCCGTAGCAGCCGGCGTAGTTATTAAGGAACGTGTTATAAGTGATTACAGGGGAGGCGTTATTATTACAGAAGATTCCGCCGCCGCCATATTGAGCATGGCAGTTTTTGAAGATATTTTTTGTGATGGTGGGAGATGCGTTGCTGCAGAGGGCACCGCCTCCATCCCCGTTGTTCCCGGTCCAAAGCCGCCAGTTGACGGTGGGGTCTGTATGGCCGGTCCCGTTCTGGATGGTAAAGCCGGCTAGCACCGAGTTGTTATCCTCGCCGCTTTTGAATGTGACTACGCTGCCGAAATTGGAGTCGGCGGGATTGGAACCGTCGATTATCGTCGCGGCTACGACGTTAGGGTCGTTTGGGTCGGTTGACCGGACGGTAACAGCCTTACCTTTGAAATCGATATTTTCGAGATACGTGCCGGGCGAAACGACAACGTTATCGCCATAGAGTGCGTTATCGATGGCGGACTGGATTGTGCTATACTGTGAGGGAACGTATAGTATCTCCGCCCGCACCCGTTGTATGCAGAACAATAGTATTATCAGGCACCAAAACCTGTGCATTTCTAACCCGCCTCCATACGCTCGTACTTATTCCTATCATTATATCAGAATCGGCACATAAAATCAAGGTTTATGGGCACAGCTAGCGAGCTTGACAGGGGTTTTGGTAGTGGTATATTGCTTATCGAATCGACTATTTTGCATAAGCTAATTATAAAGGGCGACGGAAATGAAAAAAACGTGTGCAGCGGTTTTGGCAGTCAGTATGGCAATTCTCTGGGCGGGAGGGTGTCAGGATGAGCAGGCGTCATCGGATGTAAAACAATCTCGTCTTGTAGCGGCGGAAAACAGAGACCTGAAAACGCAGCTTCAGCAGGAAACGAAAAAACGGGACGATGAAATCAAGAACCTCAATACGCAAATGCAAACTGAAACGAAGAAGCGGGACGACAAGATTGAGAACCTCAAGACACAGCTACAGACAGAAACGAAAAAGCGGGACGACAAGATTGAGAACCTCAAGACACAGCTACAAACAGAAGCGAAAAAACGGGACGACGAGATAAAGAATCTCAATAAGCAGCTCCAGACCGAAAAGGAAAAACTGAATGCCGATGTGGATAACCTCTCAAAGCAACTTGCGGAATGTGTGCAAGAAAAACAAGCCGCGCTGGACAGAGTAAACATAAAGATAGAAAACCAATCTGAGGAGATAGTCGGAGAAACAATTATCCCCCTTATGAAGGAAATGGAAAAGCTGAAAACTGAAATTGCTCGACTGAAAGCGGAACTATCGAACTGTGAGAGGAAAAAGTAAGTTTTACAGGTGAGGGGAGAGAAAGTTAGCCGGCAGCAGCATCCGAATTAATTATTGACATCCGGCGAATTTGGGGATTCCGACTGTTCTAACAATTTGGCCAGTTTAGCCAGGTTCGCCATGTTTTCTTCGGTAACCTCGGATGAAACAGCTGCCATTTTAGTAAGAAGTTGGTTTACCTGCGCCGCTTTTTCTTTTTCACGCGGCGAAAGTTCGACGGCCGGCTTGTCGCCCGTTACTGCCTGGGGAACAGGTTGAGCCGAAGATGTGATTCTTTCGGATGCCGGGGGTGTTATGCCAGCCCTTGGATTTATCCTGCTGGGCAGGGGAGGGGTACCCATTCTATCGGGATTTGAAAGGCCTGGCTTGTCCGTCGTAACGGGCGAAGGTTGAACCGGGTTTTCAGGTCCCGGACGACCGGTCGGGGCTTGTGCGGTGGGACTGGCAGGTTCAGCCGACGAGGAGGATGGGCTGGTTAAGGGCGTTGAGCAGTTTCCTCCACGGCTCCTGAACCTTGACGGTCATTTCAGATGTTCTTTGGCCATCCCGCACAATGATGGCGCCGTCTTTTACCGTCTCGATAGTCAAATGGCCGACGGCAGAACCTTGCTTGACCCAGTGAAGGCCCTTTCCCGGCTCATCTATAAGGACAAACGACTGTTCGGGATGCGAAGCGTAATAGCTGGTTGCTATCAGGTCGAATTTTGCCGCGACGGGCGCAGGGGGGGCCGGCACAGCAGGTCCCTGCGGGGCGGCGCCTGGTGCGACTTTAGGCGGCGGTGGCGGGGGTGGATTGAGGATTTTGCCATAGTCAATCGCATATTTTACAAGAGGGGATGTTTCGGCGTTTTTTGGGGCGGGGTTCTGCCCCTTTGCGGCGGCGAACTTGTCAACTGCGCTGGGCGACTTGATAAACTCTTCTATTTTAGGGTCGCTGCGCACCCCGTAAACCGTCGGCAAAACAAGCAGTACCGTGGCCGCTATCGCCGCTATTATACTTGTTATTCGCAAGGTCTTAATCATAGAGTTTCCACGTTATTTCGACATTCGGCGGCCCTGATTGTTCCACTTTTTCTTGTTTTTTGGGGTATTGCCTGTTATTTGAGGGGCTGTGGTTGTCTGGGATTTTTTCTGGTCTAAGTAAATACCTGGACTGGGCCATATCTGGAAGTAGAATAACTGTTTTGCACAGGATGTTTACTTATTCGGGCTTTTTGAGTTCTTCGGCTTTGGGGAGGTCTTTGATAGTGTTTAGGCCGAAGACCTCGAGGAATTTTTTGGTTGTGCCGTAAAGCATAGGTCTGCCCACAATCTCGGCCCTGCCCGTGATTTTTACCAGCCCTTTATACATCAGGTTGCGAATCATCTCACCTGCCGCAACGCCTCTTATCGCTTCGATATCGGCGCGGATAACGGGCTGTTTGTAGGCGATGATGGCTAATGTCTCTAATGCCGGCTGGCTGAGTTTGCCGTCGTCGCGTGCGCGAACGAGTTTTTTGAGCCAGTGGTTGTATTCGCTGAGCGTCAGCATCTGGTAACCGCCCGCGATTTGCTCGATTCGAAAGGCGTTGTTGTTGGCCTTGTATTTTTCGTTGAGGTCTTCGATATGCTTGCGGAGCTGGCGGACGTTTGTGCCAACTATCTCGGAAAGCCGAGCGGGCGTAAGCGATTCATCGCTTGCGAAAAGCATCGCTTCCACAACCGACTCAACCGTTGGCTCAAATCCGGGCGGCAGGTCCGTCGGCTGCGACTGCTGGTCGCCCGATGTTTCGGTTTCGGCCTGTGCCTGAATATCCTGTGCCGGCTGTTCATCCGCCGGTTCAGTTGTCGATTCCGAGTTGTTCGTTTGTTCGATTATATCGTTCTGTTCATCGCCAGTTTCTGACGCGGATTCGCCTGTCGATGCAGCCAAATTTTCTTCTGTCATAATTTCATCCATCTAAATGGGTCTGCGTCCTTAGTGCTTACCTTTATTGTGACGGTTTTGAGCGGCTTTTGCAACTGTTTGGCTAACTTTTTGAGGATAAATCGTTCAGAAACTGTATGCGAGAGGCACAGGCAGGTAAGCCCCGCCTCCTGGGCCGCAAGTGCCTGGTGGTGCTTTAGTTCGCCTGTAACGTAGAGATCGGTATTCTCAGAGATAACGAGATTTATGAGTTTGCCGCAGGAGCCGGCACATACGGCGGCGGTCTTGACGGTGCGTTTTTCGGGGCCGACGATGCCGATTGCCTTTACACCGGTGTGTTTCCTGAGTTTTTTAATGATTTCAGATAGCGCCGTCGGTTTTGCGAGTTTGCCCATTCTGCCTAAGCCGAATTTTGCCTGCTCATCGACAAGTTTATAAATGTCATAGGCGGGCACTTCGTAGGGATGCGATTTTAGCATTGCGGTTACGACGCCGGCGAGTTTTTCCGCGGGGACAATCGCCTCGAATTTCAATTCGGGGACTTTTTCGAGAACGCCTCTTTTGCCGATGGCAGGCCTCGCGCCTTCGAGGGGCAGGAAGCTTCCCTGTCCCTGCGATGAGAAACTGCAATGGCTGTAGTTGCCGATGTGTCCTGCGCCTGCTGCAAATACGGCATTGGCTACTTTCGCCGCGGATTCGACGGGGACAAAGACCGCGAGTTTGTAGTTGTTGCCGACTGGTGCGGAGACATAATCGCCGAGCGGATGGCCGTTTTGTATTCCGACTATTTCCGCAAGCCCGTCATTTACGCCTCCTTCGATGGCGTCCAGCGCGGTGTGAATGCAGAAAACGGGAATACCTGAGCGAATCAGTTCGTAAACGACGCTTGTCGGGCCTTGCGTGTTTATTTTTTTCAGGCCGTCCCAGATGATGGGGTGATAAGCAACGATAAGGTCGGTTTTGAGCCGTTTGGCCTCGGCGAGAACGTCTGCTGTGATATCGATTGTGAGTAATACGCGTTTTACTTTTTTTTCTGCGCTTCCAAGAAGCAGGCCGACATTGTCCCAGCTCTGCGCCAGGCCAAGTGGTATAATTTTTTCGATTTGTGCCGCGATATCTTTGACCTTCATTTTTTACCCCTGCAATTGTTTTTCGCAAACTCGTCGTAATATTCCTGTATCTTTTTTGTTATAGCTCCCGGCTTGCCTTCGCCGACGTTGTGCTTTTCGATGCCGACGACGGGCATTACCTGCATAATAACGTTTGTGATAAATACCTCGTTTGCGCCGAGCAGGTCGTCGATTGTAAGGTCTTTTTCGATTAGTTCAATTTTATTGGCGATTGCCATTTCGCAAACGGTTTTTCTGGCAATGCCTGGCAGTACGGGCGTATTGGTCGTCGGTGTGAATAATTTGGAATCTTTTGCTGATACAACCCTCTGCTAATCGACCATCGATTGTGAACCAAAGGGCTTCCGCTGCCTTTTTCTCATGGGCCTGTTTCAGTGCCAGCATACGCGATAAGTAACTTGTCGTCTTGTGCCCGCAGGCCGGGTCTGTGATGTTTTGTCTTGTCGGGCACAATACCACGAGCACGCCTTTTTTGTAATATTCAGCCGGGTAGGGTTGCAGTTTTGTCGCGGTTATGAGCAATGTTGGATTTGGTTTTGCCTGTGCCTGAGAAAATGCTCCTGCCGAAAGCGTCAGCCGAATCCGGGCATCTGTAAGATTATTGGCTTCGAGAACTTTGTTGACGGTCTTTGTGAGGTATTTTTTGTTATAAGAATGTTCAATGAACATGGTTTTTGCGCTTATGAGCAATCTGTTTAAGTGGTCATCAAGCCGAAAGACGGTGCCGTTATATGCCCGCATCGTTTCAAATAGCCCGGCCCCATACAAAAACCCGCTGTCGCCGACTGATATTTGGCCGTCTTCGATATTAACAAGTTTGTCGTTTAGGAAAATCTTTTCCGTCATTTTATTCCTTGCGAGTACGCCTCTTTTTTCTGCGAATTATTACGAATGAGACAAGTGAGATTGCCACTATCGCAAATAATAATAGATAAACAGGGTCACTGCCGATGGTTATACCCGTTATAAAAATAGCGGTTAATGCGGGTATCCCGAGCCCTAAAAACACATTTAACCAAATGTCATCAGTTCTCTTGAACATTTTTTGTTTTCTAAACGCGATTTACTGTTGTAATTCCGGCAATTAAAGCCCTTGCTTTTGTTATGGTTTCGTCGTATTCGGCCATTGGTTCGGAGTCGGCAACAATGCCGCCGCCCGACTGGACGTAAGCCGATTTGTTTTTAATGATAATCGTGCGTATGGCGATATTCAAGCAAACACTGCCGTCGAGGCCGAGATAGCCGATGCTGCCGGTGTAAACGCCTCGCGCTGTCGGCTCGGTTTCGTTTATGATTTGCATCGAGCGGATTTTTGGTGCGCCTGTTATTGAACCGCCGGGAAAGACCGCCTTTAGAATATCGCAGAAATTTACGTCGTCCCGGAGTTTCCCCGCTACGGTTGCGACCGCGTGAAAAACGCTTGGGCAGGTTTCAATAGTCCTCGGCTGAATAACTTTTCTTGTGCCGGGGACGCAGAGCCGGGCGAGGTCGTTTCTTTCGAGGTCGATAATCATATTCAACTCGGCTTTTTCTTTTTCGCTGGCGAGGAGTTGCTGAAGATTCTCTGCGTTGATTTGTTTCGCATTGGCGGAGGTTTCTTCGAGCCGTTTGCGGGTTCCCTTGATTGGCTTGGTGCTGATTATGCCGTTTTTTACGGTGACGAACATCTCGGGCGATGTGCTGACGATTTGGAAATCGCCCGCGTCGATATAGGTGGAATATGGACTTGGGTTATAACGGTTCTGCCACTGGAAGAGGTCGATTGGCCGGGCGTTATATTCGCAACAAAAACGCTGAGAAAAGTTTATCTGATATACGTCGCCATCATATATGTAGCGTTTTATTTTATCAAAGGCCCTGAGATAATAATCTTTGGTCATATTTGACCGAATCCGCGAAAAATCGGTGTTCTCAATATCGGCAGGCAGCAATGTTGGCACTCGCACATCGCGGGCCTTGTCGAGAAGGGCTTCAAGGGAAGATAATTTTTGCTGAGGCGTTTCGGTATCGTTATCGAGTTCAAGAATAATTAGTTGAAAGGATTTTTTGTTGTGGTCATAAGCAATCAGGCGATCATAAAAACACAGGCGAATCAGGGGCAATCGCAGGTCATCGGTATTTGTGTTCAGAACGGGTTCTAAATGGTTGCCCAATTCGTAGCCGAAGAAGCCGATCCACCCGCCTGTGAACATACCATTGGGCAGGGGGGGCTTTGCGGGTTTGTATTTATCCAGAGCTTTTTGTAATTTTTCGAGCGGTTCAACCTGACCTGCGCGAAATTCAAAGACCTCTTTAGGCATTGCCATCCAGTAAGAAAATCTGTCGGCAGTTTCTTTTGAGGAATTGCCGCCGAGGATTGATACGCCCGGCAGGGCGGAGAAAACTTCACTAAGCGAATCAAGATTGATTTCGGCGGGGTCAATTTTGCTGTGCAATCGGCAGGTGGTATGCTTTTTGGCTGTCGGGAGTGTGCTGATAGTCATTTTGGCTGCCCTGCGATGGGGCTTTCTTTATCACGAACAATTAAGGCAACGATACCTGTTGTTATGAATGTCTTGAGTATAATTGTTCCGGCTGCAAGGGCAACGCAAAAGCCCAGAATCGTATTAAGAGGCCAGGGGACGAAATCGGGTATGCCGAAATTATATGCCTGCTCGGTGTTTAAAAGCCCATTGCCTGAAATTATCCAAATGACAAGCAGGAGGGCGGCAAAGGAAATTGCTGGCAGACAGCCATAAAGCGAGACAAAAAGCATCTGCCTGATAATTTGCTTTTGTGGAGCAAGGCCTTTTAACCACAAGCCAAACAGGATTCCCCACTCGATTGATAATATGAATGACAATATCTGCGTGCCCATTCCCCAGGCGAACGCGACACATTCGAGAAAATAAAGCCCCAGCGACAATGCGAGATATTTAAGAAAGCGATTTTGTTTTTGAGTCAGACGCGAGAATCCGATAGCAAGAAAACCGCCTAAAACCAGGCCGCCGACAAGATTCGTTAATGCGAGCGACGACATTAATGCGTTTTCTAAATTCATTGCGTGTGTCAGGGCCGGATTAGTTTTTTCTTGTTGAAAAATTCCAGTGCGCTTTTAGTGTTATCAAAAAGTTTTGTCGCGGTTTGTGTTACGAATACCGAAGGCGATTGTTTCGCGGGCCAGATTACATAAACGTCCTTGGCTGCCTCGTGGGCGTGCTGGAGTTCGCGTTCGACGCCGCTGGAGATAGCCGCCCGGCCATCGGGCAGGGTGGGGATAAAGCTGATAATCATTTCGGACTGGTCGATGAGCAGAAAATCACGCGCGTAGGTCTGGCTGTATATGTCGCGTTCGATTTGGCGAATCTGGTCGAGATTCAGCCGGACGGTTTTGCCGCCTGCCGATATTTCGAGGGAATCCTTGCCATCCTCGGCGGCCTCCAGCGCCATACGCGGCAGGAATGCTTCTTCAAGGTCGCCGGGGTCAAAGCAGGTGAAGTGTTTTTTCATTGATTGGCGGAACTCGCTGATTTCTTTTTTGACGTCTTCGAGGTCGGCGACGGCGGTCATCGGGAAGCTAAGATACGCGCGTTTGATTTTCGGCTC
>JBEKAT010000122.1:0-6865 GCA_050015775.1 Sedimentisphaerales bacterium | reverse complement strand
CATCCGCAGACCAATGGCAAGATAGAACGCTATCACCGCTCGATTAAAGAACAAGTGCTGCTGCACGTGTGGGAATGCCCGGAGGAACTGGAAAAAGAAATAGCACGTTTTGTTGCATGGTATAACTCCAGGCGGTATCATGAAGCCTTGGGCAATGTAACGCCTGATGATGTTTACTTCGGCAGACGGGATGAAATACTAAAATGCAGGGCCAAGCTAAAAGCAAAAACCCTTGAAAACAGAAAAGAGTTTAACTCAAAGGTATCAGAAACCGTGAGCCAAAACCGTCAACCAAAATAGGCCTCTTTACTGTCCCATTTAGGCGGACGACGTACACGGCACTGGATACAAAACCACATCGCTAACTGCCCGCGGTGCCGGCGACGAATGACGCACCTCGGCAATGTCGAACTCGCAATATCCCTGTTAAAATCCCAGCCGCACAATCTTGATTTGCTGATGCGAGCCAATACCCAGGCAATCGGCGTGCTCAAACACTGCCTGAGAACAACAGCCGAAGCCGAACGTCTCCGGAACATCCGCCCCGACCTGAGCATTATCGAAAGATGCTCCAGATACAAACACTCATTCGCCAACGTTGCCGCGTGCATAGCCATCGCCATCCTGATGAAAAGCGGCGCCTTCTCCTCAGCGAAGATGTTCGAAAGCAAAGGCCAGAAAGCAGTTGAGAACTACTATGCCAGCAACGCAGGCGAAGATATCGCCCGCGACATCTTTACAACAAACGCATAGTCGCTTACCTTGCGCATGGCAGGCGAACCTAACCTTTTTTACAGGCGAGCATGATTTCGTCGGCGATGATTTTCAGACCGGCTGCAACTTTGTCAATATCCTGAGCATAGCTTATGCGAATGCACTGCTGCTTGTGCTCCCAGTCGTCATCGAGACCGGGAAAAAAGTAATGGCCGGGAACTATGAGAACACCGCGTTTTTTCAACCGCCGGTACAATTCAGCATCGGTAATTTTCAAGCCGGGCAGCCAGAGCCACAAAAAGAACGCCCCTTCCGGCTTATGAATATGAAAATCAATTCCGCCGAGCAATCCACAAAGCTGCCGGACCGCCCATTTTGCCTTGTCCTGATAATAGGGTCTTATCACTTCTTTACTTAGCCGAATCAGCTCGCCCGTTCGCACAAGTTCGGTCCCAATCGCGGCGCCGATACTGGCCGTGCTCAAGCTCATCACCGCGTTCATCTCCGAAACCATTTCGATAATTTCTTCGCGAGCGATGACAATGCCCATCCGCGTCGCGGGAAGCCCGAACTTCGACAAGCTCATACAAACTATGGTATTTTCATTCCAGAGAGGTCTTGCGTCGGTAAAGATTATATTCGGGAAAGGTGAGCCGTATGCGTTGTCGATAATCAATGGGACACCTTTAGCCCGGGCAAGCGAATCGAGTTTGGCGACTTCGGCATCGGTCAGAACATTGGCCGTGGGATTGGTAGGCCTTGAGATGCAAATCGCACCAATGTCCTCGTCCAGATTAAGCCGGTCAAAATCCACATGATATTTGAAGGTATGCTCATCAATGTGCTCGATATCGGGCTTATTCGCCACAAACAAGCCATCAGTAAAACCCACGTCGCAGTAGCCGGTGTATTCGGGAGCAAGCGGCAGCAAAATTTTCTTTTTTGAGCCGTCTTCAAACTCGCCCGCGAAGATATTGAAGAGTATGAAAAACGCCGACTGACTGCCCGCCGTGAGCGCGATGTTCGCCGGCCTGATGTTCCACCTGCATTCGGCCCGCAACAATTCGCAGATTGCTTCAATAAACTCTTTATTGCCCTGCGGCGGGTCATAATCGCCGACCGCCCGCTCGAACGCGCCTTCTTTAGCAAGAAGCCCGCTCATACACTGCCGAAAGACCCGGTCCACTTCAGGTATATGCGACGGATTACCCCCTCCGAGCATCAGGACATCAAGGCCTGCCTTTAGCCCCTCACCCATATCAACCATCAACTGGCTGATTCCCGACCTGCGTTTTATCTTTTGACCAAACCTCGATACTTTCATTTCGCCGAAGTTTAATTCACTTTAATTTTCGCGAATTTGCGTTTGCCCACCTGAATTGTCATCCCGGACTTGGGAGTGATTTGAGCGTTCGGGTCAGTAACCTTCTGCCCGTCAATAGTTACGGCCGATTGCGCGCACATACGCTTGGCATCGCCGCCTGATTCGACGAGTTTGCAGGTAATTAGCAACTGCTTGACTGAAACCGGCTCAGCAGATAATTTGAACTCCGGCATTTCATCTGGCAATTGCTTTTGCGCAAAGACCTTCTCAAATTGTTCCGCAGCAGAATCGGCGGCTACTGAATCGTAAAACTGAGCGATAATCGTCTTTGCGAGCAGGACTTTCGCTTCTTTGGGGTGGGTCTTCTGCGAATTGGTCAGCTCGGCGATTTTTTCAGCGGGCAAATCAGTAAGCAGGGTAAAATAATTTGCCATCATATCGTCGGAGATGCTCATAACCTTGCCGAACATATCGTTGGGCTGGTCGGTAACACCTATGTAGTTACCCTTCGATTTGCTCATCTTTTCTTTGCCGTCTAAGCCGACGAGAATGGGGCAGGTAATAACAATCTGCGGGGACTGATTATTAACTCGCTGAAGGTCTCTGCCGACGAGATTGTTAAAGGTTTGGTCGGTGCCGCCGAGTTCGACGTCGCTTTTAATGGCGACGGAATCATATCCCTGCATAAGCGGATACAAAAATTCGTGGACGCCTATCGCGTCGCCCTTCTTATAACGAATCTCAAAGGTATCGCGTTCGAGCATCCGCGCAACGGTCATATTGCCGGCAAGTTTAATTACGTCAGCAAGATGAAGGTTGGCAAGCCATTCGGAGTTATGCCGGACTTCAAGTTTGTCAGAGGAGGTGTCGAGAATCTTGCCCGCCTGGTCGAAATATGTCTTTGCGTTTTTATCGATTTGTTCGGGCGAGAGCATCGGGCGGGTAGTATTCTGGCCCGTGGGGTCACCAATGCGGGCGGTGTAGTCGCCGATAATCAAAACGGCTTTGTGGCCGAGGTCCTGGAACTGACGCATCTTGCGAAGCACAACAGTATGGCCAAGGTGAATATCGGGGCTTGTGGGGTCAAGGCCGAGCTTTATGCGGAGCTGGCGTTTGTCTTTGGCGGCATTAATAAGTTTTTCGGCCAGTTCGGCTTCTGTGAAAACCTCCACCGTGCCGCGTTTGAGCAATTTCAACTGTTCCGGAATCTGCATTGCAAAAAATCCTTACAAAAATCAATAAATTCGCCGTCGGCGACCGGGGCGATTATACGCCTGCCTGAGAGGATTTGCAACGCTCAGACCCGTTAAGATTGACTGCCGCCTGAAACGCCCCCTGATACGATGAATCTCATCGCCTCGGAACTGTCGATTTTCAGGGGTTTGACCTGTGCCGACGGGAATATCAGGACTGCGCCGGCAAAGTTATATGATTGCGGCAAATATACGGCCATATGTCCCGGCAGGCCGATAAACTCAAGCGACTCCCTGGTAACAAAGCCAAGCGCCTTTGCCCCGCCGGGCATAAGCTCAACCACTACGGGTTTATCAAATTTCTTCTTATCGCCGGCAAAAGCCCCGACGAGGTCCTTGACTGATGAGTAAATCATTTTAACTAAGGGCGTCTTTGTGAACAAACTTTCGATAAGGCCAAATAATTTCTTGCCTAACAAGCTCGACGCCACAAAGCCGACGATAAATATCACCACGATTGTCACGATAATACCAAGGCCGGGAATCGATATATCGAAAATGGTTCTTAAGCCCGTATCCAGCTTGGTAAAAACCCATAAAAAAGCAAAAATCGTCAACGCCGCGGGAACAAATATCAGCAAACCTCTCAGAAAATATTTCGTAAGACGATTCATTTATCATTCCCCGCAATATAGATTCCTCTTTCTAAATAATTTTGAACATAATCCTTAACAGATTCCTCGAGAGAAGTAATTTGCTTGTCGTAGCCGATGTTGCGGAGCTTGGTGATGTCGGCCTCGGTGAAATACTGGTATTGATTACGGACTGAGTCGGGCATATCGATGTATTCGATGTTCGGCTTTTTGCCCATAGCGGCGAATACTGCTTTTGCCAAATCGTTCCAGGAACGGGCGACGCCTGCACCAAGATTGTATATGCCGGATGTATCCGGATTATCAAAAAAGAAAAGCGTCATATCGACCGCGTCTTTGACGTAGAGAAAGTCGCGTTTCTGCTCGCCATCCCTGTAATCGGGCTTGTGCGATTTGAACAGACGCACCTTGCCAGTTGTGTTTATCTGCTCGAAGGCCTTGAGAACGAAGCTACGCATATCGGCCTTGTGGTATTCGTTTGGGCCAAAAACATTGAAATATTTGAGACCTGCGATTTTTCCAAGCAGGCCATTGCGCTTCGCCCACAGGTCAAACAACTGCTTAGAATAGCCATAGGGATTTAGTGGCTTGAGTGTTTCGAGCTTTTCCTCATCGTCAGCAAACCCGCTTTCTCCGTCGCCGTAGGTGGCTGCGCTGGAGGCGTAAATGAACCTGATGCCTTCTTCGGTCGTCCACTGGGCCAGTTGCCGAGTGTATTCGAAGTTATTTTCCATAAGAAAGGACGCGTCTGTCTCGGTTGTCGAGGAACAGGCGCCGAGGTGAAAGACGGCCTCAGCGGAGAAAGGCAAAACGTCTTCAGCCACCATTTCGAGGAATTCCTCTTTGTCCAGGTAATCGGCAAATCGCAGGTTGACCAGGTTTTTCCATCGCTGGTCGCTGCCAAGCCGGTCAACGACCGTGATATCGTCGATGCCGCGTTTATTCAAAGCAGCAACTAACGCTGAGCCGATAAAGCCCGCCCCGCCGGTTACAACTATCATTCGCAGTCCCTTTCCAATCAAACAATTGCCTAAAGCTTAAGTTGGGGACTGGTTGATGTCAACATCGGGGATTGTGCGCATAAAAAAACCGCTCAACAAGAGCGGTCGGAGAAAAGCCGAAAAGGTTTAACTTTTTAACACAACGCGATATACGTCGCTATCGTAAGAATAAGTATCCTTCTTTTATTAACCGTAAAAGGACACCACACGTTGTAATAAAACCTTCTCATCACACCAACTTCGCCGAAGCCAAAACCTTAACACCACTACCTCTCTATTGCTGAATTATAATCTAAGGGACAAGCGGAACCAAATAAAAAGTAGGTAACCAGTCATAAGTGCTGTATTAAAAGGGGCTTACGGCCTGGCAAGTGACAATATTTTTTCAGATGCTCGTGTGTACTGAACAGCCCAAAATCAGCGTTTTTACTAATCAGGCAAGCGTGTGAACTGCCTGATTCATAAACCGGGCGATGGGTAATCGTTGAGGGCATCGCGATTCAGCAGCAGTGTAATCAGCCGTGAGCATTTTGTCTCGCGCTTCTTTGTTCGCTTCACCTATTCAATTCTCATCACGCAAACCACATCAGGCAAGTATTTCGACGGCCTGTCGGACAAGCCGGGCAATCGGCATATGCTGCGGACAACGCTGTTCAGCAAGTCGATAATCAGTCGCCAACAACCTCGACCTTACGTCGGCGGGTATAGCGGCAAACGCCTGTTTCGCCAGTTGCGTGTCACCGTAACTGTTGTGATACATAAGCGACCGCATTACGTCATTGATATTTGACACGCCGGCAACAGCGGCGTTGCAGATATGGGCGCAGCCGGCACAATAACCGCTGCAGGTTGCGCTTGCATATTCGGCAAGGGCGTTTTTGTCGTCCTGCGCCAGTTTTGTCTTGTCGAGCGCCGCGGCGACATTTTCCGTTATTTGCGCGACGCTGTTCATCCCGACGGTTACCGCAGCTATTCTCTCGTCTTCCATAACGGCCTTTATCTTCGCCTGGCCCTCAGTGAAACCCTTCGCCGAGAAATGCTCAATCAGCTTCCTGTCTTCGTCGGTCTGGACCGAAACACTTTTCTGGGTTTTCATAGCCGTCAGCGCTATTCCCGCTTTATAGCAGGCATCGATGGCCTTTTGCATCATGGGGTCTTTAGTCAGACGGAAGTTATACGTCGTCAAAATGGCATCTACCCAGCCGAGTTTTGACGCCTCGAACAAACTTTTAGCCATATTGCCGTGCGTGGTGAAGCCGAAGTATTTGATAAGCCCTTTCTTTTTCGCGTTCTCGGCCCAGGTTTTCAGCTCATCTGTAAGCTGCGAGACATCATTCAATCCATGCACGCCATAAAATACATCAATGTAATCGGTATTCATTTTTTTCATCGACGCCTGCAACTTTTCCTCAACGTCCGCCGCGGTATGCGCACCGGAGGCCTTTGTCGCAAGAAATATTTTCTTCCTCATATCGGGATTGGCGGCAAAATATTTACCTATACAGGTCTCGCTGTTGCCGCCCGTGTAAACGGGCGCGGTATCCCAGTAGGTCACGCCCCACTTCAGAGAGCTTGTAAGAATAACCTGGTTATCGATAAGCTGTATGGCACCGAAAGACAATGCTGATACATCTGGTCCCGTCTTGCCGAATTTTCGCGTGGGGACCTGAGGGGTTTCATTCTGCTGTTTTCCACCTGCGGCATTTGGCTCATTCGAATCCGATTTTGCCTTTGAGGCCAAAACCGAACCTAACCCCGCCACTCCGATTGTCTTCAAAAAATTCCTTCTGTTAAATTCGTTGCTCATCGACAACTCTCCATAAAAAACTGTTTTTTCGTTCAGGTTATAAATACAGGCTCAACTATTATCTACCTTCGGCAACGCTATTCTGTTCACCATGTTGTGCTATTATAACAACAATCTTCGGTCTGTGCTTCTGGTTTCGCCTTCAGCGGTTACCCGTATCGCCCTTTTGCCGC
>JBEKAT010000121.1:0-7095 GCA_050015775.1 Sedimentisphaerales bacterium | reverse complement strand
CAGACTGAGCCTAAAACTGTTGCATGCAGGGGAAGTATGCCTATGAAATAAAACGTAAGAAAAATAGATCATAACCGTTGACGGCTGACCTCATAGCAGCCCGGCAACTTTATTGCCGGGTCATAAAAATCCGCATCCCTAAATCGGCAATCGCAAATCAGAAATGCTTTAACTCTCTCGCACCCCGGTTTATAGCCCTTTTGCACAGACCTTCACCATTTATGTAAATCTTATTTGTGAGAGTCAGCATCCAGTTTCTTTTCGAGCAACTTTATGGACTGCAAAATGACATGTGTCTCGTCATCCGTTGTTATGTCAGACGCGATGCCGGTTTTCTTCAGCAATTCAGTCATCCTGTTTGATAAGTAGGAGATTGTATTGGAAACATAAAACGGAAAATACCATAAATATCCAAATGCCAATATAATGCACAATGACGCTACTATAGCCATGTAGGTTATTACATTAACTGAATCGTGTTTTGTTAGCTGGCTTTTTCGCACAACCGCCTGCATGTTAATATCGTTAATGTTGTGAATAGATTGTTTGAGCTTTTCATAACACGGTAGAACTGCGTTAAAATACATCGAAGTGCTGCCTGATCCTTTCCTGATCTGGGCGCAGAGGGCCAGAAAAATATCATAATTACTATTGAGTGCGTCCACATATTCCTTTTCATGGATCTCTGTTATATTGTTTTTTTCCGCATTCAGGTTTTTTTCAAATTCAACTCTGCCGGATTCGAAAAGCTGTGAATAATAGTCGGTTATTTTTTTGTCGTCACTTGGATTAAAGGTACTGCTGCTGATGGATGTTCTCATGTCATCGAGAGCAGATATCATGTTCTTTGAATAGACAATGGAATCATAATTGTCTTTCAGAATACTCTCAGCATCGTGGGACAGTTTGTTAACATAATACGAACAGAAAAACGCCAGGGCAAAAATGATAAAGAACAGAAATCCCAAACCCAATGAAAGCTTTACTTTAAGTACCATAACGCCTCCAGAATTAAATAACTGCTACCGGGAACAGCCGCCTGTTTTCCCCTTTTACTTCTTATTTTTACTCGCCTCCCAATTCTACCCAAACTGCTTGGTTCCGTCCACAAGCATCCTGAGCATAGTCGACGCCGCAGGCGGCATCCGACACGTAGCAAAGCGGAGAGCCCGCTTCGGAATTACGACATACGGAATACAAACGACTAACGACAAATTAAATTTTTTCTTTCATTGTTTTTTTCTGCGTGTTAAAATCCTCGTTTTAAAAGGTGATTAATTTCAAGGATGAAATATGCTCAGAACAAACGTAGGGATACATCAGCCGGCCACAAGAGCCAGGCGGGGATGGGAAGTGGTTACTAACGGATTTAACGGACTTGCGGGCAAACGGTTTCACTTCATAGGCGTCGGCGGTATCGGCATGAGCGGCTTGGCGATGCTTCTCTTAAAGCATAAGGCAATCGTTACCGGCTCCGACCAGAACCCGGGCGAAACAATCGACCGGCTCTGCGGATTCGGCGCGGATATAAAAATAGGCCACAAAGAGCACAATCTCGACCCACAGGCGGACGCGGTTGTAATCTCAGCCGCGATAAAAGAGGAAAACCCCGAACTGAAGCTCGCTCGGCGGGAAGGCATCAGGGTCTATAAATACGCCGAGATGCTGGGCAAGGTGTTCCAGTTTTATCAGGGTATCGCCATATCGGGCACTCACGGCAAAAGCACAACCAGCGGCTGGCTCGCCTATGTCCTCAAACTGGCGGGCCTTGAGCCGAATTTCGTCGTCGGCGCGGTCGTAACCCAGCTTGCCGGCTCATCGGGTATCGGCAACGGCCAGCATTTCGTCGCCGAGGCCTGTGAATACGACCGCAGCTTCCTGAACCTCAAACCGCAAATCGCCGTCATCCTCAATATCGAGGCCGACCACCTCGACTACTACAAAGACGAAGACGAAATCGTCGAGGCGTTCCGCGATTTTGCGCTTGGCACAAAAACAAGCGGCGTAATCATCGTCAACGGCGAAGACAAAAACACCAAACAGATACTTCTCGATTCTCGCTTGCGCGGGAATGACAGGAAGGTTGAAACCTTTGGTTTCGGCAAGGAAAACAATTTTTACGCCGACAACATCGTCGAAAAAGACGGGCTTTACTCCTTCGACGTTTATCATAATAAGGAATTGCTCGGCTCAACCCATATCAGCGTGCCGGGCAAACATAACGTCGCCAACGCGCTGGCGGTTATCACCGCAGCCGTAAACGCCGGCATCGCCGTAAAGGACATCCTGCGATTATTGCCCGGCTTCACGGGCGTTGACCGCCGCCTGATGCTCAAGGCAAAGCTCAATGGCATAACCATTCTCGACGATTACGCTCACCACCCTACCGAAATCCGGGCGTCGCTCAAAGCGATTAAGGAGCATTACCAGCCCAAACGGCTGTGGTGTGTTTTTCAGCCCCATCAATACAGCCGGACGAGATTTTTGCTGGATGACTTCGCCGAAAGCTTCAAACTTGCCGATATAACCATTGTGCCGGAGATTTACTTCGTCCGCGACTCGCAGCAGTCAAAAAAAGAGGTGAACGCCCAGGTCCTTGTCGATAAAATACGAGCAAAAGGAAGCGAAGCGATGTTTATTGACGGCTTCGACGCAATTTGCGATTATTTAACCAAACAGGTTCGCACCGGCGACGTGGTCGTTACTATGGGCGCAGGCGACGTTTGGAAGGTGAGCGATGAATATATTCAGTGGCTTGGAAAAAATAGTTGAAACGAAGCATCCCCTGGCTAAAGAAACCTGGTACGGCTTGGGCGGCCCCGCGGACTACTTCATCCGTCCGCAGGATACCGAGCAGCTTGCACTGGTCGTCAAACGATGCAACGAGAATAAAGTCCCGATTTACGTCCTCGGCTACGGCTCGAACCTGCTCGTCAGCGATGAGGGCGTTCGCGGCGCGGTAATCCAGCTCAAAAGCGACAATTTCTCACAGATTAAGTTCGTCAAAGAACAGGTTATAGCAGGCGCGGGCGTCGAACTGAGCCGGCTGCTGTTGACCTGCGCCAAGAAAGGACTTTCAGGCCTCGAACCGCTGACGGGTATCCCCGGCTCGGTAGGCGGAGCGATCAGGATGAACTCAGGCGGAAACTTCGGCGATATCGGGACCGTCGTCGAAAGCGTTACCCTGATGGATAACGACGGCAAAGTATCCGAAAAGAAAAAACCCGAGCTTCAATTTGATTATCGCCAGACAAATATCACGGCGAAATTCATCCTCGAAGCGAAAATAAATATGACCGCTGGCGACCCGGAACAGATTACGAAAACGATTAAGGAAAACTGGGTTTACAAGAAAAATAGCCAGCCCCTTAACACCATCAATTCGGGCTGCATATTCAAAAACCCGCGAGGCCTGTCGGCAGGCGCAATGATTGACCGAGCGGGACTAAAAGGTCTGCAAATAGGCGGGGCAGTCGTAAGCGAAAAGCACGCCAACTTTTTCATCGCGCAAAAGGGCTGCACCAGCCGAGACGTTATGCGGCTGATAGAACTGGTGAAAGAAAAGGTCCAAAAGCAGTTCAACGTCGAGCTGGAGCTTGAGATCGAAATCTGGAAATAACAATGCGGTCTCATCCTTCTCCAAATCCGGGGTCATCACCGTCATCTGACCAGCTTAAAGTGGCCGTCCTTATGGGCGGCATAAGCAGGGAACGCGAAGTCAGCATCCAAAGCGGCAAATGTGTCGCCGAAGCCCTGAAAAAAGCCGGCGCTAATGTCGTTACCGTGGATATAAAACCCGACGCGATGGACATCCTCGACGATGAAACAATCGATGTGTTTTTTATCGCGCTTCACGGCACATTCGGCGAAGACGGCCAGATACAGAAAATCCTCGAATCAAAAGGCCTCCTCTATACAGGCAGCGGCCCGTTAGCCAGCCGGCTGGCGTTCGACAAATGGGAAAGCAAAAAAATATTTACCGCCGCGGGAGTTACAATGCCTGATTCGATTTTGTTCGAGCCGGGCAAAAAAAACGCTTGTCTTGAGGAACATATCCGGCAACTGGGAAAAAAATACGTCGTCAAACCATTGCGCGAAGGCAGCACAATAGGCATATCAATCGCGGATGACCCCAAATCGGCGATTGAGGCCGCGAAAAAATGCGCCGCCCAGTTCGGCGACTGTATGATTGAAAGCTTCATAAAGGGCAGGGAGATTACCGTGAGCATCCTCGGAAAACAAGCCCTGCCAATCCTGGAAATCTGTCCGCCCGCCGGTTTCTACGACTACCACGCTAAATACATCGACGACAAAACAGAATATCTCTTCGACTCAATAAATGACCCCGCTCTGGTCGATAAAATACATGCGTCGGCGATTACCTGCTTTAATTCGCTTGGATGCAGGGGTGCCGCAAGAGTTGACTTTATTATCGGCGACGACGGCAAACCTTATGTGCTCGAAATAAACACCATTCCGGGAATGACGAGCCATTCGCTTTTGCCGAAAGCCGCCGTTAAAATTGGGCTTTCAATGGGTCGGCTGTGCCTGAAAATCGTGGAGTTGGCCCTGGCTGATTCCGCTATTGCCCATAAAATAACCGGCCGGAGGAAATAAAATTGGCTGCGAAAAAAACTGGCTTTAATATATTCGGACCTGGCTCGGGCGGCGATAAAATCACCCGCAAGTCAAACGTTGCAGGTTACGTCAAGGCGTCATTGTTTATATGCGCTTTTGTCCTGGTATTGGCGGGCTTCGCGTTCCTCGACAGATACGTAAAAACGCAAACCACCGGCTCGTCGGGTAATCGAACCATTGAGCTGGTCGGCGACGTTCCAAACTGGGTCAGCGAAGAAATTAAAAACAGGATTTACGCCGCCGCCACCGCCGAAGCGAACAACAGCGCTAACGACGACGAAAAAATCGCCGCCTCCGCCCAGAGTAATATCGCTAAGCTCGTCCCCTGGCTGGCCGACGCGAAAGTCCAGACCACTCACAAAAGCATACTCATCACGGGACGCTGGCGAAAACCGCTCCTCTTAGTTACCGCCGAAAAAAATAAATTCTTCATCGACGCCGATTTGGTCGTCCTCGATTATTCACCGATTGGTAATTTGCCCGTTATAAACATTACAGGCCTTGAGCTCAGCAAAATCCCCCCCACCCCGGGCAAGGTCTGGCAGGGTGACGACCTCGCCGCGGGTATGGCGGTCCTCAATCGGCTCTCGCGTATGGATATCGCCGTCAGTCCCGATAAGCCGTTGCTGCGCCAGATAGACAGAATCGACGTCGCCAATTTCGAAGGCCGTAAAAACAAACGCGAGCCCCATATCTCCCTTTACACAAAAGAAGGCACTCAAATCATCTGGGGAGCGGAACTTGGAACCTGGCAGCGGCATCTCGAAAGCCCCGACGACGACAAACTCGCCAAACTCTATACTTACTACCAGCAGTATGGAACACTGTCGGGCGTAAAATACATCAACCTCCGCGACCCTCAACAGAAGATTTATCTGCCGGTTGACAAGTACTGAACAAAGAATTCACCGCAAAGGCCGCAGAGAATCTTTTGCCGCGCAGCATCATAAAACCTGATCCCGTTGTCAAGGACAGGCAGAAGAAAGAGAGAAAAGGTGAAAAGAAAACAGGGAGTTTTTTAAGCCCTGAATTTTCTTATTATCACCGCACCAAGGCCGAGAAGCAATAGCGTCGCCGGCTCAGGGATGTTGTATGAAACATAAATGTCCGCCGCTGGCATACCTGTTCTTCCCCCAACAAAATAAAAAGCTGTGCCGTCGCTGCTTATGGCTGGGTGGTTACTCCAGCCCCCTGGTATATCAAACGCCGAAAGATGCTGAACGTTGCCAAAGGGGTCATTAAGCGATTGCCTCGTCGCTTCAAAAATTTGACCCAAACTGGCATCGCAGTAATAAATACTCAACGCATCCGGCGACAGGAATGGTCGGCTTTCCATATCGGCAGTATTAATCTCGCTTAGATTTCTTATGTTACTAAACGACGAATTTTTGTCCGGGCGAGTGGCAATGTACATGTCCCAACCTCCTACATTGGGGTTGTTGAAAACAATAGTCAATTCGTCCGAGGAAAGCGATGGTAAACAGACACCGCTGGGAAGTCCAGATACCGCCGTTCCCTGCGGCCAGGGATCGTTGACAGATGCCCGTTGACTAACTTTTATTTGCCAAGAGCTTGATTCCTCGTGGTAATACATTCTAAGATTGTCGGGCGATACCCAAGGTGAAATAGCGTTCCCACTGGTACTAAAAACTTGACTGACAGAAGTAAAGGCGCCGGATGGCTGGTTCCGTTTGGCTTCGTATATACTACTACCACCCCTGCTAAAATAAAGAGACAGGCCATCGTATGAAAGATATGGCGTCCACTCATTAAGCTGGGTGTTAATCCCCGATGTCACCGGGACAGGGGTAGTCCACTCGGCCAGAGCGGGCACCGACAATACAGCAGTCAACAGAACCGCTACACACATAATTTGGCTTCTCATTTTCTCTCTCCTTAAAAAAAGTAGTTATTTATTTCGGGCGTGCCCTGCGCGCACCTATTCCGGCTGATTGAAAATAATGAACTGAAACCCTTCTCCGGTCATTCTCCTTCTCCTTCTTCATTGCCTTTTGCCCCCCAGCAAAGGCGATTTTAATGATACCCTTTTGCCGGTGTTTGTCAAGAGAAAAAACGAGGTATTTTTTAACGCCTTCTGGCTGCTATCACTGCACCAAGGCCGAGAAGCAAGAGCGTGGCGGGTTTTCTAATTACAAGTGGCACAGTTTTTGGGGGGAAGGTCAGGGCAACTTAGGCTTTTAGCTTAATAACGCATCTCATCGCAGAGGCCGCTTGCCTCCTTTAACGCCGTGGGTAATTCAATACAAAGGCATAAGATGCGGTTTATGAGCGTGTCTTATCGGTATCATCCTTTTGGTGTATCGCTCCTCGCAGACCCTCCATTTTCAAAAACCCCATCCGCCAGACAACAAGAAACGACACGAGGAAAATCACCACGCACGCAATGGCGGCGTACCTCGTTTGAATCATGCTTGTTAAAACGCCTAAGGATGCATA